>NZ_JBHYJD010000004.1:0-423229 GCF_042740555.1 Nonomuraea sp. NPDC059007 | reverse complement strand
CCGCCGCCCTCAGGCAGCAGAGGCTTGAGCCGTTCCCACTCCGCATTGGTCAGATCACCACGACCCATGACCCAATCGTGACAACATCACCACAACTAGTCAGCAGATCTAAGAAACGGTTCCTAGGACCGCACCGCGAAGGTGAGTGCTTTCGTCCGGCTCAGGCGTTCGATGAGCGGACCGCCCATCGCCGCGGCCGTCGTCACCTGACCCGCCACCTGGGGCGTGTCGTCGAAGGCCAGGCACAGCGCGGCCTCGGCGATCATCACGGCGGTCCCGCCGTAGCCCGGATCGCGTCCGGCGACCTCCGTGACCACGCGCGCGCCGCCCCCTTCGCCGAGGAACGTCAGCTTGAACCAGCTCTTGGCCCGCTCCTCCGGCGTGGGGCCCTCGCCCGGCTTGAGACGGTTCAGGAGCCATTCCCGCGTGGGGCGGAGCTGGGCGAGCATCCCGAGTGCCGTCGCGCCCCCGGCCAGGGCCAGCGCCCCGGGCAGGCGGCGCACGCTCATGTACTGGCGGTAGGTGAAGTCCGGGCCGTAGCGGTCGAGCGCCCAGGCGGAGCGGCCCACGATCTGCGGGTCGATGGTGGGCATCGGCAGGGCGTACCCGCCCACGAACCTCGGCAGGCCGGGCAGCACGTCCACGGAACGCCCGCGTGGACGGGTCTCCGCCGCGCGGCGGCGCAGGCCCGTCTCGGCCATCTGCCGCGCCCGCGACATCGAGGTCACCGCCGAGTGGAACGTCCCGCCCGACGGCCGCCCGCCGCCCCGCAGGAACGCGCTGACCTTGAGCGGCACGCCTTCCGGCAGTTCGCCGACCGTGTAGAGGACGCCGAGGTCGTAGGGGATGGAGTCGAAACCGCAGGCGTGCACGATCTTCGCTCCCGAGGCGGCGGCGCGCTCGTGGTGGCGCAGGTACATGCGGTCCACGAACTCCGGCTCGCCGGTCAGGTCGACGTAGTGGGTTCCGGCCTCCGCGCAGGCCGCGACGAGCGGCTCGCCGTAGCGGACGTAGGGGCCGACGGTGGTGATGACCACGCGCGCCTGACGGGCCAGCGCGGCGATCGAGGCGGCGTCGTCCACGTCGGCGACCAGGACGGGCACGCCGTGGCCGAGCGCCTCCAGCCTGTCCCGGTCGCGGCCGGCGACCGCCCAGCTGAGGCCCTCGATCCCGGCCAGGTAGCGGGCGATGAGCTTTCCGGTGTAACCGGTGGCGCCGAAGAGGACGATGTCATGCATGGCGACAGAATGTCATTCCAGTCGGCCGTGGAGAAGGCCGTTCGCGACGTCACGAACGGTTAACGGTTCCCTGAGAGCTTCATGAGCGTCGTAAAGTTTGCCTCGTTGGGATTTGTATACACGTGGGGATGGTCAATGCCGCAGATCGCGCCGCTCGTCGCCGGCGATCCCGAGCAGCTGGGCTCGTTCCAGCTGACCGGACGCGTGGGCGAGGGCGGGCAGGGCATCGTCTACCTGGGTGTCAACGAGCAGGGTGAGCGGGCGGCGATCAAGCTCCTGCACATCAAGTTCAGCGGTGACACCATCGCCAGATCCCGTTTCGCGCGGGAACTCAAGGCGGCCGAAAGGGTCGCCTCCTTTTGTACGGCCCGCGTCCTGGAAGCCGACCTCGACGGCAACACGCCCTACATCGCCAGCGAATACATCGACGGCCTGCCGCTGCGCGAGGTCATCGAGAACGACGGCCCGATGCGCGGCACCGCCCTCGACCGGCTGGCCATCGGCACCGCCACCGCGCTGACCGCGATCCACCACGCCTCGATCGTGCACCGCGACTTCAAGCCGGACAACGTGCTGATCGCTGCCGACGGCCCGAGGGTGGTCGACTTCGGCATCGCCCGCATCATCGACTCCACCGGCACGATCACCAGCCGCGCCATCGGCACGCCCGCCTACATGGCGCCGGAGCAGATCGCCGGAGACGACGTCGGCCCCTACACCGACGTGTTCTCCTGGGGCGCGACGATCGCCTTCGCCGCGACCGGGGTCACGGTCTTCGAGGGCAGCTCGATCGCGGTGGTGCTCAACCGGATCCTCAACCACGAGGTCGACGTCAGCTCGATGCCAGAGCCGCTGCGCGGGGTGGTCGCCTCGGCGCTGGCCAAGGACTCGCAGGCGCGGCCCACGGCCGACCAGCTTCTGCTGCGGCTGCTGGGACAGCCGGAGACCGCGGGCGCCTCCACCGCGGTGCTGTCCAGGGGCGCCGAGGTGGCGAGCGACGACACCACGCCGTTCACCCGGGTACGCACCACGCTGGCCGACGCGCGCAAGCCCGCCGAGCCGGGCGAGTCCGGGGTGCCCGGTCATACGACCCAGCCGCCTCCCGCAGTGCCGGAGCCGGTGCGTGCGAGCCTGTCGGACCGGCCCCCGATGCGGCAGGAGAGGCCGCCCATGACGCCGCAGGTACGGCGGCGTGGCCCGGGGCGCTGGATCGCGGTGGTCGTGGCGCTGGTGGTGCTGGCCGCCGCCGCGGTGCTGGCGGTGCTCAACGACTGGCCGGTGGCCTTCGGCGCGCAGCCGTCGCAGTCGGTGAACGGCGGGAACACGCCGCCCCAGCCGGGCCCGTTCACCTCCGCGATGGACAAGATCGCCAAGACCGGGAAACTCACCATCGGCGTCAAGGGCGACCTGCCGGGCATCAGCCTGGGCCAGGGCGGATCGTTCCAGGGTTTCGACGTGGACCTGGCCGGGCTGATCGCCAAGGCGCTGGGCGCCAAGGACGTGAAGTACGCGCAGGTCGGCCGCTTCGACCGGGCCACCGCCCTGAACACCGGCAAGGTGGACCTCGTGGTCGCCACCTACTCCATCGACCGCGACGAGGAGGTGCTGTTCGCCGGGCCGTACTACGTCGCCCACCACGACGTGCTGGTCCGGGCGGGCACCGCCAAGAAGCTGGCCGACCTCAAGGGCATGAACCTCTGCGCGCCCCCCAGTCCGTCCGTGCGCAGCGTGCAGGAACGGGTCGAGGTGACGCCCATACCCGCCGACCACTACGCCCAGTGCATGGACATGCTGAAGAGCGGCAAGGTCGACGCGGTCCCCGGCGAGGATCTGCTGCTGGCGGGGTTCGCCGACCGGGAGGCGAGCATGCGCTTCGCCGTACTCGGGGCCAGGCTCAGCAGCCAGCGCTACGCCGTCGGCATGGAGCGCGGCGACGCCAGGACGTGCAAGGCCGTCTCGGGGGTCATCGCCGGGCTTCAGCGCGACGGCACCATCAAGAAGCTCGTGAGCAGGCATTTCGGAAACGTGGATTTCAAACCGCAGCTGAACCCGACCGAGATGGAACCCTGCGGATGACGACCGGGTAACATCCGAAAGTCAATGATTCATCCTGCGAGTTAGGGGAAGGCCATGGCCACGCCCGTCAAGGTAACCGTCACCGGTGCCGCCGGTCAGATCGGCTACGCGCTGCTGTTCCGCATCGCGTCGGGGCAGCTGCTCGGCGCCGACGTTCCGGTGAAGCTGAGCCTGCTGGAGATCCCGCAGGCGGTGAAGGCGGCCGAGGGCACCGCGATGGAGCTCGACGACTGCGCGTTCCCGCTGCTGTCGGGCATCGAGATCACCGACGACCCCAATGTCGCCTTCAACGGCGCCAACGTCGCCCTGCTGGTCGGCGCCATGCCGCGTAAGGCGGGCATGGAGCGCGGCGACCTGCTCGGCGCCAACGGCGGCATCTTCGGCCCGCAGGGCAAGGCGATCAACGACCACGCCGCCGACGACATCAAGGTCCTGGTCGTGGGCAACCCGGCCAACACCAACGCGCTCATCGCCCAGCAGAACGCCCCGGACGTCCCGGCCGAGCGCTTCACCGCGATGACCCGCCTCGACCACAACCGCGCGCTGTCGCAGCTGGCCGCCAAGCTCCAGGTCCCGGTCACCGAGATCAAGAAGATGACCATCTGGGGCAACCACTCGGCCACGCAGTACCCCGACCTCTTCCACGCCGAGGTCGGCGGCAAGGTCGCGGCCGAGCAGGTCGACCACGACTGGCTGAAGGACACCTTCATCCCGACCGTCGCCAAGCGCGGCGCCGCGATCATCGAGGCCCGTGGCGCATCCAGCGCCGCGAGCGCCGCCAACGCCGCGATCGACCACGTCTACGACTGGGTCAACGGCACCGACTGGACCTCCGCCGCGATCGTCTCCGACGGCTCCTACGACGTGCCGGAGGGCCTCATCTCCTCCTTCCCGGTCCGCGCCGCGGGCGGCAAGTGGGAGATCATCCAGGGCCTGGAGATCGACGCCTTCTCCCGCGAGCGCATCGACGCCTCCGTGCGCGAGCTCGCCGAGGAGCGCGACGCCGTCAAGGGCCTCGGCCTCATCTGAGCGTCTCCACCGAAGGCGCGCGTCCGTCCGGGCGCGCGCCTTTCGCTTTCGGTACGGCTACCGCGTGTCGCGATGATGATCACCCAGGTCAGCACGTTCAATTGAGGCGTACTGCACGGGGGGTCGGACATGCGGCGCAAAATGCTCGCCGGGTTCATGGGAGTCATGCTGGCGGGCGTTCCGGGACTCGCCCACGCGGGGCCGGGATGGGGCGCCGCCGACCTTTCCGTACGGCTGACCGCCCGGCCGGATGTCGCTCAACCAGGACAACCCATCATCTACCGGGCAGAGGTCGGCAACGCAGGGCCCGGTGACGCCGTGCTGCCCGTGCTCAAGGTGACGCTGCCCGCGGGCGTCGAGGTCGTCAGCGTCGACGTGGCGACCTGCGCACGGGGCGTCAGCGTGTACGAGGTGGTGTGCACCTCGCCCATGGACATCCGGGCGGGCGGCACCGGCGGCGTCACGATCACCGGCATCGTCCGGCCGGACGCGCGGGGCCCGCTGAAGGCGGCGGCCACGCTCACCTCCGAGGTGCGCGACGCCGACGAGAGCGACAACGCCGCCACCGTCTCGACCGCCGTGGACGAGGGCGCCGACCTGAGCCTGAGCCTGTCCGGCCGGGCGCGCGGCGGCAGGTTCGCGATGACCGCGCTGGTGCGTAACCGGGGCCCGCGCATGGTCAGGGACGCCCGCGTCTATCTCAGGACGGGCCGCGCCAGGCTGGTGTCCGCGCTCGGCGCGCGCTGCCGGGCCCAGCTGGGGTACGTGGCGTGCGGGCTGCGGGCCGTCGGCCCCGACGAGCGCCTGCGCATACGGCTCACGCTCAGGGCGCCCAGGCGGCCGGTCGACGCCAGCGCCGGGGTGTGGTCCAGCCGCCTCGGCGACCGGCGGCCCGCCGACAACCGGGCCCGGCTGCGCGTCACGGCGTGAGATGTTCGTGCAGGTGGCAGCGGGGAGGCGGGGCGGGGGCCGGAGCCGGTGGCGACGTCGCGAACACCACCCCGGCCGCGGCCAGCGTGCAGCCACCTGCGACGAGTGCCACGAAGAGCACTCTAGGTGAAAGCATCCTCACATTTCGGTATCACAGCACATATCCCGCGATGCCATGGCTCATATGCGGGAAAGCGCACTCCAGGCGTCCGAGACGATGGACGGCAGGTCCGTCCGCTCCGCCTTCCAGCCCAGCTCGGCGCGGATCTTCTCCGAGGACGCCACCAGGACCGCGGGGTCGCCCGGACGGCGCGCGCCGAGCTTCTCCGGGATCGCGTGGCCGGTCACCTCGCGGCAGACGTCGATGACCTGCTTGACCGAGAAGCCGGTGCCGCTGCCCAGGTTGTAGATCTTGTGCTCGCCCTCCGTGACCGCCGCCAGCGCCAGCAGGTGGGCCTTGGCCAGGTCGGAGACGTGGATGTAGTCGCGCACGCAGGTGCCGTCGGGCGTCGGGTAGTCGGTGCCGAACACCTGGACCTCCTCGCGCTCGCCGGTGGCGACCTTGAGCACGTTGGGGATCAGGTGGGTCTCGACGGCGTGGCGTTCGCGCAGCGTGCCGTAGGCGCCGCCCACGTTGAAGTAGCGAAGGCTCACCGCGCCCAGGCCGCGCAGGGCGGCGAAGGCGGTCAGGGTCATGTCGACGGCCAGCTTGGTCTCGCCATAGGGGTTGGTCGGGCGGGGCGGGTCGGTCTCCAGGATCTGGTCGTGGATCGGCTCGCCGTACGTGGCAGCGGTGGAGGAGAACACGATGCGGCGCACGTCCCGGGCGTGCATGGCCTCCAGCAGGGCGAGCGTGCCGCCGAGGTTGTGCCGCCAGTAGAGCTCGGGCTTCTCCACCGACTCGCCGACCAGGGACTTGGCCGCGAAGTGCAGCACCGCCTCCTGGTTCTCCAGCGCGTCATGGGCGTCGGCGATGTCTCCCTGGATGAACCGGGCACTGCCGGGAACCGCGTCCCTGTGTCCCGTGGAGAGATCGTCGAGCACGGTCACCTCATGGCCCGCCTCGACGAGCTGCGCCGCCACGACGCTGCCGACATATCCGGCACCTCCGGTGACCAACAGTCTCATGTGCACTCCTGGTGAAATATGTTGGATTTTGTACGGCTTGCCGTTCAGCATACGCGGGAAAGACGCCGAGTACGCTGCCAACCACCATGTTTGACACCGTCGCGGCCAACGTCGCCCTGGTCCTGCTCTTCATTCTCGTGGGCGGCTTCTTCGCCGCCGCCGAGATGGCGATGGTCTCCCTGCGGGAGAGCCAGGTTCGCAAAATTGCCCAAAAGGGACGGCGTGGCGAGCTGGTGGCCAAGCTCGCCCGCGACCCCAACCGCTTCCTGTCCGCCGTCCAGATCGGCGTCACCGTGGCCACGATGCTGTCGGCCGCGTTCGGCGCCGACCGGCTCGGCGCCGCCCTGGGGCCGAAGCTGCGGGAGTGGGGCGTGCCCGAGGCCGTGGCGCCCGCGCTGGCCCTCGTGCTGGTGACGCTGGCGATCTCCTACGTCTCGCTCGTACTCGGCGAACTGGCGCCCAAACGGCTGGCCAGGCAGCGGGCCGAGGGTCTCTCGCTCGTGGTCGCGCCGTTCCTGGACTGGATCGCGACCCTGTCGCGGCCGATCATCTGGATGCTGTCCAAGTCGACCGACGGCGTGATGAAGCTGTTCGGCGGCAACCCCGACGCCGACCGCGAGCAGATGACCACCGAGGAACTCCGGGACATGGTCGTCGGCCACAGCGAGCTGACCCTCGACGAGCGCAACCTGATCGCCGAGGTGTTCGCCGCGGGCAAGCGGCAGTTGCGGGAGGTGATGCTGCCGCGGACCGAGGTGGAGTTCATGGAGGCCGACACGCCGCTGGCCGAGGCCGCCGTGCTGGTGGCGGCGCTGCCGCACTCCCGTTTCCCGGTCTTCCGCGAGTCCTACGATGAGATCCTGGGCTTCGTCCACGTACGCGACCTGCTCGACCCCGTCCTCACCGGCCGGATCGAACCCATCAGCGAGCTGGTGCCCATCCGCCCGGTCAAGCTGGTGCCCGCCTCGAAGCGGGTGCTGAGCACGCTGTCGGAGATGCGCGACGAAGGACACCACCTGGCCATCGTCGTGGACGAGTACGGCGGCACCGCCGGGATCGTCACCCTGGAAGACCTGGTCGAAGAGCTGATCGGCGACATCAGGGACGAGTACGACATCGAAGACGACACGGTCATCCTGCCCGCCGGTGAGATCGAGATCGACGGCCTCACCAACCTCAACGACTTCGGCGCCCAGACCGGCATCCGGCTGCCGGACGGCCCGTACGAGACGCTCGGCGGCTTCGTCATGGCCATGCTCGGCCACGTTCCCGCGGCGGGGGAGAAGGTGGAGATCCCCGGCTTCGAGTTCACCGTCACCGACCTGGACGGCCGGAGAATCTCCCGGGTCAGGGTGAAACGCCGACCCGGCCTGATCGAGTCGCAGGCGGGTGGGGATACCTGACACAATTGCCAGCTATGGCCAGACCTCGTGTACTCTCCGGCATCCAGCCCACGGCGGACTCCTTCCACCTGGGCAACTACCTGGGCGCCGTCCGCCAGTGGGTGACGTTGCAGGAGACCCACGATGCCTTCTACTGCGTGGTGGACCTGCACGCCATCACCGTGCCGACCGAGGCCGCCGCGCTGCGCCGCCGAACGCGGGTGGCCGCGGCCCAGTTGTTCGCCGCGGGTCTCGACCCTGAGCGCAGCACCGTCTTCGTGCAGTCGCACGTACGCGAGCACACGGAGCTGGCCTGGGTACTCAACTGCCTGACCGGGATGGGCGAGGCGGCCCGGATGACCCAGTTCAAGGACAAGTCGGCGAAGTTCGGTGAGAGCGCGGCCAGTGTGGGCCTGTTCACGTACCCGATCCTGCAGGCTGCGGACATCCTTCTGTACCAGGCCAACAGCGTTCCGGTCGGTGCCGACCAGAAGCAGCACCTGGAGTTGACGCGCGACCTGGCCCAGCGCTTCAACCACCGCTACGGCGACACGTTCACGCTCCCCGCCCCGCACATCCTCAAGGAGGTCGAGAAGATCACCGACCTCCAGGAGCCGACGGCGAAGATGTCGAAGTCGTCTTCCAGCCCGGCGGGCATCCTGGACGTGCTGGAGCAGCCGGGGCCGCTGCGCAAGAAGGTGATGCGAGCGGTGACGGACACGGGCAGCGAGATCGTCTTCGACGAGGAAAACAAGCCCGGCATTTCCAACCTTTTGCGGATCCACTCGGCTTTGACGGGGACGTCGATCGCCGACCTGGTCGCCCGGTTCGACGGGCAGGGGTACGGGACGTTCAAGAAGGAAGTGGCCGAGGCGGTGGTGGAGACGTTCACCCCGATCAGGGAACGCACGGAGAAGCTGCTGTCCGACGAGGCGGAACTGGACAGACTGCTGGCTATTGGAGCAGGCAGGGCACGCGAAGTAGCCCAGCAGACCATGGCCCAAGTCCGAGACCGCGTAGGCTTCCTCCCCACCCCCTGAAAAGGACCCTTCCTGGGGCCCACCCGTGGCAGGTCTGGGTGGTTGGGCAGTTGGTTCCCGCCCCGGGGATAAAGGTGCTCGCTACGCTCGCGCGCCTTCCTGGGACCCACCCGTTGCCCGGCCAAGTGGTCAACCAGCTGGACCCCACCCGGGCAACAAGGTGCTCGCACGTCCCTTTGGGAGCGGCCGCGACCGGCGTCCGGCCGCCAGCTGAGCAGCCGGAAGCCGGCCGTGGTCATCTCCGCCACCGTCTGACCGGCTCCACCACCTGGTCAGGAGAATCCAGCCACATGTGCTGGCCCGCCGGTGTGACCGTGAAGCCCAGCCGTTCTGGGGCCGGGCTCCCGGCCTTCAACCAGTTCATGTAGGCGCGCTCGTAGTCGTCCCACAAGGTGTGGGCGCCGCCTTGCCGTACCACCGTCTTCCCTCCCGACTCTGCGACTTCGGCGATGCCCCAGGCGGCGCTGTCCGTACTGCGCAGGCGCGTGACCCACCGCCACGCCTCGTCGTCTCCTTGCTCCCATCCCGCGGTCGTGACCAGCAGATGGGGAGCCGCGGCGGCCAGATATGGTCCGAAGCCGGTCCACCGTGCGGCGTGGGCCGTGTGGGGATGGAAGTGGGTCTCTGACAGGGCGCCCCCATCGGGGTAGCCGGGCCACATGGTGGGGAGACGCTGGGAGCGGAGCATCATGAACGAGGCGCCGCCGGTCGGTCGGCCGATGGCGGTGTCGTCGTCGAGGACGTCGAGCCGGAGCCGCATCCCGAACGGCTGGCCGGGCGGCATCCAAGGGAGGACGATGACGCCGCCGGGCCGGGTCTGCTCGACCCAGGCGTAGGGGATGTCGCGTACGCCACAGGTGACGTGCACCCGGTCGTAGGGCGCGTGGTCCGGGTGCCCGGCGGAGCCGTCCCCGACGAGCGCGGCCGGGGCGGCCTCGGCCTCCTTGAGGTTGGCGATGGCGACGGCGGCGACGGCCCGGTCCACTTCGATGGTGGTGACGCGATGGTCGCCGACGCGGTGGGTGAGCATGGCCGCGGTCCAGCCTGTTCCCGTGCCGATCTCCAAGACCCGATGATGAGGCGCGAGGTCGAGCAACTGGAGGAACTCGACGGCGACGTGCGGGCAGGACAGGGATGAGGTGGGCGCGCTTGAGCGATCGGTGAGCTCGGCGGTGCCGTTGCCGCGCTGGGTGATGATCGCGGTGTTGCTGTAGATCGCATCCCACCAGGCGGCGGGGTCGACCTGCCGGTTGATGAGGTGTTCGGGTCGGTCGTCCATGGGCTCGGCCCAAGCCACGTCCGGCACGAACCGGTGCCGCGGCACTGCCTGGAGCGCCTCCACCCACGGGTTCGCGCGGTCGAGGACGTGGGCGTCGACGAGGTAGTCGATGAGGGCGCCGACGTGGTTCTCGTGACTCATCTCTTGGGTCCGCAGGTGGTGGAGGGCTTGCAGGGCTTGTCGGGCGGCTGGTTCGGGTCGCAGCGCGACTTCGGCATACAGCCGTCGCCGCCGCCGGGCGCGTTCACGCCGGGGTCGCAGCCCGGATTGCAGCTGGGTTCACAGGGCCGCGATCCTGCGGTGATCGCGGGCAGGATCCGTTCCCGGGCGAGCCGGCGCGCGTCGCCCACCAGCGACGGCAGACCGGTGTCGCGAATGTCGCCGGCGCGGAGCCAGCGTGAGAGGGGGCAGGGCGTCACGGATCCGTCGGGCAGGATCGCCGCGATCCCGTCCCCACATTTGCCGCAGAGTTCGGATGCGTCGCAGGCCGTGCGGGCGGGCCGGCCGAGGAGCCGCATCCGGTCCACATTCACGTCGGCCACCCCCAGGGCCGTCAGTTGCTGCTTGGCATGGTCGATGCGCTGGCCGTCGAGGACGCCCACGATGCCCACGCGGATCGGGATGCCCGTGACGACCGCCCGCGCGATGTTGTCGCGCGTGCGGTGCAGGACGCCGCGGCCGGTGATGCGCTGGTGCTGTTCCGGGTCGTCGGTGTAGTACGACGTCGCCAGCCGGACACCGGACTGGCCGAACACTTCCCACATGACCGGCCGAATGGAGACCAGGTTGGAATACACCTCGACCTCGAGACCGACATCCAGGGCGTGGCTGATGAGGTCGGTCAGGTGCGGGTGGAGGGTGGGCTCGCCGCCGATGAACTGCACCATGCGGGCTCCGAGCCGGCGGGACTGGGTGATGGCGCTGATCCAGTCGGGGAGCGTCATGCTTCCGTGGGTGCCGGTCGGGCCGGAGCCGGCGTAGCAGTGGGTGCAGGCCAGCTGGCATCTGCCGGTGAGCTCGGCCCAGAAGAAGTCCAGGGCGGGTGGTGCCGTGCTCATGAGGTCCTCCTGATGAGAGGGGACGGCTGCGGCCGGACCTGTGGGCCTGGCGCGTGACCCATGTTGAGTGTCCGGGGGAGTGCTCCTGGTGTCCTGGCTTCACACCATCTCGTAAATAGGTCGCTATCTATTGCGAAGTGTCTGCTGAGGCGATCTCTTCGTCAATAGGTAGTGATGTAATAAGCCCCTAGGGCTGGAGGACGACATGGCACGCTGGCACGACGTCGCACAAGCGCTCCGCGACGCGATCACCGCGGGCGTCTATCCGCCCGGTACGAAGATCCCCAAAGAGGAAGAGCTCCAGCAACGCCACGGCGTCAGCCGTACCACGATCCGCCGCGCGGTGGCCCAGCTCACCACCGAAGGCCTGCTCTCCCCGGTCCGCCGTGGCGGGACCACCGTGCGCGAGCAACCCGACCGGGCGCCTCTCGCCCTCGACACCCAGGTGTGGCGCGACGAGATCGGCTACTACTTCAGCCAGACCGTGCAGGACCTGCGCGCCCTCCAGCCGCCCACCGTCGCCCAGGGCCCGTGCCCGGCCGACGTAGCCCCGCTGCTCGGCCTGCAGTCCGCCGACCCCGTCGTCATCCGTGACCGGATCATGGGCGAACCCGCCACCGGCCGCGTCGTCCAACTGGCCACCTCGTACCTGCCGGCCGACCTCGCTGCCGGTACCGTCCTGGCTCAGGCCGATACGGGACCCGGCGGCATCTACGACCGCATGGAGCACGACCTCGGCTGGGGCCGTCTCGACTGGGAAGGCGTCATCACCGCCCGCCCGGCCACGCCACAGGAGAGCGATCTGCTTCAGCTCGCCGTCGGCGTGCCGGTGTTGTGCGTCACCCGGATGAGCATCGCCACCGCCGGCGCTTCGGAAGGCCGCGTTGTCGAGGTCAACATGACGCGTCGCGACGCCTCCCGCGCCGAGATCCGCTACCCCATCACCAGGACCGAGGCCGGCTGACCAGCACTGCGGTGAACCGTGCGGACCCCTCTCGACCACAGCAGGTCCAAAGCTCAGGGCGCCAGATCGGGAGCTCGTGGTGCGGCAGATGGAAAGCCAACAGCACGGCAGATGGAAAGCCAGTGGCACGGCAGATGGAAAGTCCGGCGAGGAAGGGAACGGCCACCGGGTCCTCAGCTGGCACGTCGGGACGCCACCACGGATCCCCGGCGAAGGCGGCCGCTCGCCGTACCCGCGAGAAGGGTGGTGTCGGTTCGTGGGCCGCCGTCAGGTCTCGTCCGGCGATCTGGTCCGGTTAGCGCACTCGCCGCCTGCCGACGATCAGCAGGACTTCGCGCAGCGCGTCGGCCGCCTGGCGGATCACGGGCTCCGGTACCCCGGCCAGCACGTCGGTGTTGGCGCGCACGGCCGTGTCCAGTGCCGCGGTGGCGACCTTCAGTCCTTCGGGGGTGAGCTGCACCCATCGGCTGCGCCCGTCGCCGTCGTCGGCCGAGCGTTCGACGTATCCGGCCGTGGTCAGCCGCTGGAGCACGTTGCTGGTCCCGCCTGAGGTGAGCATCAGCGACCGGGCCAGCTCACTGGGCTTCATCCGGTACGGCGGAGCCGTACGGGCAAGGGCGGCCAGCACGTCGAACTCGGCGTAGGTGAGCCCGAGCGCGGCCAGTTCCCCCTTGAGCGCCTGCTCGAACAGCCCGTCGATACGCGCCACCCGTTTGCTGAGCTCAAGCCCCGCGATGAGGGAGGGCGCCATGCCCGCCGCCTTCCAGCGGGCGGCCAGCGCGTCGACCTCGTCGTGTTCCACGGAATCGAGGATACCGCTCACCATATTGCTTTTCTAAAAGCTTTCTCGATAGACTCTTGGGTATGAGAATCCTGATCAAGAACGGGACCGTCATCGACACCGACCCCACCGTCACCGTCCTCGGCGAGCTGGACGTGCTCATCGACGGCGAGACCATCGCGGCGGTCGGCAAGGACCTGAGCGCCGAGGACGCCGAGGTCATCGACGCCACCGGCCGCCTGGTGCTGCCGGGCTTCGTGGACAGCCACCGCCACACCTGGCAGGCCGCATACCGCGCGGTGGTGGCCGACGACGACATCCAGGGCTACTTCCGCACGGTCCTCGGCGAGCTCGCCCCCTCGCTCACCCCCGAAGACGTGCACGCGGGCAACCTGGCCGGGGCTCGCGAATGCCTCGACGCCGGAGTGACCACCCTGCTCGACTGGACACAGGTGGCGCACACCCCGGAGCACGCCGACGCCCTCGTCGCCGCGCTCCGGGAATCGGGCATCAGGGCCGTCCTCGGTTACAACCCCCAGGATCCGGGTGACGAGGCCCGCCGCGTGCGCGACACCCATTTCCGCACCCCTGGACGGCTGAGCATGGCGATCGCCGCCCTGGGCCCGGAGATCGCCGGAGAGGAACGCGCCCTGTGGGAGTGGCGGCTCGCCCGCGACCTCGACCTCCCGGTGACCGTCCACGCCGGGAGCCAGGGCGCCGACAGCGCCCGGCGCGCCCTGGCGTTCCTGCACGGCAACGGCCTGCTGGAGCGTCCCACCACCTACATCCACGGCGTCGACTACGCCGACGACGACCTGAAGCTCATCGCCGACACCGGCGGCAGCGTCTCGATCTCGCCGATCGACGAGCTGACGCTGGGCATCGGCTACCCGATCACCGGCCGGGCGGCCGCGGCCGGAGCGCCGGTCTCGCTCAGCGCCGACACGGTGACCTGCGGGCCGGGCGACATGTTCAGCCTGATGCGCGCGGCCTTCGCGATGGAACGCGGCCTGGGCAACCTCGCCTTCACCACCCGGGACGTGCTGCGGATGGCGACGATGGGCGGCGCGCGGACGGTGGGTCTGGCCGACGTCGTCGGTTCGCTGACTCCGGGCAAGCAGGCCGACGTCGTCCTCCTGCGCACCGACACCCCGGGCATGAACGGGACCCGCGACCCCATCGGCGCGATCGTGCTCAACGCCGACACCAGCGCCGTCGAGACCGTCCTGGTCGCCGGCCGGGTGGTGAAGCGCGCGGGAGCGCTGATCCCCGCCTGAACCCGGCGTGGCCTGCTCCCCGGGCAGCTCGCGGCGATGCCACACTTGATCGCCGGGTCCGCGGCCGGTACAACGACCGTCACCAGGGCAGTCGTCTTGGAGGACCACCGGAACGCGCTGGAGTTTCCCGAGCGATGGCGAACCTGATCGAGAAGGCCGCGGCGTGGCGCGAGCGCGCGATGCGGATCGTGGACCACTGGAGGGTACGCCGGCCGGGGGCCGACCACCTGATCAGGACGGTCCAGCGTTACCAGCTGCAGTTCGGCGACCGGCTGGCCGGAGCGGTCACCTACTTCGCGTTCCTGTCGTTCTTCCCGCTGATCGCGCTGGCCTACGCGGTGTTCGGCTACGTCCTGTCGGTCAATCGCAAGCTGGAGCAGGCGGTCAAGCAGGTGATCGCCGAACAGTTGCCAGGACTGGCCCCCGCCCTGAATCTGGATCTCATCGCCCAGTCCAAGGCCACCGCCGGGATCATCGGCCTGCTGGGCCTGCTGTATGCGGGGCTCGGCGCGATCGACGCGCTGCGCGGGGCGCTGCGGGAGATGTCGATGACCACGGCCGCGCCGCTGAACTTCTTCCTCGGCAAGCTGCGCGACCTGAGCTCGCTGCTGCTGATCGGCGTGACCATGCTGGTGTCGGCCGGCGTGGCCGTACTCACCTCGTCGGCGACCAGCAAGGTCACCGCGTGGCTGGGTTTCCAGCACGACGATCCGGTGGCGACGGGTTCGGTGTGGCTGGTCGGGCTGCTGGCCGGAGTGGCCGCCGACTGGCTGCTGTTCGTGATCTTCCTGGGCTGGGTGGCGCGGCCCACCCGGCCGTTCAAGGCGATCGCCCAGGGCGCGCTGCTGGGCGCGATCGGCTTCGGGCTGCTCAAGCACGTGGCCACGCTGCTGCTGAGCCACACGCTGAGCAACCCGGTCTACGGCACGTTCGCGGTGCTGGTCGGGCTGCTGATCTGGATCAACTTCTCCGCCCGTCTGGTCCTGTACGTCGCGGCCTGGACCGCCACCACCGGCTTCGCCCCGCCACCCTCGCCCACCCCGATGCCGTCGAACGGCAACGGCGAGCCGGCCTGAGCAGCGTGCGCTAGGACCTTGCCCTGCTCCGCCTGCGGAAGATGCCGAAGCCCAGCCACACCAGCCCGAAGAACAGCCCGCCGCCGATCACGGCCATGCCGACCGTCCGGCTCGTGTCGGTCTGCTTGGCCGCCGCCGAGTCGAGCAGCGGGGCGCTGGCGGGCGGCTGGGAGGCCGTGGCCTGCTGCTGGACGGGATCGGGCTGGGCGGGCAGCGGGTCCACCAACTGGCCGACGGGCGTGACCTTGCCGCGGGCGGCGAAGCCCCAGTCGAGCAGCTTCTCCACTTCCTCCCAGAAGTAGCCCTCGTGCCGCATGATCGTGACGATGATCGTGTGGCCGTCGCGGCTGGCGGCGCCGACGAAGCTGCCGAGGGCCTTGGACGTCCAGCCGTTCTTGACGCCGACCATGCCCTTGTAGCGCCAGAGCAGCTTGTTGTGGTTGCTGATCTCGTAGAACTTCTTCGGTGCGGGGAATTTGGCGGTCTTAGTGCTGATATATCGCCTGAAATCGGGGTTGGCGAGGCCGGCTCGGGCGATCAGGGCCAGGTCGTAGGCGGAGCTGCTCTGGCCGGGCTTGTCCAGGCCGCTCGGCGTCTTGGCCACCGTGTCGTTGGCCTGCAGGCGCTTGGCCTCGGCGTTCATGTCCCGCATGGTCTTGGACAGGCCGCCGTTGGCCTCGGCCAGCGCCATCGCGGCGTCGTTGCCGGAGGACATCATCAGCGCGCGGAACAGGTCGTGCACCTTGTAGATCGGCTTGGTGGACAGGCCGACCGCGGAACCCTCCTGGTTGACGGCGTTGGAGCTCGGCTTGACCGTCTTGCCCGCTTCGAGTTTGGGGATGAGCGTGAGCGCGGTCAGCGTCTTGAGCGTGCTGGCAGGGAGGAAACGGCCATGGGGGTTCTTGGCCGCCAGCACCTGCCCGGTCTCCGCCTCCGCGATCAGGAAGGACGTGGCCTTGGTCTTGGGCGGCGCCTTGACGCCGTCCGGCACGACGAGCCCGCGGCTGCCGAGCCGGTCGCCGCCGATCGGGCCGCCGGAAGTCGCGGACGCACCGGCAGGCGCGCCCGCGTATGCGGTCAAGGTGACCGTCGCGAGGAGTGCCGTGGCCGGCACCAGTTTCGTCCACATGGCGGTCTCAGCGTAGCTTCGAGTCGTAGCCCATGTGCGGTCACATCCCCCGATGATCCGCCCCTGATACTAGAGAAGTGGTTATGTCGCGAAAGATCGCCGGATTCCTGGTCGCGCTGGGCGCGTTCATGATCTTCGAGTGGATCAACCTTGGGTTTAACCTGGCAGACGGGCACAAGACCAGCTTCTACGTGGTCCACGGCATCTTGATCGCCGTCAACCTCGTGCTGGCCGTGGCCGTGGGAATCATCGGATGGAAGGGCCTCAAGGGCAGCCGCCGACCGAAATCGGGCTAGCCGCCGCAGAGGGCGAGCCGCGTGGCCCGGTGGAGTTCGTCGGCCTCGTCGCGCGAGTTTCCGATCGAGGTGAAGCCCAGCTTGCCGTGCTCGGGGATGGCCCCGAGCAGATGCAGCACGTTCCCGGTACGGCGGGCCGTATCGAACCCGAGCCCACGCTCCTCCACCATGCGCACCACCTCGCCCGGCGTGCGCCCGCGCAGGCACGCCGCCGAGCAGTTGTCCGTGGCCGTGTAGTACTTCGGCTGCGTGCCGTCCATCAGCAGCCCGGTGGCCGGATCGTAGGTGGCGCCGGTGGTCAGCAGCGCGGCGCCGAACGGGTGCGTGGTCCCGCCGATCCGCAGGTTGATCTCGCACAGCAGGGCCGCGTACCCGGAGTCGGCCTTCAGCGCGAAGAAGTCCATCCCGAACAGCCCCACCACGCCGCGCTCGGCGAGGATCGCGGCGATCCTGGCGGCCGACTCGCCCACCTCGTGCCGGTACTCGGAGCGGGCCGGGAACGTGCAGCCCTGGTAGACGTCGGCGTTGGCGCCGCCGAGCACCTGGTCGTGGGTGGCCACGACGTCGTGGTGCCCGCCGGGCGTGATCCTGGCCAGCGCGCTGGGGAAGAACAGCGGCCGGTGCTCGATGAACTCCTCCACCACCGCCCCGCGTTCGGTGATCTTGGCGGAGAAGGTCTCCCACGTCTCGCCGTCGGCGGAGAAGCGTGTCCGTGACCAGTCGCTCTTGGTGACGATCGCGTTCCCGAGCCCGGAGTAGCCGTCGTTCAGCTTGACGATGACGCGCTCGCCGGGCAGGGAGAAGACCGCGTCCTCGATCTCGCCCTGGTGGTGCAGGTCGCCGAAGCCGCGCGCCATGGGTACCGCGGCCTCCGTGCCGACCTCGCGGGCGCCGCTCTTGGAGCCGTAGTAGGCCAGCGACATGGCCGGGCCGTAGATGGGCACGTTGAGCGACGACGCCAGCCGTTCCTCCAGGTCACTCATCACGAACGGGACCATCCACGCGTCGCCGTCGATCGCCTTGCGTATCCGCCGAAGTGCCTCGGGCCGGGCCAGCAACGTTCTGGTGAGCGGCTGGGAGCGGGTGTCGTCCAGGCTGATCATCGTCAGCCGCCTGGCGGCGTCATCCGGGTCGGGTAAGAAGCCGAAGTAGTAGGAGACGATGTCCGGATCCACGGGGGCGGAGGAGACGTAGACCACCTTGACCCCGGGCCTGCGGAGCGTCAGCAGGAGGAACAGGAGCCGCTCCTCGTAGCACCTCGCGCCGGTGATCCGGCGCAGCTCATCCTGTGGAAGGGAGAGCGAGGGCACGACCACCAGGGTCCCCTCACTCGGCTCGAAGATGCTCAACTGTGCATGCTTCTCCCCGAACGGGATATTAGTGATCATATTGCGAGTGAAACACCGATTTATCGCAAAAGCAGCCATCGCGGCCGTGTCATGACCAAGCCGGAAGGTGACAGGATTCGAAACCGCGCACAAGTTTGGGAGTAGCGACAACGGGTCACCATCTAATGATCCCTTGTGACTATTTCCGGGGTGGGACCGCCGGTCACGCAGCGTGGTGACCTGCGGTTACGGGCATGCCGCCGGCCAACTTTTGGTGTAGTTGTCCACGAGAGGGCCACCCGGAGCGATAAAGTCGAAGCATCGCCATCGGGTGCACGGCTACCGCTGACCCCCAGACCGCGGATGATCGTCCCGATCGGGTGTTGATCACCAAGCGACGCGGCTGCAACCGCAGTGCAAGAAATGACGAAGAACAGCGCAATCGGCTGTGCGAAGCTGGGTAGAGGCGCTCGCACGCCGCTTTTCGACGGGACGGTGAACGATGCGGGGACGTGAGCTGCGGGGGGAACTCGACGCGTTCCTGGCGGAGACGGAAAAGGACCTCGTGGCGTTCCGCCGCGACCTGCACATGCATCCTGAACTCGCCTTCGCCGAATACCGCACGACCCAGCGGATCGCCGAGCGGCTCAGCGCCGTCGGCCTGGTTCCCTCGGTCCTGCCGCGTGGCACCGGCCTGATCTGCGACGTAGGCAGCGGTGACGGCCCGACCATCGCGCTGCGCGCCGACATCGACGCCCTCCCGCTGCAGGACGAGAAGGACGTGTCCTACCGCTCGACCGTGCCCGGCGCCTGCCACGCCTGCGGCCACGACGTCCACACCACGATCCTGCTCGGCACCTCGCTCTTCCTGGCCCAGCAGGCCGCGGCCGGTCTGCTGCCCGGCCGGGTCCGGCTGATCTTCCAGCCCGCCGAGGAACTGCCCGGCGGCGCGCTCGAGGTCATGGCCCACGGCGGCATCAGCGGCGTCGACCGCATCTTCGGCCTGCACTGCGACCCGCGCGTCGACGTCGGCCAGATCGGGCTCAAGGTCGGCCCGATCACCAGCGCCTGCGACCGGCTGCTCATCCGCGTCTCCGGCCCCGGCGGCCACACCGCGCGTCCGCACCTGACCGCCGACCTGGTGTTCGCGCTGGCCAAGATCCTCACCGAACTGCCCGCCGCGCTCTCCCGCCGCGTCGACCCGCGCTCCTCGCTGAGCCTGGTCTGGGGCAGGGTCGAGGCCGGCTCGGCGGCCAACGCCATCCCCGACGACGGCGTGGCGGAAGGCACCGTGCGCTGCCTCGACGAGAACGCCTGGCACGCCGCCCCCGACCTGATCAAGGCGCTCCTGGAGTCGGTCGCCGGCGCCTACGGCGTCGAGGCCACGATGGAGTACACCCGCGGCGTCCCGCCCGTGGTCAACGACGAGGTCAGCGTCGAAATGCTGGCCGAGGCGGCGGAACGCGCCCTGGGCGGCACCAGCGTCGTCCCGACCCAGCAGTCGCTCGGCGGCGAGGACTTCGCCTGGTACCTGGAGTCGATCCCCGGCGCCTTCGCCCGCCTCGGCACCCGCTCACCGGAGAACGGCGTCACCTACGACATCCACCAGGGCACCTTCGACGTGGACGAAAGCGCCATCCCCACCGGCGTGCGCTTCATGGCCACCACCGCGCTCACAGCGCTCTGGGAGGGCGCCCCGATTCTTCCCATTACCTCTCTTGCTTGATTTCTATCTTTTACGGCTTCGCCGACCCGACCGCCGCCCGCCGACATCGGCGGGCGGCGGTCATTTTCACGGTCACCGGGCGCTCGGGCCGAGCACCGCAACGGCCGCCCCCTTGACCAGCACCGTGCCAACCCCCTGACCAGCGCCCAGGGCCAACCCCTTGGCCAGCGCCTCGGGTCGGCTCCTTGGCCAAAGGTCGAGGGCCTACGCCTTGGCCAGTGCCAAGGCTCACCCCTCGACCGAATGCCGAAGGCCGCCCCTTGGCCGGCGCCGGACGGGTTGCCCGTGCGCCGGGCCCACCCGGGTGCCGGGGTGTGGTGTGCGCAGGGTTGGTAGGGGGTTGTTGGGTGGTTGACGGGTTCTGGGCCGGAACTCAGGGGGTTGCTAGTTCAGGGAGCCAAAGACGATCGGGAGGCGGAGGGAGGACAGGCCCGGGGCGACGCGGATGTTGGTGCCCGCCGGGTAACGCAGCGTGTAGTCGTAGTCTGTCGACAGGACGACCACACCCAGCTTGTGACCCTTCTTGAACAGGTAGTCCTGCGGCTGGAAGTCCCACGTGAACGTGTACTCCTTGCCCGGCCGCAGCGGCTCCGTCCGGTCCATGCGGTTGCGGTTGCGCACGTCCAGCCAGCCCCGGGAGACGATCTTGTAGGGCGTCTCGGCCACCGCGTGCGTACGGATCGCGGTGCAGCCGGTGTCGCCCGGTACGCCCTGCCCGTAACACCACGTCTCGCCGGTCGGCACGAGCCCGCCGGTCGGGCGGGTGTCGGTGCCGAAGTCCACCAGCAACGCGGTCAGATACGGCGAGGCGCCCTTGGTGAACGAGGCCCGCAGCGAGATCTTGGGCGTGCCCGAGACGCGGACGTCGGTCTTGAGTTCCTTGGTCACGTAGGCCAGCCGGTTGGGGTCGGCCGCGGGGACGGTCTCGACGAGTTGCTCCGCCGTACGCGTCTTCTGGTCCACGAACGACTCGCGCGCCGACAGCGGCCGGGGCAGCAGTCCGAGCTTGCCGCCAGAGCCCAGCCACAGCGGGATGTTCGCGCTGCCCGGCAGCGGCCACGAGGCGTGCTGGCCCCACTGGCCGGGAGCGATCTCGACGTCGGCCTGCGGCTCACGCATGATGCCGCTGTCGATGTTGTAGAGCCAGTGGTCGAACCAGCCGTGCAGCTGGCGCAGCCACTCCTTGGCGCGCAGGCTGAACGGGTCGCGGTGGGTGCCCTGGTGCAGCCAGATCTTGCGGGGGACGTTGCGCTTGCCGAGCGCGTCCCACCACTGGACGGCCTGCTTGGTCTTGACGTTCCAGTCGTTGAGCCCGTGGGCGACGAAGACGCTGGCCTTCACCTTGCGCACGTCGTTGAGGTAGTTGCGGGCGTCCCAGAAGGGGCTGTAGTCGCCGGCGATCCGGTCCTGCTCGGCCTCGATGCGGTCCATCAGGGCGCCGCAGACGGCCTGGCCGTTCTGCCTGGTCAGGACGTAGCGGGCCAGCACGTCGGCGTCTTCGCCCTGGTAGCCGCCGGGCGCGAGGACGCCGCCGTTGGCGCGGTAGTAGTCGTACCAGGAGGAGATCGCGGCGATCGGCACGATCGTCTTGAGTCCCTGGACGCCGGTGGTGGCCACGGCGTTGGGCAGGGTGCCGTTGTAGGAGGTGCCGATCATGCCGACGTTGCCGGTGGACCAGGTGGCCGCGACGGGGTTGCCGGCGGCGTCGAAGCCGCGGGCGCGGCCGTTCAGCCAGTCGATGGCGGCCTTCGGGCCGGCGGTCTCGGCGGGGTCGCCGGTGGTCGGGCAGCCGGTGGCGCGGCCGCTGCCGACGTTCTCGACGAGCGCGATGGCGTACCCGCGGGGGACGAAGAAGTTGTCGTAGTAGCCGTCGAACGGACCGGCGTCCTTCACGGTCAGCAGCGAGCGCAGCGTGCTCGGCAGCGGGTTGCCGTTCTCGTCGACGTCGACGGGGTGGTTGGCGACGTCGTTGCCGCCGGCGTAGTAGGGACTGGCCTCCATGATCACGGGCACCTTGAGACCCTGGTCGGTCTCCTTGGGCCGCAGGATGTCGACGGCGACCCGGTCGGCCTGGCCGTCGGAGTCGCTGTCGGTTCCGGCGACCTCGACGAAGACGGTCTGGGTGATCGCGTCGGCGCGCGAGAAGACGGGTTGGGTCGCGTTGTTCTCGATCTTGATCGTGGGAGTGTCCGCGGCTGCGGGCGTCGCGGTCAGCGACGCGATGAGCAGCAGCGATACGGCTAACGCCGTCCTGCGAAGCATGAGTGGCTCCAGGGAAGTGTGACGACCTACGACCGTAATCTCTGCCACTTGACGGGTCACGGCAAGATCTTGACAACCTCAAAAGTTCGGCAAAGGTTCATGTCCCGGATCCAGGTCACAGACGCGACTGATGTCGATAACGGAGCGGTTGCGGACCTCTGTACGGTTTGGTATGCGCTGGTCAAGCAACTATCTTCCGAGCAGGGTTGCCGTGCATTTCTTCGCGCCTGCGATGAAGTTTGACGGCGGGGAAATGGAAGGGAGTCGCCTTGCTCAGCAAGCGATTCGGCAAGACGGCGATCGGCACGCTGGCCGGCGCCATGCTTATGGCGGCAGCGGCGTGCGGCGGCAGCGGCGGGGGGACCACCGCGAGCACCGCTCCGAGCAGCGGTGCGGCCAGTGAAGCACCCCAGGAGGGCGCGCTCAAGGTCGGCCTCGCTTTCGACGTCGGCGGTCGCGGCGACAAGTCCTTCAACGACGCCGCCTACGCCGGCCTCGAGAAGGCGAAGACCGATCTGAAGGCCGAGATCAAGGAGCTGAGCCCCGCGGGCGACGGCTCCAACCGCGGTGACCTGCTCCGCCAGCTCGCCGACGCCGGCTACAACCCGATCATCGGGGTCGGCTTCGCCTACGGCGAGGACATCAAGAAGGCGGCGACGGAGTACCCCGAGATCCAGTTCGCGGTCGTGGACTCCGCCTCCAACGCGCCGAACGTGACCGGCCTGCTGTTCGCCGAGGAGCAGGGCTCCTACCTGGCGGGCGTCGCCGCGGCGACCAAGGCCAAGAGCGGCCACGTCGGCTTCGTCGGCGGCGTCGAGAACGACCTGATCAAGAAGTTCGAGGCGGGCTTCGTCGCCGGCGTGAAGTCGGTCAAGAAGGACGCCAAGATCGACGTCAAGTACCTCACCCCCGACGGTGACTTCTCCGGCTTCAAGGCCCCCGACAAGGGCAAGGTCGCGGCCGAGAAGATGTTCCAGGACGGCGCGGAGATCGTCTACCACGCCTCCGGCGACTCCGGCCTCGGCGTCTTCCAGGCGGCCGCCGCCGCCAAGAAGAAGGCCATCGGCGTCGACTCCGACCAGCGTCTGACGGTCAAGGAGGCCGACCTGCAGTCGGTCATCATGACCTCGATGATCAAGCGCGTCGACGTCGGCGTGTTCGAGTTCATCAAGGCCTTCCAGGGCGGCGCCAAGGGTGGCAGCAACGTCACCTACGACCTGAAGGTCGACGGCGTGGGCCTGGCCACCACCGGTGGCGAGGTCGACGACATCAAGACCGAGATCGACGCCGCCAGGGAGAAGATTGTCTCCGGCGAAATCCAGGTTCCGTCCAAGCCGTAACCTGGGTAGGAAAATCTCGTTCGAGGGCCCGGGGAGCGGACCCACCGTCCACTCCCCGGGCCTTTGTTCTATCCACCTTGGCTCGTTGGAGACCCACATGAGTGCGGAGCGAATCCGGCGCAGTGAGCGAAGTGGGCGGCTGAGGGACGAAGCCGGCCGCGTAGCGAATGAGGAGCGGTGAGCGACCAATGAGCTCGCGAATCCGGCGCAGCGATGAGGAGCGGTGAGCGACCAATGAGTTCCGACACGCTCGCTCCGGCGCAACCCGCCGTCGAGCTGGAGGGCATCACCAAACGTTTCCCGGGCGTCGTCGCCAACCACGACATCCGGATCGCCATCCAACCCGGCACCGTCCACGCCATCTGCGGCGAGAACGGCGCTGGCAAGTCCACCCTGATGAAGATCCTTTACGGCATGCAGAAGCCGGACGAGGGTCAGATCCGGGTGAACGGCACAGACGTGACCTTCCGTTCGCCCAGCGACGCGATCAACGTCGGCATCGGCATGGTCCACCAGCACTTCATGCTGGCCGACAACCTCACCGTGCTGGAGAACATCGTCCTCGGCGCGGAGCCGAGGCGAGCCGGCACCCTCGACGTGGCGCGCGCCCGCAAGCGGATCAAGGAACTGGCCGAGGCCCACGGCCTGCGCGTCGACCCCGACCGCCTGGTCGAGGACCTCGGCGTCGGCGACCGGCAGCGCGTGGAGATCCTCAAGGTCCTCTACCGCGGCGCCCGCATCCTCATCCTCGACGAGCCGACGGCCGTGCTCGTGCCGCAGGAGGTCGAGGAACTCTTCGACAACCTGCGCGAGCTCAAGGCCGAGGGCCTCACCGTCATCTTCATCTCCCACAAGCTCGACGAGGTGCTCGGCATCGCCGACGCGATCACGGTGATCAGGCGCGGCACCACCGTCGCCAGCCTGCCGCGCAGTGAGATCAGCAGCGCCCGCCAGCTCGCCGAGCTCATGGTCGGCAGCGAGCTGCCCACCCCCGAGACCCGTGAGTCCACCGTGACGGAGACCGTCGCGCTGAAGGTCGCCGGCCTGACGATGGAGTCCGACGGCTACCGTCCCGTCCCCAAGGGCACCTCCGTCCGCCTCTACGTCGACAAGCTCAAGGCCGAGGGCAAGCGCCTCCTGCTCGACGACGTCTCCTTCGAGATCCACAAGGGCGAGATCCTCGGCATCGCGGGCGTGGAGGGCAACGGCCAGTCCGAGCTGATCGAGGCCATCATGGGCATCCGCCAGGCGCACGGCGAGATCACCCTGGCCGGCCAGGACATCAGCGCCTGGTCCACGCTCAAACGCCGCGAATCCGGCATCGGCTACATCCCCGAGGACCGCCACCGCCAGGGCCTGCTGCTCGAAGCCTCCCTCTGGGAGAACCGGGTGCTCGGCCACCAGACGCAGAAGCCCGCCAAGAGCGGCATCTGGATCAACCGCCGCGCGGCCAGGGCCGACACGCAGCGCATCATCAAGGAGTACGACGTCCGCACCCCGGGCGCCGACACCCTCGCGCTCGCGCTGTCCGGCGGCAACCAGCAGAAGCTCATCGTCGGGCGCGAGATGAGCGGCAAGCCCGCCTTCCTCATCGCCGCGCACCCCACCAGGGGCGTCGACGTGGGCGCCCAGGCGGCCATCTGGGACCACCTTCGCGACGCCCGTGCCGCCGGCCTCGCCGTACTGCTGATCTCCGCGGACCTCGACGAGCTCATCGGCCTGTCCGACACGCTGAACGTGATCTACCGAGGGCGGCTCGTCGCCCGCCTCGACCCGTCCGACGTCACGCCCGAGCGGCTCGGCGGCTACATGACCGGCGCCATCACCGCCACCGAGGAGATGTGATGCCCGCAGGGCTCTATCGCGCGCTGCTGACGGTGGCGGGTGCGATCGTCGCCATCGTGCTCGCCATCGCGATCTCCAGCGTGGCGATCATCGCGGCCGGCGCGAACCCCGGCGCCGCGTTCGCCGCCTTCTTCAACTTCGGCGAGACGACGCGAGCCGTGGTCAACTCGATCACGACCATGCTCAACCGGGCGGTCCCGCTGTTCATCGCGGGTCTCGCGGTCGCCGTCGGCTTCCGGATGAACCTCTTCAACATCGGTGTGGAAGGCCAGTACCGGATCGCCGCCGTGGTGGCGGCCTTCGTGGGCTCGACGTTCGTGGCGCCCGCCTGGATCCAGATCCCGGTGATCATCGTGGTGGCGGCGGCCGTCGGCGGCCTCTACGCGCTGATCCCGGCGGTGATGAAGGTCGGCCGCGGGGTGAACGAGGTGATCTCCACGATCATGCTCAACTACATCGCGATCAACCTCGCCGCCTTCCTGGTCCGCGGGCCGTTCGTCGGACCGCGGCCGGAGGGGCAGCTCACCATCTCGACGCCGCCGCTGCCCGAGTCGGCCTGGTTCCCCAACCTGAACTTCGTCTTCGAGATGTTCGGCCTGCCCGCCCCCCGCGGCGGCGGCCTGTGGGGCTTCCTCATCGTGGCGATCCTCCTGGGCATCGGCCTGTGGATCGTGCTGGAGCGCACCCGGTTCGGCTTCGACGTCAAGGCCAGCGGCCTGAACGCCTCCGCCGCCCTCGCCTCCGGCGTCAACCCCAAGAAGATGGTCATCTCGGCCATGGTGCTGTCCGGGGCGATCGCCGGGCTCATCGGCCTGCCCGAGATCCTCGGCTCCACACACGCCTACAACACGAACTTCACCCCCGGCCTGGGCTTCCTGGGCATCGCGGTAGCGCTGCTCGGGCGTAACAAACCGGCCGGCATCGCGATCGCGGCGCTG
The DNA here is from genome assembly GCF_042740555.1 of Nonomuraea sp. NPDC059007. Taxonomy (NCBI): domain Bacteria; kingdom Bacillati; phylum Actinomycetota; class Actinomycetes; order Streptosporangiales; family Streptosporangiaceae; genus Nonomuraea; species Nonomuraea sp. NPDC059007. Next base: position 397,107 of record NZ_JBHYJD010000004.1, on the reverse strand, counting down.
CTGTTCGCCTTCCTCGACCGGGCGCAAGGGCCGTTGCAGTTCGCCAACGTGCCGCCCAGCGTCATCGTCATCATGCAGGGCGTCATCGTCCTCCTGGTGGTCATCTTCAACGAGATCACCGGCCGCATGGCGCTGCGCTCGGAGGAACGGCGAGCCGCCCGCCGGCTCGGCACCGACAAGCCTGTTGAGGTGGCAGCATGACGCGGGTCCGCAAGTACCACCTGGCGCTGATCGGCTTCTCCCTGCTGATCCTCATCGTGTCGGTGGTCCGGGTGATCTCCGGACAGAACGACATCACCTCCTCCGGCACCTTCACGGCGGCGCTGATGCTGTCCGTGCCGATCGGCCTGGCCGGGCTCGGCGGCCTGTGGGCCGAGCGCGCGGGTGTGGTCAACATCGGCCTTGAGGGCATGATGGTGCTCGGGACGTGGTTCGCCGGCTGGGCCGGATACCAGTGGGGCCCGTTCGCGGCGGTGGTGGCCGGTCTCCTCGCCGGTGCTCTGGGCGGTCTCATCCATGCCATCGCGACCGTCGGTTTCGGCGTCGACCACATCATCAGCGGTGTGGCCATCAACCTGGTCGGCCCGGGTATCACGCGCTTCCTGTCGGAGGTCCTCTACAAGGAGGGGACTCCGGCGGCGGAGGCCGGAGCGGGCATCACCACCTCACCGGCGATGTCCGGCGAAGCCTGGCACTTGAGCCTGCCGTGGCTCTCCTCCGGGCCCGACCTGCTCGGGAAGCTGGAGCGGACCCACTGGTTCCTCGTCTCCGACCTGGCGGGCATCCTCGGTGGGCTCACGCGCAACGTGGACGTGCTGGTCATCCTGGCGGTCATTCTGATCCCGCTGACCTTCTTCGTGCTCTGGCACACCGCCTTCGGCCTGCGCCTGCGCTCGGTGGGCGAGAACCCGTGGGCGGCCGAGTCGCTCGGCGTCAACGTCTACGGGTACAAGTACATCGCCGTCGTCATTTCGGGAGCCATGGCCGGCCTCGGCGGCGTCTTCCTCGTCTTCGGCGTCAGCAAATACGTCGAGGGTCAGACGGCGGGCAAGGGCTTCATCGGCCTGGCCGCCATGATCTTCGGAAACTGGCGTCCCGGCGGCCTGGCGCTGGGCGCCTCGCTGTTCGGATACGCCGACGCACTCAAGATCCGCACCGCTGGAGCGGTCACCTCGATCTTCCTGTTCGGTGCGATCCTGCTGCTCTTCTACCTGGGCAACAAGGTCCGCCTGTTGATCCGCCCGGAGCAGCCGGTGGAGCTGGCGGGCAGGACGGCCAAGGATTACACGATCATGGCCGGCGCGGCAGCCGCCGCCGTCATCCTCATCTGGATGTGGATGGTCATCGACCAGCTGCCCAACGAACTCGTCTTCATCACCCCGCACGTCCTCACCCTGCTCGTGCTCCTGGTCGCCTCGCAGCGCCTGCGCATGCCCAAGGCCGACGGCGTGCGGTACCGCCGGGGGGAACAGCACTGATGAACATCGACTGGGACGGTCTGCGCGACGAGGCGCGGGCCGCGATGCGCAACGCCTACGCGCCCTACTCCAAGTTCCCGGTCGGGGCGGCGGCCGTCGTGGACGACGGCCGCGTCGTGACCGGCTGCAACGTCGAGAACGCCTCCTACGGCCTCAGCCTCTGCGCCGAGTGCGGCCTGGTCTCCGCGCTGCACGCCTCGGGCGGCGGCCGGCTCGTGGGCTTCACCTGCGTCGACGGCCACGGCGAACTGCTCATGCCGTGCGGACGCTGCCGTCAGCTCCTGTACGAGTTCGGCGGCGACGACCTCCTGGTCGAAACCCCCGACGGACCCAAGCGCATGGCCGAGGTCCTGCCGTACGCCTTCGGACCCGACGACCTGACCAAGGGAGCCTGATGGACGCCATCGAGGTCATCGTCGCCAAGCGCGACGGCCGCGAGCTGACCACCGCGCAGATCGACTGGGTGATCGACGCCTACACCCGGGGCGAGGTGGCCCACGAGCAGATGTCCGCGCTGGCCATGGCCATCCTGCTCAACGGCATGGACCGCCGCGAGATCGCCGAGTGGACCCAGGCGATGATCCGCTCGGGCGAGCGCATGGACTGGTCGATGCTCGACCGGCCGACCGCCGACAAGCACTCCACCGGCGGCGTCGGCGACAAGATCACGCTGCCGCTGGCGCCCCTGGTGGCCGCCTGCGGCGCGTACGTCCCGCAGCTGTCCGGACGGGGCCTGGGCCACACCGGCGGGACGCTCGACAAGCTGGAGTCGATCGCCGGCTGGCGGGCGTCGTTGTCCAACGAGGAGATGCTGGCCGTCCTGCGCGGCGCGGGCGCGGTCGTCTGCGCCGCCGGTACCGGCCTCGCGCCCGCCGACAAGAAGCTGTACGCCCTGCGTGACGTCACCGGCACGGTCGAGTCGATCCCGCTGATCGCCTCGTCGATCATGTCCAAGAAGATCGCCGAGGGGACGGGCTCGCTGGTCCTCGACGTGAAGGTGGGCTCCGGCGCGTTCATGAAGACGGTGGAGCGTGCCAGGGAGCTCGCCGAGACCATGGTCGCGCTGGGCACCGACGCCGGGGTCCGTACCGTGGCGCTGCTGACCGCCATGGACCGCCCGCTTGGCCTGGCCGTGGGCAACGCTCTGGAGGTCGAGGAGTCGGTCGAGGTCCTGGCGGGCGGCGGCCCGTCCGACGTGGTCGAGCTGACGGTACGGCTGGCCCGCGAGATGCTGGAAGCCGCCGGGATCACCGGCAAGGACCCCGAGCAGGCGCTGAAGGACGGCTCCGCCATGGACGCCTGGCGGCGCATGATCTCCGCCCAGGGCGGCGACCCGGACGCGGTCCTGCCGAGGGCGGCCGAGTCGATGACGGTGGAGGTGCCGGAGTCCGGTGTCCTGACGAGGCTGGACGCGTACGCGGTGGGTCTGGCGGCCTGGCGGCTGGGCGCGGGCCGGGCCCGGCAGGAGGATCCGGTCTCCTTCGGCGCGGGCATCACCCTGCACGCCAAGCCGGGCGACCTGGTCCGGGCGGGACAGCCCCTGATGACGCTGCACGCCGACGAGACGGCCCGCTTCGCCCGCGCCCTGGAGGCGCTGGAGGGCGGCTACGCGGTGGGCGCGTCCGGCGGGGAGCAACTGCCGCTGATCATCGACCGGATCGTGTGACGATCGCACACCGACGGGTGACGGATGCCTCTGGGTTCCGTCACCCGTCGCTCGTTACCGTGGCTCTGACCCTCTCGGCGCACGATGGGAAGGAGCACCATGAGAGCATCCAGCCTGGCCGCGGCCCTGAGCGCGGCGGCGCTCGCCGTCTCGGTGTCCGCCGTGCCGGCGCAGGCGGCCGTCAGCGACGCCGTGTGCTTCAACGGGCAGCGGACCGCGACCGGCGGCGGCTACTACAAGGTGTACGCGGGCGGGTGCGACGGGCACAGCGGCACGACGGTCACGATCCGCTTCGGTCCCGCGGCGGGCGACTACTCGTGCGGGTGGACGTTCGTGTGGAACAGCCAGCTCGGCGCCGAGAACTGCACGCTCGTCTGAGAAATAGGCGGGCGGCACCGAGTGTTCACGCTTTCTAGTAAAACTTTCAACTAGAAAGGCCCGGTCATGGCCGTCGAGCACCTGTTCATGCTGATCATGGGCGTCGTCATCGCCACCGCCGTCGCGCTCACCCCGCTGGCCCTGGCCCTGCGGGGCATCAGGAGCGGCGAGTGGCCGGTCCTGCACCGCAGGCTGGTCATCTGGCGCGGGTTCATCGTGCGCTGACGCGGTGCTGGCTCGGGCGGATGCCCAGGGTGCGCTTGAAGGCCACGCTGAGCGCGTAGGCGTTGGAGTAGCCGACCTGGCGGGCGATCACGTCCACGGTGTCGTCGGTGCTCGCGAGCAGGTCGGCGGCCTGGCAGATGCGCCACTCGGTGAGGTAGGCCATGGGCGGCTGGCCGACGAGTTCGGTGAAGCGCTGGGCGAAGGTGGCGCGGGAGGCTCCGGAGACGCGGGCCAGGCCCTCGACGGTCCACGGCCGGGCCGGATCCTCGTGGATGGCCCGCAGGGCCCGGCCGATCAGCCGGTCGGAGTGCGCGGCGTACCAGGGAGGGGCCTGTGAGTCCGGCCGGTCGAACCACTCGCGCAGGCTGGAGACGAGCAGCAGGTCCAGCAGGCGGTCGAGCACGGCCTGCTGGCCCGGCTTGTCGCGGCTGATCTCGGCGACGATCATGTCCATGGTCGCGCACCGGCCGTCCCCGGCCGGGACGAGGGCCACGCGGGGCAGGGCGTCGAGCACCCGCTGCGACACGCTGCCCTTCACCTGGAAGGTGCCGGTGAGCAGGACGGTCGAGCCGAGGTCGCCCGCGTAGCCGCACATCGCCAGGCCCCCGGCGTCGCCGCCCTCGGGCGTGGTGCACACCTCGGCGTTGTGGATGACGGCCATGGGCGCGGTCTCGGGACGGTCGGCCACCGTGTACGGGCCGGGGCCGCGCACGACCGCCACGTCCTGGGTGCCCAGCCGGACCGGCGAACCGCCCTCGGGCGTCACCCAGGCCTCGCCGCTGAGCATCGTCAGCAGCGTGAGCGGCGTCCAGTCCAGGAAGCGCAGCGCCCACGGAGCCCGCACGTACGACTGGTCGAACAGTGCCCCCGCGGGACGGACATCGTGCAGCAGGCTCGACAGCGCGTCTTCCATAGACCGAGTCTAGACGCTCGAACATCTTTCCCGGACTCCCAGCCATTCAGAGTCCGAGGAAGGTCGGGTTGACTGGAAGTCATGGCAGAGATCTTGGTAGTGGGCGGCACCGGCAAGACCGGCCGCAGGGTGGTCGCGCGCCTGCGTGAGCAGGGCTTCAGTCCCAGGGCGGCCTCCCGCTCGGGAGAGTGGCGCTTCGACTGGCAGGACGAGACGACCTGGGACACGGCCGTCTCGGGCGTACGCGCGGCCTACCTGGTCGACGCGCAGACCGGAGACGCGGCCGAACGGCTGCGCGCCTTCGGCGACCTGGCCGTGGCCAAGGGCGTCGAGCGGCCGGCCGTACCATCGGCTTCAGGTCTGTGGACGGCGAGGAGATGCGGCGGCGGCTCGTCGCGCGCGGATACTCCGCGGACTACGCGTCCGGGGTGGAGAGCCTCTTCGAGCACATCAGGCTCGGCCGGGGCGCGGCGGTGTCCGACGGCGTACGGCGGGTGCTCGGCCGTGAGCCGGGCACCTTCCGCGCCTACGCCGAGCGGACCGCGTGGGGGAGCGGCGCCTAGGAGACCGGAACCGGGGTGTCGGCGAAGATGTCCCGGAGCACCGCGCGATGGGTGGGCAGGGCCTCGGCGTGCCGCCGGCGGCCCTCATCCGTGATCATCACGAAGACGCCCCGCCGGTCGACGTCGCAGACGAGCCTGGTGACCAGATCGGCCTTCTCCAGGCGGGCGATCACGCGGGAGAGCGCGCTCTGGCTGAGGTGGACCTCGCCGCAGAGCGCCTGTACACGCAGCTTGTCGTCGTGGCCGATCATCCGGTCGAGCACCTCGAACTCACTGGCGCCCAGGTCGTGCTTCTCGCCCAGCTCGCGCTCCAGCGAGCACATGGCCTTCGCGTGCTTGGCCAGGACGTAGTGCCAGGTCCCGACCACGAACTCCTCGTCCATGACGCGGAGGTTACCATCCCGATAAATCTCATGCAACGGAATTAAATGCTGTTGCATTTGATGCGCTTGCATGTAATGTTCCATCCCATGTCCACTTCCTCTTCCCGTTGGGGCGCGCTCGTCGTGCTCTGCGCAGTGATCTTCCTCGACGCCCTTGACGTGTCGATGGTCGGCGTCGCGCTGCCCGCCATCCAGCACGACCTGGGGCTCTCTACTTCTTCTCTGCAATGGGTTGTCAGCGGATACGTGCTCGGATACGGCGGTCTTCTGCTCCTTGGCGGCAGGACGGCTGACCTGCTCGGGCGACGCAGGGTGTTCCTGGTCGCTCTGGGCGTCTTCGCGGTGGCCTCCCTTCTGGGTGGCATCGTCGACGACGGCGCCCTGCTGATCGCCGCCCGTTTCGTCAAGGGCGTGAGCGCGGCGTTCACCGCGCCCGCCGCGTTGTCGATCATCACCACGACGTTCCCCGAGGGGCCGAAGCGCAACAAGGCGCTGAGCGTGTTCACCGCCTCCGGCGCCAGCGGTTTCTCCCTCGGCCTCGTGCTGTCCGGGGTGCTGACCCAGCTGGGCTGGCGCTGGACGTTCCTGATGCCGGTGCCGGTCGCGATCATCGCGCTGATCGCCGCGCTGAAGGTGCTGCCCAAGATCAAGGAGGAGCGGGCAGAGGGCGGCCACGACCTGATCGGCGCCGTGCTGATCACCGCCTCCATGCTGCTGCTCGTCTTCACCGTGGTGCAGGCCCCCGAGGTCGGATGGACCTCGCTGCGCACCCTCGGCTCGCTCGCCGCGGCCGCCGTGCTGCTCGGACTGTTCGTCTTCGCCGAACTGCGGATGAAGCACCCGCTGGTACGGCTCGGCATCCTGCGCTCCGGCCCCATCGTCAGGGCCAACCTCGGACTGGTGATCCTGTTCGGCTCCTACGTCGGCTTCCAGTTCGTCACCATGCAGTACTTCCAGAACCTGCTCAAGTGGTCGGCCATGGAGACCGCGCTGGCCTTCCTGCCCGCCGGAATCCTGGTCGCGCTGACCTCCACCAAGATGGGCGACTTCGCCGACCGCTTCGGCACCGCCCGCCTGATCACGATCGGCTCGGCCGCGCTGGCCGCCGGATACGCCTTCTTCTTCGTCGGCATCTCCACCGCGCCCAGCGTGCTCGGGATGGTGCTGCCCGGCATGGTCCTGCTCGGCATCGCGTTCGCGCTGTCGTTCCCGTCGCTCAACATCCAGGCGACGAACGGCGTCCACGACGACGAGCAAGGGCTGGCCTCCGGCCTGCTCAACACCTCCGGCCAGGTCGGTGGCGCGGTCGTGCTCGCCGTGGTCACCGCGGTGCTCACCTCCGGCGGCACCCTGTCGATCGAGGCGCTGCGCGGCGGGATCGTGGTCTCGCTCATCCTGGGCGTGGTCGGGCTCGGCATCGCGCTGACCGGCCTGCGCTTCCGCTCGGCGCCCGCGGTCAAGGCCGACGAGACCAAGGTGTACGAGACGGTCTGACCCAGTTCGTGAAGGGCCCCGCCGGGTGCGGGGCCCTTTCGCTGGGCATACACGGGGTATGCGGCCCACACGCAGCCTCACGGTCCTGCTGTGCCTCGCCGTACTGTGTGGATGCGGTACGGCCCGCACCGGCGGCACCACGGCCACGGCCAGTCCACCGACCGGCGCGCCCACCACCGGCGCGCCGCCCGCCTCCCCGCGGGAGCCCGCCCCGACCGGCACCGCGGAGATCGACGTCGACCGCACCGGCGGCGAGGCCGCCATCGTGTACGGCGTCCGCTACGCCACCCACCCGAACTTCGACCGCGTGGTCGTCGACTTCAAGGGGGAGATACCCGGATACACGGTCACCTGGGTGGACGAACTCGTCGAGGACGGCTCCGGCAAGCCGATCGACGTCCAGGGCGGCGCGTACCTGCAGATGGTCCTCACCCCGGCCGACGCGCACACGGCCAAGGGCAAGCCCACCTGGATCGGCGGCCCGATCTTCCAGGCCGACCTCGCCAACGTCAGCAGCGTGGTCAGGACCGGCGACTTCGAGGGACGCGTGGGGGTGGGCATCGTGCTCGACCGGCGCGCCGCGTTCGACGTCACCGAGCAGCACCGGCCGAACCGGCTCGTCATCGACGTGGCACACTGACCTCCGTGGTCAGAAAGATCGAAGGGGCGACCCGGATTCCGGTGCCCGGCGGCAAGGTCATCGACGAGCACGTCGGCCGCGTGAACAGCGGCGACGAGGCGATCTCCATCGCCCACATGGTGGCGCCGCCCGGCTGGGACGAGCCCGCCCAGACGCCCGAGTTCACCGAGTACACCGTGGTCCTGCGCGGCACCGTCCTCGTCGAGCACGCGGAGGGCACCACCGAGGTGCACGCGGGCCAGTCGATCGTGACGGAGGCGGGGGAGAAGGTCCGCTACAGCTGCGGGCCGGAGGGCGCCGAGTACGTGGCCGTCTGCCTGCCCGCCTTCTCGCCCGACGCGGCGCGCCGCGACTAGCGCCCGCTACATCCGATGTAGCGCCTCCCGAGTGAGAAGGAACAGCTCACCAGGAGGACACCATGACCATTCTCGTGACCGGCGCCACCGGCTCCGTGGGCCGCCACATCGTCGCCCAGCTGGTCGAGCGGGGCGAGCGCGTACGCGCCCTGACCCGCGACCCGTCCCGCGCGAACTTCCCCGCGGGCGTCGAGGTGGCCGCCGGAGACCTCCAGGTCATCGAGTCGCTGGCACCGGCGTTCGACGGCGTCACCGCCCTGCACCTCATCACCGTGGGCGGCGAGGGCCTGCCCCTGCTGCCCAACGGCAAGGAGATCGTCGCGCTGGCCGCCAAGGCCGGGGTCGAACGCGTCTCGGTGCTGAGCAGCTGGGACGAGGGCAGCGTCGAGGCGGCCCTGCGCGAGAGCTCGCTGGCCTGGACGCAGTTGCAGGGCGTGGAGTTCATGGCGAACGCCTTCGACTGGCAGGCCGAGGCGCGCGCCGAGGGCGTGGTCCGGGTCTTCGGCGACCACCCGGGCGCCTTGGTGCACGAGGCCGACATCGCCGCGGTGGCCGTCGCCGCCCTGACCTCCGCCGGGCACGAGGGCCGCACGTACCTGCTCACCGGTCCCGAGCTCACCACCCCCTCGGAGCGGGTACGGCTGCTCGCCGAGGCCAGCGGGCACGACATCCGCTTCGAACCGCTGACCGAGGCGCAGCTTCGGGAACGCATGGGTGCCTGGGGGGTGGACGAGGAGACGATCGAGTTCGCGGTCATGCTCGGCACCAACCCGCCGGCCGCCGGTTCCACGATCCTGCCCACGGTAGAACAGGTAACCGGCCGCCCCGCCCGCACCTTCGCCCAGTGGGCCCGGGAAAACGCCGCCGCCTTCCGCCCCTAACCGCGCTCCAACACCCTGGGTTTTCGGGGTTGGGGTTACCAGGTCCAGGTGATGGGGTCGGGGGGCTGGTAGCGGCAGGTGGTGCCGGTGGAGATGCTGGCGCGGAGGTGGGTGGCCAGGTCGGGGTGGCGGTCGTCGAGTTGGCGTAGCGTGTTGCGGATGCGGTTGGTGACGGCCTTGCGGGCACGTTCCGCCTCGTCGCCCAACCGGCGGGTGCGTCCGCCCAGCCCCGCGGCCTTGCGGAGTTCGGACAGGAGCGCCTGGCGTTCGGCGTCGAGGGCGGCGACCTGCTGGTCGTTGCCGCGCACGGCCGCCCGGTCGATCTCGTCGTCCAGGAGCTCCAGCCGCCGCCGGTACTGGGCCTTGGCCTCGTCGTCCAGGATCGCGTCGCCGCCCATGCGCCGCGCGGCCACCGCCTCGGCCCCGCCCGCCGGGTTCAGCAGTTCCACGGCGGAGATGTCGGTGCCAGGACTGCCCATCAGGGTCCTCAGGTCGCGCAGGCCCTTGGCGTCGGGCAGGTGGGCGGTGCGTCCGGCGAAGGTCAGGGTCCACACGTCGCCGTCCAGCCGGAAGACGCTGGCCGCGCGCTGCGGCAGCCGTACCCGCATCCCCAGCTCTTCGGCCTCGCGGGCGACGTCGGCGAGCAGCGGTCCCGGGTCCTCGCCGGCGGCGAGGAGGACTTCGGCCAGGTGCGCGCGGGACATCAGCGACCACGGGCGGGCTCCCAGCCGGTCGGCGGCGCGGTAGGCGGCGGTGAAGCCGTCGGCGGCGGCGCGCCAGCGGCCCTGGGCCGCGTCGAGCACCGCCGCCCAGTGCTCGAACGGACCGTCCACGACGATGGTCGAGGTCACCGCCCACTGCCCGAGGTGGGGGGCGATGGCCTCACGGGCGTTCTGGCAGAGTTCGGGGTCCTTGGACAGCGCCGCCGCCTGCGCCTGGAAGCGGAGCCAGAGCGGCGCCATCCAGGTCAGCAGGTCCTCGCCGCCGGCCATGAGCCGGGTCAGGTGGTTCAGCGCGCCGCGGGCGTCGCCGCGCTCGGCGGCCGTGACGCCCGCGAAGATGGGCAGGTTGGGGCTGCCGGCGGCACGCATCTCGGCCAGCAGCGCGTCGGCCTCCTCGAAGCGGCCCTGGAGCAGGGCGGCCGACAGCAACTGGGTCCAGCGCAGTTCGGCGCCGCTGACGTAGGGCTGCTCGCCGAGTTCGCGGGTGGTCTCCGACAGTGCCCTGGCCTCGTCGAAGCGGCCTTGGAGCAGCGCGTGCCTGGTCCTGATCACCATGGCCTCGTGCTCGAACAGCGGCAGCCCCGAGCGCTCGGCCTGCCGGATGAAGTCCTGGTCGGCGGCGGTGTGGGCAGGGTCGCCGAGTTCGAGCAGCGCGCCGGCCCGCCAGGACAGGGCGTGGAGCAGGTGCTGGGTGTCGTTCGCCCTGGTGGCGACCTCGGCCAGTTCCTCCGCGAGCACGACCCGCTCCTCGGCAGTGCCCGGCCGCCAGATGGCCGACAGCCGGGCCAGCAGCGTGAACCCCAGCGCCTGGTCGTCACCCGCGTGCCTGGCCCGGTCGGCGGCCGCGCCGCTCAGCTGCTCACCCACGTCGTCCGCGGCCGCGGCCTCACCGCGCACCAGCCGCCGGTGCGCCTCGCGCACGAAGTCGGGGAAGCCGAGGTGGTACAGCTTGAGCGCCGCGTGCGCGAGCAGCCCGGGGTCGTCGAGCTCGCGGGCCGCCGCGATGGCCGCCTCGATCGCGCGCCCGCCCTCCTCGTGCTCGCCGATCCGCTGCAGCGTCAGTCCGAGGTCGAGCTCGATCCCGGTACGGCGGGCCCGCTCCAGCCCGGGTACCACCTCCAACGCCCGCCGGTAGTGCCCCACGGCCTCCTCGTCGGCCAGCCGCGCCTCGGCGTCCTGGGCGGCGGCCAGCAGAAGGGCGGGCGCCTCCGGCACGGCGGCCAGGTACGCGTGGTGGGCCAGAGAAGCGGGATAGGCCGCCGTGGAGCCGAGCGCGCCCAGCGCCGCCGCGTGCCCCGCCCGCCTGCCCGCCGCGTCCAGCTCCGCGTAAAGCGTCTCGCGCACCAGATCGTGCACGAACGTGTGCCGTCCCTCTCCCGCGGGCGCGACCAGCTTGGCCGCCACCGCCTGCCCCAGCGGTACGGCCACGCCCCGCCCCACGCTCGCCCCCAGCACCTCGTCGGCGAACTCCCGCCCCAGCACCGCCGCGGCCCGCAGCGTCTCGCGCACCTCGCCCGACAGCCGGGACAGGCGGCGTTCGACGGCCGCGCGCACCTCGGCCGGGATCGTGTCCAGCGGGCTGCCGCCCTGCCACAGCCGGGCGGCCTGCTCGACGAAGAACGGGTTGCCGCCGGTACGCCGGTGGATCTCGGTCACCAGCTCGTCGTCCGGCCGCAGGCCGGTGGTCTGGGCGACCAGCTCGCCGACCTCCTCGCGGCCGAGGCCGGACAGGGCCAGCGTGGTCGCCTTCAGCTCCGGTGGCAGCTCCGCCTCGCCCTCCCGGTAGGTGCCGATCACCAGGATGCGTTCGAACCAGGCGTGCCGTACCACGAACTCCAGGAGTTTGAGCGAGGCGGCGTCGGCCCAGTGGAGGTCCTCCAGCACGATCACGACGGGCCGCTCGCGGGAGAGGGCGACCAGCAGGGCGGTCACCGCGTCGTACAGCTCGAAGGGGGTGCGCGCGGACTCGAAGACGTCGGCGGCGGGGTTCAGCCTGCGCACGACCTGCACCCACGGCCAGTAGCCCGGGGCGCCCTCGCCCTCCCAGCAGGCGGCGCTCAGCACCTGGGCGCCGGCGGCCACGGCGTGCCCGGCCGCCTCGGCGACCAGCGTGCTCTTGCCGACGCCCGCCTCGCCGGTCACCAGCACCAGCGAGCCGTGGCTGGTGAGCGCGCGTCCGACCTCGCCGCGCAGAATCGCGGCGGGGTGTTCTCGTCCGATGAGGATGGCCATCAAGGCACATTATGATGGCGAGATGAGCCAGCAGCCGACCCCAGACGAGATCAGGCGTGCGCCGAAAGTCCTGCTCCATGACCATCTCGACGGCGGTCTGCGGGCCGAGACGATCGTCGATCTGGCCCGCGAGTCCGGCTACGACCGGCTGCCCACCAACGACCCGGCGAACCTGCGCGAATGGTTCCAGGAAGCGTCCGACTCCGGCTCGCTCGTACGCTACCTGGAGACCTTCGACCACACGGTCGGCGTCATGCAGTCGCGCGAGTCGCTGATCCGCGTGGCCGCCGAGTGCGCCGAGGACCTGGCCGCCGACGGCGTCGTCTACGCCGAGGTGCGCTACGCCCCCGAGCAGCACACCACCACCGGGCTCAGCCTCGACCAGGTCGTCGAGGCGGTCCTGGAGGGCTTCCGCCAGGGCTCGGAGGGGCGCGGCATCAAGGTCGGCACGCTGCTGACGGCCATGCGCCACCAGGCCCGCTCGATGGAGATCGCGGAACTGGCCGTGCGCTACCGCGACGTCGGCGTGGTCGGCTTCGACATCGCCGGGGCCGAGGCCGGGTACCCGCCCACCCGCCACCTGGACGCGTTCGAGTATCTGCAGCGGGAGAACGCGCACTTCACCATCCACGCGGGCGAGGCGTTCGGGCTGCCGTCGATCTGGCAGGCGATCCAGTGGTGCGGCGCCGACCGGCTCGGCCACGGCGTCCGCATCATCGACGACATCACCGTGGCCGGCGACGGTTCCGCCAAGCTCGGCCGGCTCGCCGCCTACGTGCGTGACAAGCGCATCCCGCTGGAGATGTGTCCCACCTCCAACCTGCAGACCGGCGCCGCCGCCTCCATCGCCGACCACCCGATCGGGCTGCTGCGCCGCCTGCACTTCCGGGTCACGGTCAACACCGACAACCGGCTCATGAGCCGTACCAGCGTCTCGGAGGAGTTCGCCAAGCTGGCCGAGGCGTTCGGCTACGGCTGGGATGACCTGCAGTGGTTCACGGTGAACGCGATGAAGTCGGCGTTCATCCCCTTCGACGAACGGCTCGCGCTCATCAACGGTGTGATCAAACCGGGGTTCGCGCAGCTCAAGTGGCAGTCATGAAACAGGCCTTCCGCTCCAAGTTCGCCTATGTGCTCGGGTGGGTGTGGGTGGTGTTCGTCGCCGCCAACGCCGTCGACCTGGTTCTGCGCTACTCGGGCAAGTCCTCGATGGTCGCCGGGGCGGTGCTGGGCGTGCTGACCGCGCTCATCTACCTCATCGCGCTGCGCCCGGTCACGCTGCTGCAGGAGCGGACGCTGACCGTCCGCAACCCGTTCCGCACGACCGTGATGCCGTGGGCGTCCGTCGGCGACGTGACGGTCTCCCACGCCATCACCGTCGCCCAGGCCGAGGGCGAGGAGTCCGTGCGGCTCTGGACTCCGACCGCGACCGCCCGCGAACGCGCCAAGGCCCAGGGCCGGGGCATGGCTCCGGCCAGGCGCGGCCGGCTCAGGACCGAGCCGACCGTGACCAAGGCCGAGCAGGCGGCACAGGAGGCGTTCGCCGGGAAGACCCACGCCGACTGGGTGGGCGACCAGATCACCGAGCGCGCCGAGGCGGCCCGCCGCCGCAAGGAGGAGGCGGGCCCGGTGACCACCATGTGGGCGGTCGACTCCCTCGTGGTCGTCGGCGTCGCGCTGGCCCTGGTGGTGGCCGCCCTGCTCGTCCCCTGACCGCTGCAGGCGTCCCGTGACCGCTCAGCGGGCGCGCGTGGCGAAGCGCCGCATGCCGTCCTTGGCGATCCCCGACTCCTCCACCTCCCGCGCCGCCTCCGTCTCCCGCGCGAAGGCGCGCTCGACGTCATCGAGCGCGGGACGCAGCAATCTCAGATGTACGGCTGTCGCCGTCCCCGGCTCCGTCCAGCGCTCGACCAGGCCGGCGGCCGTCTCCACCAGCGACTCCGGCGGCACGATCTCGTCCAGCAGCCCCGCGGCCAGGGCTTGGTCCGCGTCCAGCCGGGCCGAGTCCAGCACCAGCCGCAGCGCCCTGCCGCCCACGACGCGGTGCAGGAGCAGGCTGGAGGCGTTGGAGATCGACAGGCCGATGCCGTTCTCGGGGAGGAAGTAGCCGGCCGAGGGTGAGCCGATGCGGGAGTCGAAGCACAGCGTCCACTCGGCGGCGCCGCCCACGGCCAGTCCGTTGACCGCGGCCACGACCGGCACCGACGTCTCCAGCACCGCCCTGGTCAGGTCGTGGAACGTCTCGACCTCCTCCAGCAGCGACTTGCCCGCCGCCTCGTGCAGGTCTTCGCCGGCGCAGAAGGCCCGGCCCTCGCCGGTCACCACGAGGCCGCGGCCGTCGTGGCCGTGCTCGCGTACCGCCGCCGCCAGCCGTAGCCGCATGTCGGAGGTGAGCGCGTTGAGCTTGTCCGGCCGGCGCAGCGTGATCACCGTCACCTCGCCGCGCGTGCTGACGTCGATCATGTGGTCTCCCTCGGGGTCTCGATGGCGATGGCCCCGGCGCGCTGGTCGCGTTCGGGGTGGAGCAGGTGGCGCTTCTCGATGCGCTGGGAAGGCGTGTAGGAGAAGCCGGTCACGAACTCGACGAAGGCCGGGATCTTGAACCTGGCCAGCCGTTCGCGGGCGTGGGCGATGACCTCGGCGGCCGTCGCGTCGTCCGGGTCGTGGCCGGCGTTGAGGTGGATGAACGCCTTGGGCAGCTCGCCCCACAGGTCGTCGGGGACCGGGACCAGCGCGGCGGCCTTCACCGCCGGATGCTGGGCCAGGACGGTCTCGACCTCGGCGCAGGAGATGTTCTCGCCGCCCCGCCGTACCATGTCCTTCAGCCGTCCGGCGTGGTGGATGTAGCCGTGCTCGTCGCGGATGCCCAGGTCGCCGGTGTGGAACCAGCCGTCGCGGAAGACGTGGGCAGTGGCGTCGGGGTGGTTCCAGTAGCCGCGCATCATCGGCCGGCCGCGTACCACGATCTCGCCGGGCTGCCCGTCCTCGGCCAGGACCTTGACCTCCTTGCCCGGCGGCGCGTAGCCCATGGCGCCGGTGCCGACGGTACGGTCGTCGTCCGGGTGGACGAGCAGGTCGGAGCCGCTCTCGGTGGAGCCGTACAGCTCCCGCCAGGGCGCGTCCCAGCGCTCCTCCAGTGCGGCGTGCAGCCTGGCCGGGATGCCGGAGCACATCACCAGCCGCATCCGGTTGTCCCGGTCGAGCTCGTGCGGCGGCTGCTTGAACAGCAGCATCGGCATCGTGCCCAGCACGTACGTGACGGTGGCGCCGTGGCGGCGGGCGGCCGGCCAGAACCCGGAGGCGGAGAAGCGCGGCAGCACCACGAGCGGCACCCCGCCCACCAGGCACATCAGCGCCATCCACTGCGGATCCATGTACGAGAACGGCTGGGCCACCATGACCACGTCGTCCTCCCGGAAGCCGACCAGATCGGCCATGACCTCCGCGGTACGCGTCCAGTAGTCGTGGGGCAGCATGCACGCCTTCGGGAAGCCGGTGGTGCCCGAGGTGTAGGAGAAGGTGGCGAGGTCCCAAGGATCGATCGCCACGTCCGGCGCCTTGCCGGTGCGCTCCTCCAGCACCGGAACCCCGGCCTCGCGGACGAACGGGGCGTATTCCGGCGAGGTCAGCGCCATCACGGCGCCGGAGTCGCGCAGCACGTGGGCCAGGTCGGCCGAGCGGTAGCGGGCGTTGACCGGGACCGTGATCGCTCCGGCCTTCAGTACGGCCAGCCACCCGAGGGGCCAGTCGGGGACGTTGTCCAGCATGATGGCCACGCGGTCGCCGGGCCGTACGCCATGGTCGGCCAGGGCGCCCGCGAGCTGGTCGGTGCGCTCGTCGACCTCGGCGAACCCGAGCGTGCGGTCTTGAAAGATCAGGAACGGGCGGTCTTTATGGAGTCGTGCGGCCTGCCGGAGCAACGCGGGGATCGTCATGGGGCTCCCATGGGTATTCGGGCAGCAGGGTGAGATCAAGCCGCATGGTCACCTGGGCGGGCGAACGGACCGCGGCCAGCCCGATCGTCACGAACTCGGCGCACACCTGCTCCAGCGTGGACTCGCCGTCGGGGCGGTACCACTCGCTGGTGCCGGTGCACATGGACATCAGGGCCAGCCGGGTCAGCTTCTGGTCGGCGACGTGGAAGGCGCCCCGCTGGACGCCGTCGGCCAGCGTGGTCTTCCAGCGCTGCTCGTAGAGGTCGCGCAGGGCGATGATCTCGTCGCGGGCGCTGGAGCCGGCGGTGAGCGAGCGCAGTTCGCCGTCCATGACGCGGGTGGTCATCGGGTTGAGCGCGTGGATGGCGGTGAGCGAGGTGATGAGCGCGGCCAGGCGCTCGGCGGGGTCGCGCAGGCTCGCGAGCTGGCGGTCGGTGGCGTCGATGAGGCCGAGCTGGCTCAGGCGCATGAGGTCGGCGAGCAGGGCCTCCTTGCTGGCCACGTGGTGGTAGATGCCGGCGTTGGTCATGTCGACGGCCCGCGCGAGGTCTCTGATGCTCGTCGCCGCGTAGCCCTGGCCGGCGAAGAGCCGCATCGCGGCGGTTCTGATACGTAGTCCTGTGTCCATGTCTCCTACCGAACGTTTGGTAGGAGCCTAGCCGACCGAACGATCGGTAACCAGTGCCGTTCTTGACCTCTTTGAAGTCATCTGCTTAGGTAAGGCTTACCTAAGCAAGGGAGCGGAAAATCGTGAAGCGCGGACTTGTGGCACTACTCGGAGTGGCGGTGATCGCGCTCGCGGGCTGCGGAAACGCGCAAGGCTCCGCGGCCGCCCCCGCCACCTCGGCCGCCGCGCCGGCCGCGCGCATCGTCCCGCTCACCGGCGACGTCGCCGAGATCGTCTTCAAGCTCGGCCTGGCCGACAAGGTCGTCGGCGTGGACCTGTCCGCGATGGGACTGCCGGAGGCCAAGGGCAAGGCGCAGATCGGCTACCAGCGGGCGCTGGCGGCCGAGGGCATCCTGTCGCTCAAGCCCACCGTGCTCGTCGGCACCGAGGACGCCGGCCCGCCGCCGGTGATCGAGCAGCTGAAGGGGGCCGGGCTGCGGATCGTCCTGGTGCCCACCGGCGCCGCCTCGGTCGACGAGGTGCCGGGCAAGATCGAGCAGGTGGCCGAGGCGGTGGGCGAGCCCGGCAAGGGCGCCGCGCTCGCCGCCACCACCAAGGCCGAGATCGACGCCGCCAAGGCGAGCGTGCGGGCCGGAGCCGAGAAGCCGCGCGTGGCCTTCCTCTACCTGCGCGGCCAGTCCAAGACCTACCAGCTCGGGGGCGCGGGGACGCGGGCCGACGCCATGATCCTCGCGGCGGGCGGCGAGGACGCCGGGACCGCGGCCGGGGTGAAGGGCTTCAAGCCGATCACCGCCGAGGCCATGGTGAAGGCGGCGCCCGACGTCATCCTTGTCATGAAGATGGGGCTGGACTCCATCGGTGGCGAGGCGGGCCTGCTCAAGCTGCCGGGCGTCGCGCAGACTCCGGCGGCAAGGAACGGGCGCGTGGTCGCCCTTGACGATCTGGAACTGCTCGGCATGGGCCCGCGTACCGGCCAGGCCCTCGCCAAGCTCGTCACCGCCTTCCAGCAGCGGTGACGACCTCGAACGCGGCCTCGCGGGCGTCCCACAGCTCCCGCGAAGCCGTAACCCCGGCGTCGCGGGACCATTCCCACGAAGCCGACCCTCCGGTCGAGCGGGACCATTCCCGCGAGGCCGACAGACCGGTCGAGCGGGACCATTCCCGTGAGACCGACACATCGGTTGAGCGGGACCATTCTCGCGAAACCGTTGCCGCACGCCGGGACGGGGCATCTGAGGCACCGCGGTTCGCCGCGTCCCGTCCCGGCCGGGCGGCGCTCAAGCTCGCGCTGATCCCCGCTCTCGCGGTGCTGCTCGCCACGCTGTGTGTCGCGTCGGCGGGGATCGGCGCGGTTCAGGTGCCCTTCGGTGAGGTACTGGCGGCACTGGCCAGGCCGGGGGAGCACGAGGTGCTGTGGCAGATCCGCTTCCCGCGCGTTGTGCTCGCGGTGCTCGTCGGCGCCGCCCTGGCCGTGGCGGGCGCGGGCATGCAGGGCGTCTTCGGCAACCCGCTCGCCGAACCGGGCGTCATCGGCGTCTCCTCCGGCGCGGCGGTCGGCGCGGTCGGCGCCATCGTCCTCGGCGTCAGCACGTTCGGAGACTGGTCGGTGGCCGTCTGCGCGTTCGCCACCGGCCTCCTCACCACCTTCATCGTGTACGGCATGGCCAGAACCCAAGGCCGCACCGAAGTCGTCACCCTCGTCCTGACCGGCATCGCGATCAACGCCATCGCCTGGGCCATCGTGGGCGTCTTCACCTTCCTGGCCGACGACCGGCAACTACGCTCCATCACCTTCTGGAACCTCGGCACCCTCGGCGGCGCCACCTGGCCGCTGGTGGGCGCCGTCACCCCGTTCGTCGTGGCCGGGCTCGCGCTGACCCCGTTGCTGTCGCGCCCCCTGGACCTGCTGGCGCTGGGCGAGCGCGGCGCCCGCCACCTGGGCGTCGAAACCGAGCGCGTACGGCTGGCCGTCATCTTCCTGGCCTCCCTGCTGACCGGCGCCTCGGTGGCCGCGGCCGGGGCCATCTCGTTCGTCGGCCTGGTCGTACCGCACCTGATCAGGCTGATCGCCGGTCCCGGTCACCGGGTCCTTCTGCCGGCCTCCGCGCTGGCCGGAGGCTGCGTACTGGTCCTGGCCGACCTGATCGCCAGGACCGCCGGGGCGCCGGCGGAGCTGCCGATCGGGGTGCTGACGGCTTTGCTGGGCGGGCCGTTCTTTCTGGTGCTGCTGCGCCGTACGCGCAGGAAGCAGGGCGGCTGGGCCTGAGGGCTCAGGTGAGGTCGAAGGATGCCACGATGCGCTTGCCGTCGGTCACCTGGATCTTGCCTTCGGCGATGAGGACCACCTCGCCGTCGCGATCCCCGTCGTAGTCACCGGAGGCCAGCGGAGTGCCGATCGCTCCGGGCAGAGGCCGCCCGGGGCTGAGGCCGCCGGGCCCGCCCCAGTGGACGTTCGGGGGCGAGAGGCCCTCCGGCGCGTCCGCGTAGCCTTTCCCCCTGCCGAAGACCAGGTCGTCGTGGCCGTCGCCGTTCAGGTCGGCCGCGGTCGCCTGGCCGTTGGCGCCCTTGAAACGGCCTTCGCGCCCGTTGCCGTAGTAGACGGTCAGCGTGCGGTCCACCTCGGGCGGCTCGGTCTCCTCGCCCGGCTCGTTGTTGCGCGAGCCGTCGTCACCGGCCGCCAGGTCTCTGGTCCCGTCGCCGTCGAAGTCCCCGAAGGCCGCCGCCATGCCGGGGGTGAGCTCGCGCGCCCGCTCGGCGGGCCCGCCCAGGCGTCCGGCGAGCAGCCAGCCCGACTGCTGCTCTCCGTCGTCGCCCTCGAAGGTCACCAGACCGCCCGGCCACGCGCCGATCCGGTCGGCCGTCATGCGCCAGAACTCCTCGCCGGTCGGAGAGGAACGGACGACCCGCCGGGCCGGTGTCCCCTCGCGGTCGAACGGACCGTAGAGCAGGGCCAGTTCGGGCCGGGACCCGCCCAGCATCGCCATCGCCATCGCCACGTCGGCCGCGCCGTCGCCGTCGAAGTCGCCGGTGACCGCGCGGTGCGTGTCGCCGCCGTCGGCCGCCTTCGCGATCGGGGTGGGGACGGCGCCGGCGGCGATGCCGGACTTGCCGCCCCAGAACACGGCGGGCGCCTGTGGCTCGTCCAGTCCGCCCGCCGCGCCGAAGGCGAGCACGTCGCCGAAGCCGTCGCCGTCGAGGTCGGCGTGGAGGCCGCCGTCGATGATCCACGGGACGAACCGGCTGAGCACCGTGCGTCGCGCCGGGTCGAGGCCGCGGCGGGAGCCGTACAGGATGACCAGGCGCTCGCGGTCGGCGATCCGGACCTGGAGGGCCAGGTCGGAGAAGCCGTCGCCGTCGACGTCGTCGGGCCGCGCGGACGTCTGCCGCACGCGCGCGGAGGGCGGCGCCGGCGACGGTGCGGCGCTCGTCGGGGCGGGGACGGAGGGCGGTGCGGCGCTCGTCGGAGCGGGGGCGGCGGGCTGCGCGGCCCCGCACCCCGTGAGCAGCAGGACCACGAGGAGCAGGGAGGTTCGGGGCATGCGGGCATCGTAGTGTTGACCCTGACACCGTGTGAGGGGCTACTTCTGGGGGCGTCATGTTCAGCATCGGAGACTTCGCCAGGCTGGGGCTGGTGTCGGTGCGCATGTTGCGCCACTACGACGCGATCGGGCTGCTCAGGCCCGCGCACGTGGACCCGGCCACCGGCTACCGCTCCTACCAGGCCGCCCAGTTGTCCAGGCTCAACCGGATCGTCGCGATCAAGGACCTCGGATTCACGCTCGAGCAGGTGGGCGCGATCCTCGACGACAAGGTGAGCACCGAGGAACTGCACGGCATGGTACGGCTGCGCCGCGCCCAGCTGGAGGCGCAGATCAGCGCCGACCTGGCCAGATTGCGCGGGGTGGAGGCGAGACTCCGCACGATAGAGAGGGAAGGGCACATGCGCACCGACGAGGTCGTGCTCAAGAAGGTCGCCCCCATGCGGATCGCCGAGCTCAGCGGCCGGGCGGCCAGCTACGACAGCGAGGACATCGGCCCGGTCATCCAGCCGCTCTACGCCGAGCTGATGAAGCGGCTCTGCGAGGCGGACGTCAAGATCACCGGACCGGGTTGCGCCTACTACCTCCCGGAGGACGACGGCAGCGTGATGGTCCACGCCGCCGTCGAGGTGGCGGTCTCCGAGGGCGCCGACGTCGGCTTCCTGAACCTGCCCGGCATCGAGACCGCCGCCACGATCATCCACACCGGCTCGATGGATCACGTCGGCACGACCATGCAGGCTCTCGCCCACTGGATCGAGGACAACGGCTACCGCGCCCTGGGCCTGTCGCGCGAGGTCTCCCTCCACTGCCCGGAAAACCGCGACGAATGGGTCACCGAGCTGCAGATCGAGGTGACTCGCTGACGTGGTCGAGCTGGAGCGCCACCGCAAGGAACTGGCCGGGTACTGCTACCGCATGCTCGGCTCCGGCTTCGAGGCGGAGGACGCCGTCCAGGAGACCCTGACCAGGGCGTGGAAGACGTTCGACCCCGAGCGCGGCGCGCTGCGCCCCTGGCTGTACGGCATCGCCACCAACGTCTGCGTCGACATGCTCCGCAGCGCCCAGCGCCGGGCCCGCGCCATGGACCTGGGCCCGGCCGCCGAGCCCGGCGCGGAACTGGGCGTGCCGATCCCCTACGAACGCTGGGTCTACCCGATGCCCGACCAGCTCATGGACCCGGCCGAGCTGGCGGTCTCCCGCGAGTCGGTACGGCTGGCCTTCGTGGCCGCGCTCCAGCACCTCCCGCCCAGGCAACGGGCGGTCCTGATCCTGCGCGACGTGCTGGCCTGGTCGGCCGCCGAGGTGGCGAACCTGCTGGAGACCAGCGTGGCCGCGGTCAACAGCGCGCTCCAGCGCGCCAGAGCGGCGCTGCCCGCCACCGCCGAGCCGCGCCTGGAGGTGGACGAGGACCTGCTGGCCCGCTACGTGGACGCGTTCGAACGGTTCGACGTGGACACGCTGGTCGCCCTCACCCACGAGGACGCCGTCGAGTCGATGCCGCCGTTCGCCTGGTGGCTGGCGGGCCGCGCGGCCATGCGCGAGGTGCTGGTCGCCTCCGGCGGGGACGGCTGCCGGGGCAGCAGGCTGGTACGGGCGGGGGCGACCACGTTCGGCCAGTACCTGAACGGGGAGGCGTTCGCGATCGTGATCCTGGAGACGTCGGGCGGCCTGATCAGGGGTACGACCACCTATCTCGACCCGAGTCTGTTCCCGTTGTACGACCTGCCGATGAGTTTCGGGGGTCCCGACCGTAAGTAAGAGCATGGACATCATCGAATTTCCCGAGCGGCACTACATGGCCGTCCGCAAGACCATCACCCTGAACACGTTCGGGCTGGTCGGCGACCGCATCCCGGAGATCTACGGCTGGCTGGCCGCGAAGGGCGTGGCCATGGAGGGCGCGCCGTTCTTCCGCTTCCACGTCATCGACATGGAGGGCGAACTGGACGTCGAGGCGGGCGTGCCGGTGGCCGGGCCGGTCGAGGGAGAGGGCGACATCGTCGCCGCCGCCCTCCCCGCCGGCCGCTACGCAAGCGTCCGCCAGGTCGGCCACCCCGACCAGCTCTTCCCGGTCATCGAGAAGCTGCGCAACACCCCCGGCCTCGACTTCGACATGACCGAGGAGGCCGACGGCGAGCACTGGGGTTCGCGCCTGGAGATCTACCACACCAACCCGGCCGAACAGCCCGACATGAACAAGTGGGAGATCGAGCTGCAGTTCAGGCTCAGAGACCCAGCGTGACCTTGAGGTCGGCGGCCAGGGCGGCCAGCCCCGCGGCTGCCTTGGTCCTGGCCGCCGCCACCTCATCCTCGACCGCTACCACCACTTCGAGGTAGCACTTGAGCTTGGGCTCCGTGCCGGAGGGGCGCACCACCACCCGCGCCCCGCCGGCCAGCCGATAGCGCAGCCCGTCGGTCGGCGGCAGCCCGCCCTCGCCCTTGGCCAGGTCGTCGATGCCCTCGACCACGCGCCCGCCGAGCTCCTTCGCCGGCTCGGCGCGCAGCCGGGCCATCGCGCCGGAGATCAGCGAAACGTCCTCCACGCGCACCGACAGCTGCGAGGTGGCGTGCAGCCCGTAGCGCCTGGCCTGGTCGTCCAGAAGGTCCTGGAGCGTACGGCCGGCCCGCTTGGCCTCCGCCGCGATCGCGGCCACGGTCAGCGCCGCCCCGATCCCGTCCTTGTCGTGCACGGGCAGCCCGGCGTCCGAGCCGACGCTGTAGCCCAGCGCCTCCTCGTAGCCGTAGACCAGGCCCTCTCCGGCCCGCATGATCCACTTGAAGCCGGTCAGCGTCTCGGTGTAGCGCACCCCGTGCGCCGCGGCGATCTTGCCGAGCAGGGTGGAGGACACGATCGTGGTCGCCACCAGCCGGTCGCCGGTGGTGTTGGCGATCACGTACTCGCCGAGCAGCGCGCCCACCTCGTCGCCGGTCAGCATCCGCCACGAGCCGTCGCCCACCGGCAGGCCCACCGCGCACCGGTCGGCGTCGGGGTCGTTGGCCAGCACGAGGTCCGCGCCGATCTTGCCGGCCAGCGCCAGTGCCAGGTCCATCGCCCCCGGCTCCTCCGGGTTGGGGAAGGCGACGGTCGGGAAGGCCGGGTCGGGGTTGCGCTGCTCCTCGACCGCCATCGGGCTGGCGAACCCCGCCGCCAGGAACGCGCCGGTCAGCGTGCCCGCGCCCACGCCGTGCAGCGGCGTGTAGGCGACCTTCAGCGTGCGCGCCGTGCCAAGCGGCAGCGCGGTCACCGCCTCGATGTAGTCGTCGAGCAGATCCTCGCCCAGCTCGGTGAAGGTGCCGGGGGCCGCGTCGAGCCCCCTCTCCTCGTACGGCGCGCCCAGCGGCAGCCCGTCCACCCGGCCCACCGCGTCGATCGCCGCGGAGATCTGCCCGTCGACGGGCGGCACGATCTGGGAGCCGTCGTTCCAGTAGACCTTGTAGCCGTTGTCCCTGGGCGGATTGTGGCTGGCCGTCACCGTGACCCCGGCGTCGGCGCCCAGGTGGCGTACGGCGAAGGCCAGCACCGGCGTCGGCAGCGGCCGGGGCAGCAGCGAGGCGTGGATGCCCGCGCCGGTCAGCACCGCCGCGGTGTCGCGGGCGAACACGTCGGACTTGTAGCGGGCGTCGTAGCCGATGACCACGTGCTTGCCGGGGCCCAGCACCGCGGCCAGGCCGGCGGCCGCGCGCATGACCGTGACCCGGTTCATGCGGTTGGGGCCCGCGCCCAGCTCGCCGCGCAGGCCGGCCGTACCGAACTCGAGCTTGGCGCCGAAGCGGGCCGTCAGCGTGCCGAGGTCGGCGCGCTCGATGAGGTCGGAGAGCTCGGCTCGGGTGTCGGGGTCGGGATCCTGGGCCAGCCACACGCGGGCCTGCTTCAGCAGGTCGCTCATACCCGGTCGACCACCTTGGCCAGCAGGCCGCCCATGCGCGCGGCGGTGGCCTTGCCGACCTGGAGCACCTCTTCGTGGTTGAGCGGCTCGCCGGCCAGGCCCGCCCCGGGATTGGTGACGAGGGAGACGCCGAGCACCTCGAGACCCGCCTCGCGGGCGGTGATCGCCTCCAGGACGGTGGACATGCCGATCAGGTCGCCGCCCAGCGTGCGCAGCATGCGGATCTCGGCCGGCGTCTCGTAGGTCGGGCCGCGGAAGGCGACGTAGACGCCCTCGGCGATGGCCGGGTCGATCTCGCGGACCAGCGCGCGCAGCCGCTTGCTGTAGACCTCGGTCAGGTCGAGGAAGGTCGTGCCGGTCAGCGGGTTGGCGCCGGTCATGTTGATGTGGTCGCTGATCAGGACCGGGTCGCCGACGTTCTGCGTCTCGGGGCGCAGGCCGCCCGCGGCGTTGGTGAGCACGACCGCCCTCACCCCGGCCGCGGCGACCGTGCGGATGCCGTGGACCACCTTGTCGACCGGGCGGCCCTCGTACAGGTGCGTGCGCCCGAGCAGGACCAGCGCGTGGCGTCCCGCGCCGGTGCGGACGACCCGGATCTTGCCGCCGTGCCCGGCCACCGCGGGTGGCGCGAAACCGGGCAGGTCGGTGAAGGCCACCTCGGTGACGGTCTGTCCGAGCGCGTCGGCGGCGGGAACCCAGCCGGAGCCCATCACGAGGGCCACGTCGAAGGTGTCGACGCCCGCCGCGCCCTTCAGCGCGGCGGCGGCGTCCTGTGCCAGGGTGTAGGCGTCGTTGCTCACCTCAGTAGTTTAGGAGCAGCCTGTCGAGCACCCTCACACCGAACTGCAGGGCCTCGACCGGCACCCGCTCGTCCACGCCGTGGAACATCGCGGCGAAGTCCATGTCCTTCGGCAGCCGCAGCGGCACGAACCCGAAGCCCCGGATGTTCAGGTCGGCGAAGAAGGTCTTGTTGTCCGTCCCGCCCGACATGCAGTACGGCACCGCCCGCGCCGTCGGGTCCTCGGCCTTGAGCGCCGCGATCATCGACTCCACCAGCGCCCCGTCGAACGTGGTCTCCAGCGCGATGTCGTGGTGCACGAACTCGCGGCGTACCTTCTCCCCGATCAGCGAGTCGATGGTCTTGAAGAAGTCCTCCTCGTGGCCGGGCAGGAAGCGCCCGTCGACCACGGCGGTGGCCTGGCCGGGGATCACGTTCGACTTGTAGCCGGCGCCGAGCTGGGTCGGGTTGGAGGTGTGGCTCAGCGTCGCGCCGACGAAGCGGACCAGCGGCCCGATCTTGTCCAGCACGTTCTGCGGGTTCGCCGGGTCGAACGGGATCTGGAAGGCGTCGGCCACCTCGGTGAGGAACGTCCGCACGGTCGGTGTCAGCGTGATCGGCCACTCGTGGGCGCCGATCCTGGCGACAGCCTTGGCCACCTCGGTGACGGCGTTGTCGGAGTTGAGCATGGAGCCGTGCCCGGCGGTGCCGTCGGCGATCAGCTTCATCCAGGCCAGGCCCTTCTGGGCCGTCTCGATGAGGTAGAGCCGCAGCGACGGGTCCACCTCCAGCGAGTAGCCGCCGACCTCGCTGATCGACTCGGTGACGCCCTCGAACAGCTCGGGGTGGTGGGCGGTCAGGTGCTTGGCGCCGTAGACGCCGCCGGCCTCCTCGTCGGCCACCCACGCGAAGACGATGTCACGCTTGGGCTTCTTGCCCTCGCGCTTCATCTGCCGCAGTACGGCCAGCATCATGGCGTCCATGTCCTTCATGTCCACCGCGCCACGGCCCCAGATGTAGCCGTCGCGCACCTCGCCGGCGAACGGGTCGACCGACCAGTCGGCGGCGTTGGCCGGCACGACGTCCAGGTGCCCGTGGACCAGCAGCGCGGGCAGGCTGGAGTCGCTGCCCTCCACACGGGTGACGACGTTGCCGCGGCCCGGCTCGCTCTCGATGTAGGTGGACTCGATGCCGGCCTCGTCCAGCCTGGCCATGACCACTTCGGCGGCGGCCCGCTCGCCGGGACCGCTGCCGTCACCGTAGTTGCTGCTGTCGACGCGGATGAGCTCCACGCACAGGTCGGCTACTTCCTTCTCGGCGGGCGTCATGTTCTCTCCAATGTGAGCAGACCGGACTTGCGGAGGTGCCCGCGCTTGTGGGCGCGGGTGATCAGCGTGACGTTGACGTCGGTGACGTCGTCGATCGGGCCGACGACGTTCGTGAGAAAACGGTAAAGGTCGGCCTCGTGCGCGGCGACCACTTGAACGATGACCGAGTGGGTGCCCGAGGTGGCGGCGCAGTAGCGCACGTCCGGGTGCGCGGCCAGCGTCTGGCCGACCTGGTCGAGCCCGTGCGGGCGGACCTTCAGCCAGATCTGCGCCTCGACCTCCAGGCCGAGCAGCGCCGGCTCGATCTCGGCGCGCATGAGCAGGAGCCTGCGGTCGAGCAGGGAGGCCGCCCGCCGGCGCGCGGTCGGCAGGGAGACGTCCAGCCGCTCGGCGATCGCGGTGAACGCGGCCCGGCCGTCGGCGACCAGCAGCTCGGCGATCTCCTTCTCCAGCGGCGAGAGCCCGTCCTGGTCGGGCAGCGGCCCCGCGCTGTAGACGGGGCGCAGCTCGGCGACCTCCTCGGGGGTGAGGAACGGCGCGTGCCACTCGGCCACGGTCGTGAACGTATGCAGGACGACCTGCGTACGCGTCTGCAGGACGCCGCTGATCTCGGTGACCTCGGCGGAGACGATGTCGTGCAGCATCTCCCTGCTCGGGGCGACCAGCTCGCAGCCGAGATCCGCCTCGCCGGTGAGGGAGTAGACCGAGCGGGTGTCGGGGCGCTCGCTCAGCGCCGCCGCCACCTTGGCGGAGGCGCCGGGCCGTACCTGGACGTGCAGGTGGACCGGACGGCCGTGGCCGGTGCGCAGGTCGTCGTAGATCGCGGTGACGCGGACCATGCCCTCGTTGATGACGCGCTGGAGCCGGCGCGCGACCGTGCGCTCGTGCTCACCGACCACCCGGCCGATCTCACCCCAGGACGCGCGCGGGCTGACCTGCAAGGCTGCGATCAGGCGCCGGTCGAGAACGTCCATTGAGAACCGTTTCTGTGTCGGGTTTGTAAATAAATCTCTGGATGTTTGACTATTTCGGTCGTCCACTTGCACAGTAGGGCACCACCTGACCTGTAAGCAAAGGAGCCCCTGGTGGCAACCTCATCCGTCGCTGAGTCGCCGCTCGGCATTCCCCGCAGCCGGGTCCGTCAGCTCGTGGCCGCCAGCATCGGCAACGTGGTGGAGTGGTACGACTGGTACGCCTACGCGGCCTTGATTTCCTACTTTTCCGTCCAGGTCTTCCCCAAGTCCGCCGGCGACTCCCTCGTGCCCTTGCTGGCCACCTGGGGTGTCTTCGCCGTCGGGTTCTTCATGCGGCCCCTCGGCGGTCTGCTCGTCGGCTCGTTCGCCGACCGGTTCGGCCGCAAGGCCGCGATGACCTTCACCATCGTGCTGATGGGCGTCGGCTCGCTGATCCTGGCCATCACCCCCACCTATGAGGCCGCGGGCATCCTCGCTCCGATGATTTTCACACTGGGCCGCCTCATCCAGGGCCTGTCGGTCGGCGGTGAGTTCGCCGCCGCCACCACCTTCCTCGTGGAGTCGGCGGGACCCGGCCGCCGCGGCCTGTTCTCGAGCTTCCAGTACGTCAGCACGACCATCGGCCAGCTCCTCGCCCTGGGCTTGGCCACCGCGCTGGGGGCCATGCTGGCCAGCGCCGACATGAACAGCTGGGGCTGGCGCATCCCCTTCGCCATCGGCGCCGTCCTCAGCCTCGTCGGCCTGTGGATCCGCAGGGGTGCGGACGAGACCTCGCAAGTCGCCGAGGAGATCCAGCAGGGCAAGGTCAAGCGCCCGCGCCTCTTCGACTTCCTGCGCGACTACCCCAAGCAGGCAGCGCTCATCGTCGGCATCACCATCGCCGGCACCGTGGCCTACTACACGTGGACCACCTTCCTCCCCACCTTCGCGCAGATCACCGTCGAGTTCTCCAAGACCGAGGCGCAGCTCGTCAGCACGATCTCGCTCATCTTCTTCATGCTGTTGCAGCCGCTGCTCGGCATGTTGTCGGACCGCGTCGGCCGCAAGCCCCTGCTGATCACCTTCGGCGTCGGCTTCACCCTGCTGCCGGTGCCGCTCCTGAGCATGCTGGACAACTCTTTCACCAGCCTGCTGTTCATCCAATGCCTTGGCATGATCTTCCTTGGGGGCTTCACCTCGATCTCGGCCGCGGTGAACTCCGAGCTGTTCCCCACCCGGGTGCGGGCCGCGGGCGCGGGCTTCCCGTACTCGCTCACGGTCGCCCTCTTCGGCGGTACGGCCCCGCTCATCGGGACCGCCTTCATCGACGCCGGAAACCCCGGGGCCTTCCCCTGGTACATGTCGGCGCTGGCCCTGGTCTCGACGCTCGTCTACATCTTCGCCCTGAAGGAGACCAAGGACCAGCCGCTGCGCTGACCATCCCGGTGACACACCCGGGCGTGTCCACGCGCGCCCGGGCGTGTCGCGCCGGGTCAGAGGGACGTGCAGGGACGGCCGCGCAGTTCCTTCACGTAGTCGTCCGGCGCGCCGGCCTTCTCGGCGGCGTCGGCCAGGAAGCCGAGGTAGCGGGCCGGCGGAAGGCCGCCCTCATAGGCGTCGAGGACGTAGAACCAGGCGACCAGCTCGCCCTCAAGCGTCTGCACCCGCAGCCGCACCTTGTGGTAGACGCCGCGCGCCGCGCCCTCCCACTGGTCGAGCGAGTCCTCGTCGAACTCGGGCACGTCGTAGAGCACCACGAAGACGTGCTCGTCGGGATCCTCGACGATCGTCGCCAGCGCTTCCGGGCCGCCGAACGTCAGGCGCCAGCCCTGCAGCCAGCCCGCGCTCCGGACTGGAGAATGCGGCGCCCGCAAGGCCATCTGCCCAGGGTCCAGGTTGCTGCCGTATGCGGCGTAGACAGGCACAGCAGCTAAGACTAGCGCCCCGGCCCCCGCCCCGTTCGCCTGCTGCTCAGGACATACGGAAGAATGGGACACGTGACTAGGATCGTGATCATCGGTGGCGGACCAGGCGGCTACGAGGCGGCGCTGGTAGCCGCGCAACTTGGCGCGGAGGTCACGATGGTCGAGCAGGACGGTCCAGGCGGCGCCTGCGTGCTCACCGACTGCGTGCCGTCCAAGACGCTCATCGCCACCTCGGTCCGCAAGCAGGCGCTCATGGACGCGCCGTCGCTGGGCGTCTCCTTCTCCGGGGGGCTCGACGGCGACGCCGGTGTCGCGCAGGTCGACCTGCCGCTGGTCAACAAGCGGGTCAAGGAGCTGGCCCAGGCCCAGTCGATGGACATCGAGACCAGGGTGGCCGCCGAGGGCGTCGAGATCATCAAGGCGCACGGGCGCCTCGTGGATCCGCAGGTCGTCAAGGCGGGCGAGCGCACGATCAGGGCGGACGTGGTCCTCGTGGCCACCGGCGCGACCCCGCGCATCCTGCCCGGCGCCGAGCCCGACGGCGAGCGCATCCTCACCTGGCGCCAGCTTTACGACCTCGACGCGCTGCCCGAGCACCTGATCGTGGTCGGCTCCGGCGTCACCGGCGCCGAGTTCGCCGGCGCCTACCGCTCCCTGGGCTGCGAGGTCACGCTCGTCTCCAGCCGCGACCGCATGATGCCCAACGAGGACGCCGACGGCGCCGAGGTGCTGGAGGAGGTCTACCGCAGGCGCGGCATGAACGTCATGGGCCGCTCCAGGGCCGCCTCGGTGACGCGTGCGGCCGACGGCGTCCTGGTCACGCTGGAGGACGGCCGCGTGGCCGAGGGCTCCCACGCGCTGATGACCGTCGGCATGGTCCCCAACACCACCGGCATCGGCCTGGCCGAGGCCGGGGTCCAGCTCGACCACAACGGCTTCATCAAGGTCGACAAGGTCTCCCGCACCTCCGCTCCGGGCGTCTACGCCGCGGGCGACTGCACCGGCGTGCTCATGCTGGCCTCGGTGGCCGCGATGCAGGGCCGGATCGCCGTCTGGCACGCGCTGGGCGAGGCCGTCCAGCCGCTCCGCCTGGCCACGGTGGCCTCCAACATCTTCACCGACCCGGAGATCGCCGCGGTCGGCGTGGCACAGCGCTCGATCGAAGCGGGCGAGATCGAGGCCAACGTCGTCAAGCTCCCCCTGGCCACCAACGCCAGAGCCAAGATGTCCGGCTTCAACGACGGCTTCGTCAAGCTGTTCTGCCGCCCCCACACCGGAATAGTGCTGGGCGGCGTGGTGGTGGCCCCACGGGCCTCCGAACTGATCCTGGCGGTCTCGGTAGCGGTCCAGCAGCGCCTGACGGTGGACCAACTGGCCCACACCTTCGCCGTCTACCCGTCACTCTCCGGCAGCATCACCGAAGCGGCCCGCCGCCTCATGCAACCCGAAGCGGCAATCGGCATCTAGGGCACAGACCCCCGGCCAAGGTGGGCCGTTGCGGCGGCGCGTTCGTCCGACGTGAGAAGCGACCCCCACGATCGGCGCCCGCGCGGGTCGGCGGGTGGCGTGGGGGCGGCTTGCCGTAACGGCTGAAAGGCCCGAACGGAAAGAAAGAACAGCGGGCGCGCCCTCCGAAGAGGACGCGCCCGCAGATGAATCAGAAGACGATCTACCAGTCGCCGCCGCCGAAGTCGCCGCCGCCGAAGTCGCCCCAGCCGCCGCCGCTGTCGCCGCCGCCGAAGTCGCTTCCGCCGCCGCCGAAGTCACCGCCGGCGCCCGCGTCGGAGTAGCCGGCGCCGTAGCCGCCCATTCCCCAGCCGCCCATCATGCTGCCCATCATCGTGCCGATGAACATGCCGGTCATGATGTCGCCGAAGCCGCCGTAGTAGCCGTAGGCGTACGGCTGGTAGGCCGGGCCCGCGTCGTAGTACGGGCGGCGCTGGCCGTCGACCATGACCTCGCGCATCTGCGGGTCGAAGCCGCGCTCGACCGCCTCGGCGTCCTGCGCGCAGGCCGGCACTTCGCGCACAGCGCCGTTGGGCGGGGCCCAGCTGACGTCGCGGACGGACGGGCCGTGCTGCGGGTTGAAGAAGCAGGGCGCGCGGCGCTCGGGCACCGGCTGGTTGTTGACCTTGGCCTTGACGACGGCCAGCGAGTAGCGGCCGTCCTCCAGCGTCTGGGTGACCTCGCGGATCTGGTCGGACCGCTCGATCGTGGCCAGCTGGGTCTTGGCCTTCTCGTAGGAGTCGAGCGCGTGCTGCCACTCGTCGATGTGCTGGCCGCCCTCACCCGCGAGGGTGACGTCGGTGTCGAGCGAGGTGATCTCCTCACCGAACTTGGTGACGTCCTCGTCGACGGTCGTCTTGACCATCGCGAGTTCCTTGGCCTGCTTCTCGGCGAGCTTCTTCTTCTTGTTCTTGGAGTAGAGGAAGTAGCCGCCGCCACCCACCAGGGCGATGGCGCCGAGACCGATCAGCGCGCCGGTGCCGCTGCCGCCACTGCTGGGCGAGCCGGACGACAGCGCGGACTTGCTCTTGCCCTCGGCCAGCAGGTTGATCCGGTTGACGAACTCGTTCATGCCTGCGGCGATGTCGGAGTTGTTGCGCGTCGACAGGTTCGCGATCTGACCGGTCCTGCCGCTGCCGAAGTTCGAGCCGGCGAACAGGGTCTTGCCGTCGAGGACGGCGACGGTCACGCGGGCGTTGTTCTTCGCCGCGGCCGTCGCGTTGCCCAGGGTGGTCAGGTAGGTCTTCACGTCGGTGACCGAGCCATCGGGCAGCGCCGCGACGTAGATGTCGCTCTTGGAGTCCTTCAAGGCGGACCGGATCTCCGACTGCTGGTCGGACGTCAACGCGGAGCCGTTCTCCACGTAGAGCGGATCCTTCTTGTCCTTCCAATGGGACAGGACGGTCTGGGCGTCAGGCGGCGCCGCGGCGTGTGCAGCGGGGGACAGCGCGAATACAGCGAGTAGACCGGCGATCAGAGCCGCGGTCGCGGCCCCCGCTCGGCGCAGCGAGTGGGTCATGGGCAGCTAGCCTCCTTCGCCCTTCAGGACGAACGGGCGGTCGGGAAAGTTCCTCATCTCGCACGTTACCCGTCCGGAGGGCATCGGATGGTGGTTGGGCGGGCTTGGAGTCCTCAGGCGTCCTTGATCTCGCAGATGGTCGCGCCCGACGTGACCGTCTGCCCGACGGCCGCGGCCAGGCCGGTGATGACGCCCGCCTTGTGCGCGGTGAGCGGCTGCTCCATCTTCATGGCCTCCAGCACGACCACCGTGTCGCCCTCCGCCACCGTGTCGCCGTCACCGGCCACGACCTTGACGATCGTGCCCTGCATCGGGCTGACGAGCGCGTCGCCGCCGGCCGCCGCCTTCTTGGCGGCGCCCGCGCCGCGCTTGGGGGCCTTGGTGTTCGCCGAGGGCGTACTGCCGGCAGCACCGAGACCGGCGGGCAGGACCACCTCCAGGCGCTTGCCCCCCACCTCGACGGTCACCGTCTCCCGGGCGGGGGCTTCACCGTCGGCGATCTCCCCCGAATAGGGCGGGATCGTGTTGTCGAACTCGGTCTCGATCCACCGGGTGTGGACGGCGAACGGCTCGGCGGTGAAGGCCGGATCCTCGACCACGGCCCGGTGGAAGGGCAGCACGGTCGGCATGCCGTCGATCTCGAACTCCGCCAGCGCCCGGCGCGAGCGCTCCAGCGCCTCGGTACGGCCGCGCCCCGTCACGATCAGCTTGGCCAGCAGCGAGTCGAACGTCTGGGGCACCGTCATCCCCGCCTCGTACCCGGAGTCGAGCCGCACACCGGGCCCCGACGGCGCCCGCAGGACGGTCAGCGTCCCGGGAGCGGGCAGGAAGTTGCGCCCGGCGTCCTCGGCGTTGATGCGGAACTCGAAGGAGTGCCCGCGCAGCGCCGGGTCGTCGTAGCCCAGTTCCTCGCCGTCGGCCACGCGGAACATCTCGCGCACCAGGTCGATGCCGGAGACCTCCTCGGTGACCGGGTGCTCGACCTGGAGCCGGGTGTTGACCTCCAGGAAGGAGATCGTGCCGTCCTGGCCGACGAGGAACTCGCAGGTGCCCGCGCCCACGTAACCGGCTTCACGCAGGATGGCCTTGGAGCTGGTGTAGAGGGTCTCGACCTGCTCGGGGGACAGGAACGGGGCGGGCGCCTCCTCCACGAGCTTCTGGTGGCGGCGCTGGAGCGAGCAGTCGCGGGTGCTGACCACGACCACGTTGCCGTGGGTGTCGGCCAGGCACTGGGTCTCGACGTGGCGCGGGCGGTCGAGGTAGCGCTCGACGAAGCACTCGCCCCGCCCGAACGCGGCCACGGCCTCGCGCACCGCCGACTCGTAGAGGTCGGGGACCTCCTCCAGGGTGCGGGCCACCTTGATGCCGCGACCGCCGCCGCCGTACGCGGCCTTGATGGCGATCGGCAGGCCGTGCTGTCCGGCGAACGCCACGACCTCCTCGACCCCGGAGACCGGGTCCTTGGTGCCGGCGACCAGCGGCGCGCCCACCTTGGCGGCGATGTGCCTGGCCCGCACCTTGTCGCCCAGTGCCGCGATGGCGGCGGGCGGCGGGCCGATCCAGGTCAGCCCGGCGTCGATGACGGCCTGGGCGAAGGCGGCGTTCTCGGACAGGAAGCCGTAGCCGGGGTGGACGGCGTCGGCTCCGGACTCGGCGGCGATCCGCAGCAGCTTGGCGATGTCGAGGTAGGTCTCGGCCGGCGACCGGCCGCCGAGCGCGTAGGCCTCGTCGGCGGTCTTGACGTGAAGGGCGTCGAGGTCCTGCTCGGCGTAGACGGCGACGCTGGCGATGCCCGCGTCCTTGCACGCGCGGGCCACCCGTACGGCGATCTCGCCCCGGTTGGCGATGAGAACCTTGTGCACCGGTGTCTTTTCCTTCCTCGACAAGCTGGAACGGAGTTTATCTACCGAGGTAAGCCCCTCCGTTGACGTGGACCACCTGCCCCGTCAGATGTCTCGCACCGGGCGAGGCCAGAAAGAGTACGGTCTCGGCCACGTCGGCCGGTGTGGCGGGTCGCCCGTTGCGCGTGTTGTTGACCCTGGCCCTGATGCCGTCCTCGGTCAGGCGGCCCCGGAAGAACTCGGTGTCGACGACCAGGCCGGGGGAGACGACGTTGGCGGTGACGCCGCGTGGGCCGAGTTCGGCGGCCAGGTCGGCGGTCCACGACTCGACGGCCGCCTTCGCCGCGCCGTACGAGCCGGAGCCGGTGCCGCGGGCGGCGATGGAGCCGATCGAGATGATCCGCCCGCCCTTGGCGAAGCGCGGCAGCAGCGCGGTCGTGACCAGGACGGCGGACAGCAGGTTGGCGTTGAGGTTGGCCCACCAGGCCGCGGCCACGTCCTGGAGTTCGCCGGACGGCTGACGGTCGAGGTTGGTGTTGCCGCCCGCGTTGTTGACGAGCACGTCCACGTGCCCGGGAAGGCGTGGTGCGGCGTCCCTGACCGCCTCGGGCGCGGCGGCGTCGAAGGCCACGTGCGCGGCGCCGAGCCGCTGGGCCGCTTCCTTCAGTACGTGCTCGCGGCGTCCGGTGATCGTGACGCGGTCACCGAGCGCGATGAACGCGGCGGCGATCGCGTACCCGATGCCGGTGCCGCCGCCGGTGACGACAACCTCGCGCATGGGGACGAAGCTCCTCCTGGTCAGAACAATCCTCTGGAAGACCATAACCGCTCGGCATAACTGGGGGCGATGGGCCCCTCTGATGCCTATGGTGAGGGCGCTCTCTCGTCGCGACAGCAGGAGGCAACCATGAGTCAGGGTCTGCTCGGTGGCAACCCCGCGGAAATGCAGCAGATGGCGACCCAGTTCACGCAGCAGTCGGAGACGGTGCGGGCCACGATGGCGGCGCTGGACCGTGAGGCTGCCAAGGTGGGCACGGCCTGGACGGGTCCGGGCGCCGACCGCTTCAACGGTGCCTGGCAGACCTACCGGGCCTCCTTCCAGCGGATGGCCGAGGAACTCCAGGAAGCGGCCCGGGTGATCAACACTTACCGGGGCAACATCGAGTCCGCCACGCGCTGACCCGCCACGGCTCCGCGGTCCCGGGCCGCGGAGCCGTACCCCGAGGCCTTCTCAAAGCCGGACGGGGTCCGTCAAAACCTGACCGGATAGGGTAAACGGCCATGATGGGTCGCGCCTTTCTGGTCAGCCTGGTCGCGCTGCAGTTCCTCGCCGCGCCCGCCGCGGCCCAGGCCGCGCGCGACGACTGTGACCCGGAGAAGGGCAACTTCCAGCCCGGCGTCTCGTGGGCGCAGCAGCGCATGGACGTGCGCCGGGTGTGGCCGCTGACCCGGGGCGACGGCGTCAAGGTGGCCGTCATCGACAGCGGCGTCGACCTGACCCACCCGCAGATCCCCGTGTCGGGAAAGGCGGACCTGACCGGCAAGGGCTACCGCGACTGCGTGGGCCACGGCACCGCCGTCGCCGGCATCATCGCCGCCCGCGACATGAAGGGCGTCGCCTTCCACGGCATGGCGCCGAACGTGAACCTGATGTCGTTCAAGCAGTCGCACGACGGCAAGGGCGAGCTCAGCCTGCTGGTGCGGGGCATCAAGGCCGCCGCCGACCTCGGCGCCGAAGTGATCAACATCTCGATCCAGGCCGAGCACCACCCCGCGCTGAAGGCCGCCGTCGACTACGCGCTGGCCAAGGACGCGGTGATCGTCGCCGCGGCGGGCAACATCAGGAAAGAGGACCGCACGGAGAGCGCCGCCTACCCCGCGGCGTACGAGGGCGTGCTCGCCGTCGGCGCCGCCGGCAGGCAGGGCGTGCGCTCCGACTTCTCCAACTCCAAGACGCCGGTGGCCGTGCTTGGCCCCGGCCAGGAGATCACCGCGACCTGGCCCGGCAAGTCCTACCAGGCCGATCTCAACGGCACGAGCTTCGCCGTGCCGTACGTGACGGGCGTGGTCGCGCTGGTGCGCGCGCGTTTCCCCCACCTCAACCAGGACCAGGTACGGCGCCGCGTCATCGCCACCGCGGAGGGCTCCACCGGCAAGGGCACCGGCGCCGGCATGGTCAACCCGATGCTGGCGGTGACGATGGTCCTGCCGTACGAGCCGGTCAACGCCCCGGTGGTGGCCCCGCCGCCGCCCGCGCCGATGGGCAGGGACGCGGTGGCCAAGGCGCCGCCGGTGGATCACGACGCGATCGCCAAGGCCGGGATCATCGCGGGGGTCGCCACGCTCCTGGCGATCCTGGTGATCACCGCCCGGGTCTTCATGCCCATGAGCCGGAGGCGGGCTCGCGGTCCGGTTTAGTGTCACTACGGCGTCTTGACAGTGAAATGTCGGATCGTAACCGAAACTACTGATGCATATGGGGCTTTTTTGGTTCAATGTGTCTCGATCATGACTACTCATGAAAGAGACGGCCAATGACGCCTTTGCGGCCGGAGGATCCCCCGCAGATCGGCGAGTACACCCTCATCGGTTTCCTGGGTGAGGGTCCTCGCGGGGCCATGTATCTGGGCCGGGCAGAGGACGACGCCCCCATCAGGGCGATCAAGCTGCTGCCGCCCGAGCCCGAGGTCACACCGGAGGCTCTCGCTCGATTCACCGTGGCCAGGCGGGTCTCGAGCTCCTATATCGCGCGCATGCTCGACTCCGGCTGGCACGAGGACCGGCCGTACCTGGTCCGTGAGCACGTCGAAGGCCGCAGCCTGGCCGAGACCGTGGCCGAGGACGGCCCGCTGGCCGAGGACGCGCTCGAACGGCTCGCGCTCGGCATGCTCACCGCCCTGTCGGCCGTGCACCTGGCGGGCATCGCGCACCGCAGCCTGACCCCGCACAACGTCATCATGGGCGCCGACGGCCCAAGGGTCACCGACGTGGGTCTCGGCGACCCCGTCGGCGAGGTCGGCTACCAGGCGCCCGAGCAGATCAACGGCCTGCAGTACGGTCCGTACGCGGACGTCTTCGCCTGGGGCGCGGTCGTGGCCTTCGCCGGCAGCGGCGAGCCGCCGTTCGGCCAGGACGGGCAGGCCGTGCTCAACGCCGAGCCGCACCTGCCCTTCGACGCCCAGCCGCTGCATCGTGTCGTGCGGGCCGCGCTGGCCAAGGGCGTGCACCAGCGCCCGACCACGTACACCGCGCTGCTGCAACTGCTCGGCGACACCGGTCCGGCCAGCGGGATGATCCCGCCGCCGGCCGTCCGCCCGGACGCCGAGACCATGGTCCAGCAGGAGCAGCCCGTTCAGGGGGTGCCGGTGCAGCCGGGGCCGATGGCTCCGCCGGCGCCGCCGCCGCAGCAGCAGGGGCCCTCGTGGGGGCCGCCGCAGATCCCGAACCAGCAGCAGCCGCCGATCAGGATGGAGCCGCTGGCCGGCGCCGCCGTTGGCGCCGAGCGCCCGCGCAAGCGCTTCCCGCTCGCCCTCGTGGCCGGACTCGGCGTCATCGCGCTGCTGTCCGGCGTCGGGCTGTGGGGCGCCGGCCGGTACGCGGAGATCCAGCCGGTCGCGCAGTCGGCGGCCAGCGGCAACAACGTGGTGAAGATCCCGTCGGTCGCCGGCGAGTCGGGCACCGGGACCGGGGGCGTGCCCTCGGCCGGTGTTCCCGCGGACGGCCAGGGCCAGCCCGAACAGCCGCAGCCCACCGTCACGGTCCCGTGGGCGGTCACCTCTCCGCCGCTCGACGACGACGGCGTGGGCCCGCTGGTGCTGCCGACCGAGTGGCCGTCGGCCAGTGGTACGCCGTCGGTGCCCGAGCTCACCTCGCCGCCGACGCCGACCAGCGCGCCCTCGGTGCCCGCCGTTACCACGCAACCCACGGCGCAGCAGCCCACGGCGCAGCCGACGACGGAGAAGCCGCGCAAGGGCTCGGGCAAGCCGTCGCCGACGGCCACGGTGACCAAGACCGTGGAGCCGACCGACAAGCCCACCCCGACGCCCACGCAGAAGCCGACCGAGGAGCCCAAGCCGACTCCGACTCCGACGCCGACCACCGAGGAGCCGAAGCCCACCCCGACGCCGAAGCCCACGCAGAAGCCGACGGAAGAGCCCAAGCCGACGCCGACGCAGAAGCCCACTCCGACGCCGAAGCCCGAGCCGGAGAAGCCCAAGCCGACGCCCACGCAGAAGCCCGACCCGCCGAAGCCCGAGCCGGAGAAGCCGAACCCGCACACGCCGACCGCGGCCTGCGGCGGCGGATTCTCCGTCCAGCGCAGCCAGTCGTTCGCCGGCGGCGTCACCTACCAGCTGTACAACAACAGCACGGGTGAGAACTGCGTGGTCACGATGAAGACCGTCAACGTCGGCAAGGCCAGTCCGGTCAGCGCCACCCTGGAGGTTCAGGGCGGCGGGTCGAAGACCGACAGCGGCAACTTCGAGTACTACGCGGGTCCGGTGAAGCTGCCGGCCAAGGGCAAGTGCGTGCGGTTCTCCGGGAGCGCGGGCTCCGGGAGCACCAGCGCGGGCTGGGCCAACTGCGGATAGCGGACATGTAAGCGCCCCCCGGGAGGAACCGGGGGGCGCTTTCCTTTAGTAGCCGCTGTATCCGGCGCCGGTCTTCATGCCGACCACGCCGGGCACGTTCGAGACCGATCCGTACCTGTCGACCGCGTAGCGGACCCCGGCGATGATGTTGTCCACCGGGTGGTAGATGTTCCTGTGGTCCGGCAGCGCGTAGGAGTTGAACGTCGGGTCGATCGTCTGCATCAGTCCCTTGGAGGGGTGGCCGGCGGCGGCGTTGGAGTCCCACAGGTTGATGGCGTGCGGGTTGCCGCCCGACTCGTGCTGGATGATCATCCAGATGTCGTTGGGGTTCATCTTCCCGATCGGCACGCCGTTGGCCTCAAGGATCTTCATGGCCTGCTCGATCCACTCCTTGACCTTGCCGGTCGGCGCCGGGCCGCCGCCCGCGGGGGGCGGTGGGCCGCTGGGGCCGTAGCCGCCGACGTTCCGTCCGCCGCCGCCGCCGTCGGGGCCGCCCGCGCCGCCGCCGTTCTTGCCGTAGCCCTCGGTGGGCTCCCAGACGATCGTGCGGCCCTTGGCGGGCGTGAACTCCTCCTTGGCGACCTCGGGGATGGCGGCGAAGGTGAGCGGCCGACCGTCCAGGAAGCCGCGGATCGCCTTCTTCGCGGCGCTCACGTCCTTCTCCGCCTTGTCGACGTGGACCTTGGCGTCGATCTCCGCCTGGTCGATCAGCGGCTTCGTGCCCGCGTCGCAGCCCGCCTCGGTGGCGTCCTTGTTGTTGGCGAAGTAGGTCGTGTGGTGGTTCGTCATGTCGGTGATCAACTTGGTGGCGATGCCGTCCACGCCCGACTTGGCGGAGCGCAGCGAGGACGCCGCCGTGTCGAGGGACGACGCGGCGTTCGACAGCAGCAGGTAGAGGCCCTCGCCGGCCTTGCCGTACTTGCGCATGTACTCCACGAACGCGTCGGCGGAGCGGCCGTACCAGGCCTCGTCCACCACGTTGACGGCGCGGCCCAGGGAGCCCACGTAGTCGTCGGTCTCGTCCGAGATGCCCCGCCACGACTTGGCGATGGCGTCGAGTGCCGCGGGGTCGCCGGTGACCTTGCGCTGGAGCGCGGCGATCCTCTCCGGTACGGCCGGCGTCGCGCTCATGACGTCGCCTTGTGCGCGTCCTTGATGTTCTGCTCCACCGCGCTGAGCCCGATCTCCACGTCGTGGAGCTTCCTCTTGGCCTGGTCACCCTCGTTGATCAGCGTCGACCAGACCTCGTCCACGATCTTGACCAGGGCGGCGGAGTCCGTCAGGTGCCCGGCCGCCTCCGCCGGGGTCGCCTTGCGCCGGATCTCGACCTTGCCCTCCTTGTCGTAGGTGGGCTCCTTGCCGTCGTTGTTCTCCAGCCGGACGTCACCGTACTGGTTCTTGGCCTTGTAGATGGCAGTACGGCACTGGTCGAGTGCCTTGTAGTGGATCTCGAGGTTCGCCATTTCCTACTCTTCGGTCTCCGGTGGGCTGAGGAAGGCGGTCTGGATGAGGCGCGTGCCGAACTTCCTGTCGACGAGGGTGCCGCGTCCGGGAGGCAGCGGCTGCGCCCGTACGTTGTTGAACAGGTAGCCCTCGTCCTTGCTGCCCGACATGATGAGCGCGGGGCTGGCCATGTCCTTCATCCGCTGGATGACGGGGTCGAACATCGCCCGGCCCGCGCCGCCCATCTGCCGCGAGATGATCATGTGCAGGCCGATGTCGCGGGCCTGCGGAAGCAGGTCCACCAGCCCCAGCAGCGGGTTGGACGAGGTGGCCACCAGGTCGTAGTCGTCGACGAAGATGTACAGGTCGGAGCCCGCCCACCAACTGCGCGAGCGGAGCTGGTCGGGGGTCAGGTCGGCCGGGGGCAGGCGGCTGAGCAGCGCGCCCTTGGCGTCGTTGATGATCTCGGTGGCGGCCGCGCTGGAGGCGGCGTAGCCGATGCGGTGGTCGCCGACGGCCGCGTCGAGCAGCGCCCGGCGGTAGTCGATCATGATCATCATGGCCTGGGCGGTCGTCTGCCTGGCGACCAGGCTCTCGGCCACGAGCCGCAGCAGGTTCGACTTCCCGCTCTCGTTGTCGCCCAGCACGATGAAGTGCGGGTCGTTGTCGAAGTCCAGCAGCGCGGGCTGGAGCGTCGCCTCGTCGATGCCGATCGGGATCTGGTGCGGCGCCGCCTGGTCGGGGCCCGGCAGCGTCGCGACGGGCAGGACGGCGGGCAGCAGGCGTACCACCGGGGCCTGGGGGCCCTTCCAGGCGTCGCGTACGGCCTGCACGAGACCGCGGACCCCGTTGGCGAGGTCGTCGGGGTTCTGCACGCCGTCGATGCGCGGCAGCGCCGACAGGAAGTGGAACCCGTCCTTGGTGAGGCCGCGGCCCGGGACGCCCTCGGGCACCGCCAGCGCCTTCTTCCTGTTGACCTCGGACTCGTAGGAGTCGCCGAGCCTGAGCTCGATCCTGGTGCCGAACAGGTCGCGGATGCTGGGGCGGAACTCCGACCACTTGTTGGTCGAGGCGATGACGTGGATGCCGTAACCGAGCCCGCGCGCGGCCAGGTCGGTGATGGTCGGCTCCAGGCCCTCGAAGTCCTGGCGCAGCGTGAGCCAGCCGTCCACGAGCAGGAAGACGTCGCCCCAGCCGTCGCCCTCGATCGTGCCCTCCGCCCGCATCCGGCGGTAGGCGGTGATCGACTCGATGCCCTGTTCGGCGAAGCCGCGCTCGCGCTGCTCCAGGATGGTGGAGATCTCGGCGACTGTGCGGCGTACGCGGTCGCCGTCCAGTCGGGTGGCGACGCCGCCCACGTGCGGCAGGCCCTCCAGGGAGGCCAGTGAGCCGCCGCCGAAGTCCAGGCAGTAGAACTGCACCTCGCGGGGCGTGTGCGTGAGCGCCATGCCCGCCACCAGCGTGCGCAGGGTCGTGCTCTTGCCGCTCTGGGTGCCGCCGGCCAGGCCGACGTGGCCGCCGCCGCCGGAGAGGTCCAGCCAGAGCGGGTCCCGGCGCTGCTCGAAGGGTTTGTCGATGATGCCGACGACGGCGTGCAGCTTGCCCCTGCCCGGCCAGTCGGCGGTGGACAGGCCGAACTCGGGGGTGACCGTCAGCGGCGGCAGCAGGTGCGCCAGCGTGGCCGGTTCCGCGAGCGGCGGCAGCCAGATGCGGTGCGCCACCGGGCCGTGCTCCGACAGGCGGTCGACGACGACGTCCAGGAGGCTGTTCTGGCCGCCGCCGGCGGGTTCCTCCTGCTGGTCCTCCTCGTCCGGTTCCGGCGCGGGGGGCTCGTCCTCCTCCGGGAGGGGGACGAAGGCGGTGCCGTACTCGAAGATCTGGTGGGAGGGCGCGCGGCCGTCGGGGGTGACGGCGCCGGAGGGGTCGGCGACGTAGGCGCCGGAGACGTAGGCGGCCTTGAAGCGGGTCATGCCGGTCGTGTCGAACTTCAGGTAGCCGTTGCCGGGCGCGGACGGCAGCTCGTACGCGTCGGCCACGCCCAGGACCACCCGGCTCTCCATCGCCGAGAAGGTTCGCAGGCCGATCCGGTAGGACAGGTGGGTGTCCAGGCCGCGCAGCCGTCCCTCTTCCAGGCGCTGCGAGGCCAGCAGCAGGTGCACGCCGAGCGAGCGGCCCAGGCGGCCGATCATGACGAACAGGTCGATGAACTCCGGCTTGGCCGACAGCAGCTCGCTGAACTCGTCCAGCACCACGAACAGCGTGGGCATCGGCCGCAGGTCGGCGCCCTGCTCGCGGGCGCGCTCGTAGTCGCGTAGCGAGGCGTAGTTGCCCGCCGAGCGCAGCAGCTCCTGGCGGCGCACCATCTCGCCGTGCAGCGCGTCGTGCATACGGTCGACCAGCGGCAGCTCGTCCTCAAGGTTGGTGATGACCGCGGAGACGTGCTTGAGGGTCTCCAGGCCGAGGAAGGTCGCGCCGCCCTTGAAGTCGACGAGGACGAAGTTGAGGATCTCCGAGGAGTGTGTGATGGCGAGGCCGAGCACCAGCGTGCGCAGCAGCTCCGACTTGCCGGAGCCGGTCGCGCCGATGACCAGGCCGTGCGGGCCCATGCCGCCCTGCGCGGACTCCTTGATGTCCAGCTCGACCACACGGCCGTCGGCGCCGAGCCCGATCGGCACCCGCAGCCGGTTGCGGCCCGCGCGCGGCTGCCAGGTCACGGCGGGGTGCAGCCTGCTGGGGTCGCCGACGCCGAGCAGGTCGGTCAGCGAGGTGTTGACCCCCAGGATGTCCTGGGCCTCGCCGCCGCCGGACACGGCCGAGGCGCGCAGCGGCGCGAGCTGGCGGGCCAGGCCCTCGGCCCGCAGGAAGTCGAGCGCGTCGGGGTCGCCGAGCCGCGTGGTGGAACGCTTGCCCGCGTGGTCGATCTTCACCATGTGGAACCCGTCCGCCTGCACGTCCAGCCGGAGCATGCTGCGCTCCTCGACCACGCCCGTGGACTCCGACAGGTCGATCACGGTGACGCCCTGGATGGCGTCGGTGCCGAGCTGGGAGTCGTGCGGCACGGTCCCGCCGTCCACGATCACGACGTGGTACGGCAGCGCGTCCGCTGGACTCCCGGCCCGGAACCTGGCCCGCTCTTTGAGCTCGTCGCCCACCATCTGGTCGAGTTCGCCCATGTTGTCGGTGATGAGCCTGACCTGGCCGGCCCCGTCGCGCGCCTCCGGGTGGAGGGCGTGGGGCATCCACTTCACCCACTCCCAGTGCGGCATCCACTCCTGACCGGCGCAGACCATGATCCGCATGTCGTCGGGGGAGTGGAAGACGGCAAGCTGCGCGATGATCGCCCTGACCAGCTCGCGGACGGCCACCGGGTCGCCGCTGAGGTGGATGCGGGCGAAGGAGTTGAGCGCGACGGCCACCGGCAACTGCGAGACCGTGGAGTGGGCGCGGACGAACCTGCGCAGCGCGCCGGCCGACAGCGCGTCGAGGTCCTCGACGGGCTTGGAGTCCGGCGGGACGAGCTGCACGGCCAGCTTCTGGACGCCGGTGCCGAGCCGTACCGTGCCGAAGTCGTCGTCGCGCGGGCGACGTTCCCACAGGCGCGGGCCCATGGCCACCCACCACAGCGAGTCGGGCGAGGGGCCGCTCCATTCGAGCGCCTCGCGCTGCTGGACGGCGGCCTTGCGGACCTTGCGGCGGATCTGGGCCAGGTAGCGGAAGTAGTCGCGGCGCAGGCCGTTGAGGCGATTCTTGCGCTCGCCGGCGTTGCGGCCCATCTGGCCGATGGACATGCCGAGCATCGAGACGGCGAACAGGCCGCTGGCGACGTACATGAGCGGGCTGGAGTTGCCGCCCGCGGTGAACATCAGGCCCATCGCCGCGCCCCCGGCGAGCATCGGCACCCAGGTGAGCATGCCCATCAGCCCTGCGGGCTGCACCTCGGGGATCTCGGGGGGCGATTCCAGCAGAATCTCCCCTCGGGGAGGTTGCGGGCTGGGTCGGCGTTCCGGGCGCCGGACTACAACGATGCTCACTGGTGGTGAAACCTCCTGTCGCAGATCACCTTCATACCAGATGCAATGTCCCGATATGTTCGGCCTGTCCCTTGGAGGAGGAACGGTCGTGACTTCGCTCGCTCATCAGCCGATACAGCATCCGATGCAACAGCCGATGCAGCCCATCCAGCAGGGCGCGTTGCCGCAGGCCCCGGCCCCGCTGACGCCCCTTTGCCATGTGACCGTCGTCGCCCCGCGCCGCAGGGCCGACCTCGCGCTTCCCGCGGACATCCCGCTGCCGCACGTGATGCCGGGCCTGTTGCGCGCGCTGGGGGAGGCGGGCGGAGAGGCGGCCTCCGACCCCGGCTGGGTGCTGCAGCGCCTCGGCGGCGCGCCGCTCGACCTCGGGCAGTCGCTGGGCGCTTTGGGGGTGCTCGACGGGGAGATCCTCTATCTGCGTCCCCGGGAGGCGGCCATGCCCGCCGCCCTCTTCGACGACGTGGCCGACGTGGTGGCCACCGGCGTGAAGGAAGGCTCCGGACGCTGGGAGCAGCGCCACACCAAGGCCATGGGCGTCGGGGTGGCCGCCGGGCTGCTCGCGCTCGGGGCGCCCGCGCTCATGCTGGCCGGCGGATCGGCGGTGAGCCTCGCGGTCGTGTCGGGGATGCT
The DNA here is from genome assembly GCF_042740555.1 of Nonomuraea sp. NPDC059007. NCBI lineage: Bacteria > Bacillati > Actinomycetota > Actinomycetes > Streptosporangiales > Streptosporangiaceae > Nonomuraea > Nonomuraea sp. NPDC059007. Next base: position 352,641 of record NZ_JBHYJD010000004.1, on the reverse strand, counting down.
CGCGCTGGTGCTGCTGATCGTCGGCACGGTGCTGTCGCGGGCCGTGGGCAACTCCTTCGCCGGCGCGCTGATCGGCTACACGGCCCTGCCGTACGCCTTCCTCGGGGGTCTGTTCGCGCTGAGCTCGGGGGTGGTCGGCGCCCCGCAACTGCTCGCCGCGCTCGCCTGCACCGCACTGGTGGCCACGCTCGGCGCCGCGCTCACCTCCGACGGCGTCGCGGGATTCCTGGGTACGGCCATCGCCACGGTCGTGGGCGCGATCGGGGCGGCCATCGTCATGATCTTCGATGTCCCGGCGGCCGGCGTGGCCGCGATCACCGTCACGCTGCTGATCGCCTTCAGCCCGATGGTTCCCGGGCTGTCGTTCAAGATGGCCAGGGTGCCGCTGCCCGAACTGCCGACCAACGCCGAGGAACTGCGCGCCGACAACCAGCGGCTCGACAGCGCGGCCGTGCTGGAGCGGACCGGACAGGCCCGCCGCTACTCCACCGGAATGATCATCGGCCTCGCGCTGACCGGGGCCGGGGCGCTCGTGCTCCTGGTCATGGAGTCCACGTGGATGGCCGTGGCGATGGCCGCGGTGCTCTGCCTGGCCCTGATCATGCGCTCGCGGGTCTACCACGGGCTCGGCCAGCGTGTCTGGTTGCTGGTCACCGGTGTGGCCGGCCTGGTCGCGCTGGGCGTCGGGATGAGCACGGGCATGGGGACGGTCGCGGCGGCCGGGCTGGCGCTGGGACTGCTCTGGGCCGCGCTACTGGCGCTCGGGCTGGGGCTCTGGCTGCCCGCCGGGCGGCCCTCGCCGTTCTGGGGCCGGGCCGGGGACATCGTGGACGTCATCCTGATCGTCGCGCTCTTCCCGCTCGCTCTGGGCGTGCTGGACGTGTACTCGTGGATCCGGGGGCTGTCCGGCTGACCCGCGCCTACTCGTCCCGGTCGCGGGTGCGCATGCGCTGGAGGCGGTCGACGCGGTCGTCGCTCTCCCGGGCGAAGCCGTCCTGGAGGTCCTCGAACTGCCGCATGACGGCGGCCGGGTCGGCGTTCTCACCGGGCGGCAGCAGGGCGCGGGTGGCGCGGTCGAGGTCGTCCTGGGCGGCGGTGACGGCCTCGACCACCTGCTCGGCCAGCTCGGCGGAGTCGAGCCGCATCGCGCGGGCCTCGATCTTGAGTTTGCTGATCCGGCCGTTGGGGCCGACTGCGGCGTTGATCATGCCGCTACGGCTCTCGCCCACTCCCGAGGCCTCCTTCAGCCCTTCCATGGCGTCGAGCAGTTCGCGCATGCCGCGTTCGCTGGCCCGGACCAGGTCGTCCAGGTCGTGTTCGCTGTACTCCATGAGGGGAAGGCCACCGGCGGCGGGTTAACCGGTGGCGAGCGCCGGCTGACGGCTCGCTGAACCGATCATGAAAAACGGCGCTATCGGCAGGGATGGCGCTGAATGTCGGCAAGAATCCGGATTTGTGGCAATAAATCAGCCTGGCACCTCAGCGAACACAGGGACCAACGGCATCGCCGCCGCGCCGAAGCAGGAGATCTACGTGACCTCCACGGCCATCACCCACCTGCGCGGCCGGGTCGACAACGAGCTCGCGGTCGCGGTCGACTTCGTGCGCGGCCTGGTCGGCACCACCCAGGTGGACGGGCTCGGCTTCGGGGTGTTCGGCGGGCTGATCATGGGCGGGGCCTACGAGGAGCTGCGCACCTGGGCCGACACGACGCTCGGCGAGGCCGGGGGCGCCGTGGACGGCTGGTCGGCCGGGCTGGAGCAGGCCAGGCGCAACTGGCGCACCGCCGAGGAGGCCAGCAAGGTCAGGTACCGCTGATGAGCTACCCGCCGCCGCCCAGCTATCCTCCGCCCACGCCGATCCCGAGCTATACGCCGTCCACCGCGGTGCCGTTCCATGCGGGCAATCCCTACGCCACGCCCACGTTCGGCCCGCCCGGCACCGGGCCGGTGGTGCCCGCCTCACCGCCACCGGCGGCGGAGCCGTTCGGCGCGAAGGTGCACAAGTACCTGAAGAAGGTCGGCAAGATCGGGCTCGGCCTGTCGCCCGCGATCATCATCTCGGGCGGCATGATCGCCAACGAGCCCGGCATGGCGCAGGCCGCCAGCAACTGGAAGAACGGCGTCGCCGCCCGGCTGGACGACGGCATCAAGCAGCTCCTCCCGCAGCTCATCAGCACCTCCAAGGACGGCTGGATCGCCCGCGACCGCGAGGAGTTCGAGCGGGTGCTGTGGATCTTCCACCGGGAGATCGGCGCGCTGCGCTCCACGCTGGGCGACGTCGGCGGCATGATCGACGAGGTGGCGGCCAGCTACCGGAACTTCTGGCTGCGGATGGCGAACCTGGCCGTCGCCGCGGTGGGCCTGCTGATCTTCGCCAAGCGGCTGCAGGCGCTGCCCAACACGATGGTGGCCGGGATGCTGCTGGAGAAGTTCGTGACGCTGGGCGTCAACGCGACGACGGCGATCCTGACGATGACGTTGTCGTCCACGCTGAAGGCGGCGGGCGAGGTGATGACGACGGTGCTGAAGAAGCGCCACCAGTTCGGCTACGTGACGCCGGGCGGCGACGCGGCGATCGACTTCAAGAGCATCACCTTCGACAGCGGCAAGTACCCGTCGTTCAAGGCGCCGCCCAAGCCGGGCGCGCTGCCGGACGGGCACGAGAAGTTCGACTGGATCGAGCCCAAGCAGGCCCCGGCGCCGGCGGGCAAGCCGTGAACCTCCGGGCCCGCGTGAAGTAGGCTTCTCCGAAAATTTCATCCCTTTGGAGGGGCTTCGTGAAAGAAGGGGAGTTCCGGGCCGAGGACCTGGACAAGGTCATGCGGTCGGCCGAGCGCCAGTTCGCCAAGGTGGGGGAGCTCCAGCAGACCTTGTCCGAGCTCGTCGGCCGCGCGGAGGACGAGGACGGGCTGGTCTTCGTCGAGTACACCAGCGCGGGCCTGAGCGAACTCACGCTCCATCCCAAGGCCATGCGGCTGAGCTCGGGCGAACTCGCCGACCGCATCAAGCTGCTGATCTCCGAGGCCATCGCCCACCTCCAGAGCCAGATCGCGGAGGCCATGGACAAGGCCTTCGGCGACCAGAACCCGATGCGGCACGCCAACGACCCCGACGGCATGCTCGCCGACGTCCGGATGGCGGAATCCGCCTACAACCGCGTGGTCGAGGATGCCATGGGCGAACTCGACCGGATCCGCGATCGTATGGACATGTGAGGGGTCAGCCGATGCGGTCCGGGCTGAGGTGATGGGGAACGGCCCAGACGTCGCCCTCCGGGTCGTAGATGTCCCGGTCGCGCTCCGAGCCGCCGCTCTCCGCGCCTCCTGCCGCCGGCATGAAGGGCATGAACGGTGAGCTGGTTCCGGGCGTACCTCCGCGAAGGACCGCGGGCGTCGCGCCCGGACCACCCGTCGAGCCGGTGCCGTAGCCCGTGCCGGGCGGCGGCTGACCGTTGGTGATCACCCCCGTCGGGGTGAGCGGGTTGCCGGTGGTCGTCGGGGTGATCGGCGTCGTGGTCGGCGTGGGCGTCTGCGTCTGTGTCGTCGGCGGGTTGTTCTGGAAGTCGGACAGCTCGGTCTTCGGCTCGCCGCCGATCACCGGGGGCACGCTCTCCTGTTCCTGGCCGGGCTTCTGGTCCGCGGGCTTGTCGTCGCCCGGTGCCTTGTCACCAGGGTTCTGGTCGCCCGGATTCTGCTCACCCGGATTCTCATCTCCGGGCTTGTCGTCTCCAGGCTTGTTGTCGCCGCCGGGCTTGTCGTCTCCGGGCTTGTCGTCGCCCGGATTCTGGTCCCCTGGCTTGTTGTCACCGGGTGTCTGGTCGCCGGGCTTCTGGACGCCGTCGTTCCCCGTGTCTCCGGTGCCACCGGTGCCGCCGGTTCCTCCGGTGCCTTGGTTGTCGCCCTGCCACGTCCCGTCCTTGCCGGTGGGCACGTTGGAGCCATCACCCGGGTCGATCTTGGCCGACTTCTTGGTGGCCACCTCGATCGGCGTGATGGCCGGGAAGTCGAAGGCCAGTCCGTCGGCGAACTGCCCGTTGTAGGTGATGATCTCGCCGTTGAGCGCCTTGAGATGCGCCCGCGCGGCCTCGTCGGGCGTCTTGGGAGTGTTCGTCTCCGGATCGCCCGTCGTGCCGCCGACCTCACCGGTCTTCTCCGGCGTCGCGTTCGAGGGCATGGTGGAGCGGTACTGGCGCAACGTGTGCGCGTAGGCGGACAGGGGCGCCGCCGTGTGCATCATGGCGTCCCCGATCGCGCCTGCGGTGGCGTGCAGCGCGCGCAGGGTGTTCTGCGCCGTCGTCGCGCCGTCGTCGCGCCACACCTTCGCCAGCTCCGTGGCGGCGCGGGTCAGGGCGCCCTTGAGGCCCGCCTCCGCCGCGTTGGGGTTGCCGTCGGGCGGCCCGACCAGCTCCATCGCGGTCAGGAACGCCTGGCCGGCGGCGGCGACCTTGTCCGGGTCGGTGGCCTGGAGGAGCCGGTCGATCTCGTCCCTGGTCAGCTTGGTTTCTTCGAAGTCGCCCAGGTAGTCGTAGATCCGGATGGGCTCCCAGCCCTTGTTCTCAGCCATTGCCGATCCTAAGCACTGCTGTCCTGGTGGCCTTTTTCATAGTTGCGCACAGCCTTCTCGATGCCTTCGACCAGCTTCTCGACATGGTCGATGAGCATCAGATACTTGCCGTTGAGCACCTCGTGCGCCTGTGTGGCGTTCTGGCCGAAGTAGTTGGCGACATCCCACTTGCCGGTCTGCTCCGGGCCGATGTAGCCCGCGGTCTTGAGGTCCGCGGGGGTGCCGCTTCCACCCGCGCTGAGCTCGCCCGCCTTGCCCTTCAGGGCGCCCAGATCCTCCCTGAGCACCTTGAGGATCTGCTTGACGCGCGTGTGGTCGATGTGCGGGCCGTCGTGGTCCCCGTACCCGTCCAGCCCTGGCCAGTTGGGAGTGAGTTCGAGCGAGGGGGGCGCCTGGCCCCAGTCGTCCGGGGGCCTCATGCCTTGCCCTTCGACTTGCCGTTGATCAGCGGGTTGGTGGTCTTCTGGTCGCTGGTGAACACGTCGTCGTCCTCCAGCAGCCAGGTGCTGCGCTCCCGCTCTTCCTCTTCGCTCTTGTTGCCCGCGCTGGTCATGGGCATCATCGGCGTCATCGAGCCCGCGCCGCCGTACGCCCGCACGGCGCCCATCGCGCCGTTGGCGTTGCCGTTGCTCATGCCGCCTGACGGGCCGCCGGCGCCCACTCCGTTGTTGCCGTACGTGGTGGCGGGGTTGCCGCTGTTGAACGTGGACAGCTCGGGGTTGTACCCGGCCAGGGTCGTTTCCGGGCCGCCCTTGCCATTGGGGGCGCTGAGCGCGTTCGGGTCGAAGCCGGGCGTGCCGGGCAGGTTCCCGTTGGGGGCGCCGCCGTTGAGGTTCCCGTCGCCGTTCATGCCGTCGCCGTTCATGCCGCTGCCGTCGAGGCCGGAGCCGTCCATGCCGGTGCCGTTGAGGTTGGCGCCGCCCGGCAGCTTGCTCGACGGGTCGAACGCGTCGAACCCGGGGATCTGGCCGGGCTTGCCGGCGTTCAGGTCTCCGTTGAGGCTCGGGTCGAAGCCCTTTAGCGCGTCAGGGTCGAAGGCGACGTTCGTCCCGGTCGGCAGTCCGCCCGCGTTGGGCATCGACCCGTTGTACGGGGACAGGGCCGGGTCCTTGAAGGTGAAGTTCCAGTCGGGCGTGTTGGTTCTGAGCGTGTCGGGGAACAGATCGTTGTTGATCTTGGTCAGCTCGCTCAGCTTCTGGATGTGCTCCTTGGCGAGCTTGCGCTCCTTCTCCTCCTTGGACTCGCCGAACAGGTTGGCGAAGGGGGTGTCGGAGAACAACGAGGTGATGCCGCCGATGATCGAGCCGGAGATGGCGCCGATCACGGCTCCGGGGACGGTGCCCACGCCGCCGACGAAGAAGCCGACCCCCGCGCCCACCACGGTTCCGGCCGTGCCGCCCTCGTAGGCGGCCTCCAGGAAGGAGATGTCACTGCCCGGATCCTTGGGAACGCTCTTGCCGCCCATCGCGGCCAGCAGGGTCGCCTGCGAGACCAGCGCGGGAGCCACCCCGAACGCCTTTCCGCCGGACTCGTACGCGATCGCCTTGGAGACGTTCTCCGCCGATCCCTTGAGCCTGCGCAGCTGGTCCTTGACCATCGTGGCGTCGTCGCCCGCCGGCCAGGATGTCTCCAGCGCGGCGAGGTGCTTGTCCAGGACGGCGACCAGGTTGTCCAGCCGCTTCTTCGCCGACGAGAGCTCGGCGGCCGCCAGCTTCACCAGTTCGGGTTTGTTGTTCTTCAGCGTTTCGCGAAGCATGTCGAGCGTCGCGCCGTCGAACTCCGTGCTGGTGATCTGGTACTTGATGGTGCCTTCTTGTTCGGGCACGGACCCCCCTTCCTCAGACCTCCGCCTGGCCGGGTTTGCCCGCCCCGCCGGTCTCGAAGGCGTCGAGGTTCTTCAGGACCTGCGTGAACAGGTCGATCGCGTTGCCCACCTGCGCATTGATCATGTTGTAGGAGTTCGAGACCGTCGTGACCGCGTTCATCGTGCTCGTCTGGAACCCGGTGGCGGCAGGCCAGAAACCCGAGAGCGCATCCCCACGCCCTACCTGGAACGCCTCACCCTCCGGGCGCAGGACCGGCTTCATCCCGGGGGCCGGGGTTCCCTGCTTGAGCGTGGGATCGAGCATCCCGAGCGCTTCCTCTAGGTCGGTCCGCAGTGCCTTGATCGCTTTGCGGCTTACGTCTACGCCGCCAGAGTCTCCCACGATCCCCCCTGGACCGGTTTAGCGGCCGTCGAAGATCTGCGAGTTGACCTTCTCGACCTGCCGCATGTTCATGCCGGTGATATTGATGTTCTTGGCCAGCAGGTCCACGAACTGCGCCAGGTCCCTGGCCTCGGTCTGCCAGGTCACCTTGACGCTCTCGTAGACGACCTTGGCCTCGCCCTGCCAGATCGCGGTCTTCTTGTCGAGCTCGGTCTGCAGGGTCTCCAGCGTGGTGACCAGGCTCTTGAAGGCGGTGCCGAACTCGGTCTCGCCCTCGGAGAGGCCGCCGTAGTTGATCTTTGTGACGTCGTAGATGTCGTCGGACACGTGGTCTCCAGTCTTGGGAGGTCAGAACGGGTTCAGCGGGTGACCGGCGCCTGGTTGATCAGGTTGGCGATGCTGTTCAGCGCCTCGGTCCGCTCGCGGTTGAACTCGGCGTAGTTCTTGCCGCTTCCCTGGATGCTGGCGGCCAGGCGGCGCAGGCTGCCCAGGATGACGTCCATGCGCTCGTGCCACTTGACGTGCACGGCGTTGAAGGCGGCATGCGACTCGCCGACCCAGTTGGTCTTGAGGGACGCACCGGCCATGTCGAGATTCAGCTGAATCTTCCGGATGTCCTCGGCCGCCTTCTCGATCAGGTGCATGGCGGCGGTCAGGTCGGCTTGGCTTACTTGAGTCTGCGGCTCGGCTCCCACGTTTCTCCTTCAGCTGGTTCACTGGTGCGCCTTGACGTGACCTGCTGACATACCACGTCAGACAATGTCGGCGCTTTGGTCACATTAGTCACCATACGTCGCACCTTGCCGGGAAGATCAGGTTAACTCTCCATAACAATTATGCGTCGATGTGGAGTTGTGCCTGCTCAGTGGGTTTTAGGCCCACAAAGTGTGCTCTCGGCGACATGTCCAGAAGTTTCCTGTACGGCACGCGTGGGATCGGCGTAACGTATGGGATGGATGTGATCAGCTTTTTGGGGGCGTAGTGGCGGAAACAGGGAGCTCCAGCGCGTCCGACCCGTTCGCCGGCTTGACCATGCCCGGAGCGACGGTCGTCGACCCAGCGACCAAGGATCGCGGGTTCGAGATGAACACCAAACTGGTCAGAGACCTCGGCACCAACATCGGGAACCGCAGTGGCGACCTGACGAGCCTGAGCGAGAAGACCAGAGTCATCGACATGCCGAGCGGCACCTTCGGGTTCATCGGCGGCGGTTTCAACGTGGCCCATCGCAACACCGTCGACAGCGCCGCCAAGGCCCTCTCCGACGGCAAGGAAGTCCTGGACTCCTGGAAGAAGGCGCTGGGCGACGTCGCGCAGCATGTCGACGACGCCCACGAGAAGAGCAAGCCCCCGCCCAACGCGGGGCCTCAGGGCGGGCCCGGACCCCAGATGCCGACGGGCGCCGGCTTCGACCCGTCGAGCCTGAAGACGGGCCCCGGCGGACCGGGCGACGGGCTCAAGATGCCCGGTCCCGACGACATGAAGGGTCCCGGCGACCTCGGCAAGAAGCCGACCGACCTGGACGACCTGAACCTGAAGAACCCCAAGGACTCCGACAAGATCGACAAGATCGACGACAAGATCGACACGCCGAAGCAGCCGGACTACGGCAACCTGGGCAACCGGCCGGGCTCCGACACCCCGAGCCCCAACATGCCCAACCCGAACCTGCCGACGACCAACACGCCGAACCTCGACACCGGCGATCTGGACAAGAGGCTGCAGGACGCCAAGACGGACCTGGCGGGCGTGGATCCGAAGGTGCCCGGCCTGAACGACCTGACCAACCGGACGCCCACCCTGCCGGACGGCCGGCTCACCGGCATGCCCACCAGCACCGGCACCGGCGGCTTCTCCGGCGCCGACAACGGGCTGGGCAGGGGTGGCGCGGGCGGCGGCCTCGGCGGGGCCGCCGGCATGGGCAGCATCGCCAAGGCGCTCAACGGCGGCGGCATGCCCATGATGCCGATGGCGCCCATGGGCGGCGCGGGCGCCGGCGGCGACGGAAACCAGGACCGCGAACGCTCCACGTACCTCGCCGAGGATGAGGGCGTCTGGGGCGGCGACGAGGACATCGCACCGCCCGTACTCGGCAAGGAGTGACCGACCGGCATGGCTTACGAGGACGACTTCGAGCGTTTCCGCAACGCTTTCGCCGAGGTGACCGCGGCCACCGTGGTGCTGCCGGAGGCCGCGCCGATCGCGGCGATACTCGGCCTGATCATCTCCGATCCCGCCGCGATGAAGAAGGCCTCGCAGGACTGGCTCAGCGTGGCCACCACCTCCATCGACGACCAGTGCCCGTCGTCGTCCTCCATCAAGCTCCTGCGTGAGTCGGTTCGGACGATGGCGGTGAACGCGGGCAAGGACAAGATCTGGACCGGCGAGGCCTATCAGGCGTTCATGGGAAAGGTCGATCTTCTCGACAAGTCGCTCGACGAGATCGACCGGTGCGGCCAGGGGGCCGGGCGCACACTTGACACCTCCGCCTCGGTCACCCACTTCCTGTCCTGGCTGGTCGGCGCGTACGCCCTCGTCATCGCCATGATCGCGGCCTACGTGCTGGCGTCCACGGTGTACCCGCCCATGCACGCCCAGGCCCGTGTCGCCGCTTCCAGGGCCATCTTCGGCCTCTGGAAGGGCCTGAAGGAAGTGTTCGGCTCCCACACCAAGTTCATCTGGAAGGCCTCGGCCGTCGTGGCCATCGCCGGGGCCGCCTTCGGCCAGTTCACCCGGATGCTGCCCATGATGTCCGCGCTGAACCAGAGCGCGCCGAACCTGATCGAGGCCAAGGCCGTCTGGAATCCGGCCGAGCTGACGATCGGCGACGACCCGATGCCCAAGATGAAGGAGCCCGACACCAGCATCTTGCCCGAGATTGGCATCTAGGGGTCGAGGGGCACCCTGAGCAGGGTGCCGGGCTTCGGGGTGGTGCCGGAGCCCAGGGTGTCCTTGTTGGCCTCGTAGATCTCCGGCCAGCGGGCGGCGTCGCCGTACACCTTCGCGGCTATGTCGGCGAGCGAGCCGCCCTCGAACGGCACGAAACCCACCTTCCGCACCTCGCCGGGCTCCGGTGCCTCGAAACGTGGAACGTTCCCGACGTCGGCCGGTGTGCTGAGCGGCATGATGACGCGGAAACCCGCCGTGAGCGGGTTCTTGAGCACGGCCAGCGCCGGGTTGAGGGCGATCATGCCATTACGCGAGGAGACGAAGGCGCCGAACGCCGCCGCGGAGACGCCGATGTCCCCGCCGGACTTCACCAGGCTGGCCGCCCACGTCGAGCCGGACGCGCCCTGCAGCAGCCCCGCGCCGAACTCCCATCCTTTACGGCCGGCCATCGCCCTGCCGCCCGAGAGGATCACCTTGCCCAGCGACCCGAACGTTGCCGCCGCCGTCGCGATGCGCGAAGCCTGCGTGAACGTCATCGGGCTCAGGTTGAAGACGCTGTTGCCCGACAGGCCCTGCGCGGCCATCTGGGTGCCGATGATCGCCTTGAAGCCGATCTTGTAGACGTTCTTGTAGCCGGCCAGCGTGGTGGCGAACCGGCTCGTGAACGCCGCGTCGAACGCGCCCAGCGGCCCGGTCCCACTCAGCCGGGGGAGGCGTCGCAGGGCGAGGCCCAGGGCTCTGGCCGTGAGCTGGAACCATTTCAGCAGGCCCACCGCCTGGCCGGCCGCGCGGATCGCCCTGCCGTACGCGAGTGCCGCGGAGACGCCCGCCGAGACGAACGAGAGCGCGTAACCGATCGCGATGGCCTCAAGGATGGTGCGGAGCAGCTCGTACAGGGCCTTTTTCGTCTGGTGTGACGCCTGTGCCGAAGCCTCCAGAATCCTGGCGACCTCCTCGTTGGTCCTGATGATCTCCGCGATGACCTTCGGGTCGGAGACCTTGCCCCAGCGTTCCCGGAACGCGGTGGCCGCCTGGCCCCTCCAGCCGGCGATCGCGGCGTGGACCGGGTCTTCGGCCAGTAGCGCGAGGTCGCGCGAGAGTTGCCGGTGCGCCTGTGCCGCCTCCTGCAGGCGGCGTTCGTCTGCGTCGCTGCCCATGTTCCTGGCCGCGTAGGCCAGGTTGGTGACCAGATCGACGAGGGGCGCGGGGTCGAAGGTGTTCACCGTTGGCTGCTCGCGGTCTGGGCCGTTTTGTAGTTGCGGGCGGCCGCGGCCAGGGCTTGGGCGGCGTCTTCCATGGCTGTGGTCAGGTTGGCCAGATAGTGGACGAGTTCCGTGTGGCGCTCGGCGTAGGCCTCGTGGAGGTCGCCGGTGCCGGGGACCATGCCGAAGTTCGAGAAGGTCAGGTGGGCTTCGTGCTGGTAGGCGTTGCGGATGAGGCGGATGGCCGCTGCTTCGTCGGTGTAGCCGTGGGTGCCGTCGCGTAGGCCGGAGGCGGTGTAGGTCAGCTCGTCCCGCTCGATTTCTGACACCGATGATCCCCCTTTTGTCACGACCGGAAGTGATCCTAATGTGCGGGCCTTTTTCCGGTCTAGTGCCTTGACAGGGGGTCAGGGTAGGTTTGGTGTTCTTTGGGGGTGTCTGCTTGGCGGCCGTCAGGAGTTTTGCCGGTTGCCTGGGGTGCAGTCGGCATGGTCCTGTGTTCTACCGGCGCGCCACTATTGCTGGCGCGCCACGGTTCTACCGGCTCGCTACCGTTCTACCGGCTCGGCACGGTTCTACCGGCTCGGCACGTTTTACCGGCTGGCCACGGTCAGGGGGGACAGGGCGGTGGCCGGGTCGAGGGTGGGGCCTGTGGGGATCTGCTGGAGGAGGTTGCCGGGGATCGGGGCCACGTCGCCGGCCTCGAAGCCGAGCTTGGCGATCTGGTCGCCCGACTGCAGCGGATAACGGACGCCCTGATCGCTGATCAGGAAGTAGGTGGTGATCGAGCCGATCTGTCCGTCGCCGGGCAGTTGTCCCGCCACCACCGCGCTGCCCGGGGGCAGCAGGATCTGGTCCACCCGGTCCTGGCCGCCGCTCGACGCCGGGGTCGGCAGGGCCAGCGAACTGCCCCCGGTGATCTTGGCGGAGAACGAGCCCTTCAGCGTGTCGCCGTACACCGAGCACAGTGGCGCCGTCGCGGGCAGCGTCATCGCCTTGGGCAGGGTCTCGGGCAGCCCGGCGCCGGCGATCTGCTGGCGGGACGGGGAGGCGTTGGCGGAGGCGGCGTCGATCTGGATCGGCTGGGCGCTCCGGTTGCCGTACGCCTTCTTCGTGGCCGGGTCCTCCAGCAGGAGAAGGGCCTGGGTCTCGGTGATCGCGGCCAGGCCGTCGGTCAGGAGGACGTACCAGCGTGAGGGGCCCCCGGTCATCGACGGCACCTTGAACACCTGGCCGACGATCGCGGTCACCTTGCCGTCCGGGCCGCGTACCTTCTTGCCGCGCTCGGCCACCTTCGGCCCCGCGAAGTCGACGCCGACCTTGACCGCGTTGAGCCACGAGGCGGGGACCTTGCGTGGCTTGGCGTTGAGCGCACTCACACCGGAGTCGTTGATCCGCATGCGGTGGTTGTTCCAGATCGCCCACTTCTGACCGTGGTCGTCCATGACGACCATCACCCCGGCGCCGACCGGCCGCCCGCCGACGTCGATCCCGCCGATCATCGTCGTGTACTGCTTCACGCCCCCCGCAGGGTCGGGCCCGTCCACCACGCAGACCGACCAGGGCGCCTTGACCAGCTTGTCCCGAGGGGGAAGGGAGTCAGGCAGCCCCTGGATGCCGACCAGCGGCCCCCTGGCCAGCTCGTCCAGCGACGCCGACGCCACGCTGCGCGTCTTGACGTCCGGGGTGTCGAGGATCAGCCGCGCCGAGACATAGTTCGCCACCGGCAGCAGCCTGCTCTGTTTCTGGCTGTAGACGTATTTGGCGCCCGTTTCCTTCTCCACCAGGAGCTGGCCCGCTTCGGTGAGCTTCGTGGCACCACCCGGGCTGACCAGACCCCAGATCCCGAACACCGCCATGATCAGAACAGCCACCAGGATGCCGCCGAACATCGCGATGTTCTGGCGGCGCAGGGGCGACTCCGGCACATCCGGCTCGGCCTGCAGCAGCGCCATGCCCAGGCGTTGTTGCATCAGGCGGTGCGCTTGGTAGAGGTCCTTCTTGGTCTGCATGTCACCTCTCCCCGATCACACGACGCGCCCCAGAGTAGTGGTGAACCACCTTTCCCCGGACAACACCCACCTTTCTCCCACCCCACCACCCCCAAACACCACCCCCACCCTCACCGTCTCCGGCCTCGCCACCTCCGGGCCTCCCCGTCTCCGGCCTCGCCACCTCCGGGCCTCCCCGCCTCCCTGCCTCCCTGCCTTCTCGCTCCCGCCACCTCGCGCCTGTCAGCCACCCCGCCCACTCCGCCTGCCCACCAACCGCTTCGTGTCCCCGTGCCACGCACTCCGCGCCTCTGGCGTCCCAGGATCGTGCTCTGTGGGTTCCTCGCGCCTCGCGCCTCGCGCCTCGCGCCTCGCGCCTCGCGCCTCGCGCCTCGCGCCTCGCGCCTCGCGCCTCGCGCCTCGCGACCCCGTGCTCTGTGGGTGTCCTGTGCCACGCGCCTCGCGACCCCGTGCTCTGTGGGTGTCCTGTGCCACGCGGTCCGCGCGCCTGGCGTCCTGGGCCCGTGCTCTCTGGGTGCTCCGCGCCTCGTGTCACGCGTCGGGTGTCCAGGGTCCGTGTCCTGTGGGTGTCTCACGCCTCGTGTCCCGCGTCCTGTGGTCTTACCGGTGCCACGCCAGCACCTTGGCCGCCGTGCGGGGCGGCTTGCCGTACTGGCTGGTGCTGGGGGTGCGGGTGTTGGGCGGGTCAGCGGAGGCGGTTGGTGAGGGTGGTGGTGTTGTGGAGGCTGCGGGCCAGGGCGTCTTCCGCGGTGGTCGCCAGGGTGGTCACCGTGTCTTCGAGGTCGGCGGTGTTGCCCAGGGAGTTGGTGACTAGGTCGGCGGCCTGGGTGCGGAGGTCGGTTCTGGCGGTCGCGATGGCCTCCAGGATGGTCTCGGCGAGCGTGTCGGCGCCCAGTCGCATCGCGCGTGGGCCGATCTTGAGGTTGTGGACGCCCTTCAGCTCCGAGTACGCCACCGTCACCTGGCCGTCCGCGGCGTGTCCCTGGCCGGTCAGCTCTGCCATCTCCTCCTGTACCTGGCTGAGCGCCGCGAGGAAGTCGCCGGTGAAGGTGTGCATCTCGTCGGGGTCGAAGCCGAAGGAATGCCTAAAGTCGTCGCTCAATGTCCTCGTATCCCTGGTACGCGCCGCTTTCGTAGCGATCTGGCAGAAGGAAGCCGGTGGGCATGCGGCCGCTGATCACGTCCATGGCGCCCTTGGCCGCGGCGCCGAGCTGCCACTTGGTCGGGGTCAGGTCGTGGGGAGAAGCGGGCATGGGCCTGGGTTGGCCCTTGGCGCCCGTTCCCGCGCGGGCGTCCCGGCCCGAGAACAGCGGTGAACGACCCGTCATCATCTTCGCCGTCAGGTTGCGCTCCACATGGTTGGCGAACCCCCACACCAGCGCCGGTCCCTGGTTGATCGTCGCCTGCCGTAGGTCGAGCAGTCCCTGCCGGTCGCCGGTCAGGCTGTCCTTGGCGACCTTGGCTCCCAGCCCGGCGGCGATGGCCGTCGCGATCCCGTTGAGCGCCGTCGTCAGCCGCGCCTCCTGCGCCTGGAACTGCGCGAACAACACCCGCGCCTGCTTGCCAGCCGCCACCTGCGCCGCGAGAAACCCCACCCCACCCCCGAAAGAAGCTCGCAGCACCTGTACGGCAAGCCACACCAACCGCAACACAACCGCCGAGGTGTAGACGATGAACGCGAACAACAACGAAGCGCTGACCAGCAACATGATCCCGAGCAGCCGGGCCGACATCTCCTCGGACAGCAGGTCGCTGCCGAGCGTACGCATCCAGGCGTCGAAGTCCCGGCGATCATCCCCTGGCCACTGCTCGGCACTCAGCCCGGCCACAAGATCCGCGATGTTCGTCCGTCCTGCCCCGAGATCGCCGGCCGCATCCTCAAGCACCTGGTACGCCGCCGCCAGGGCACCCGTGTCGTACTGATGCACATAAAGCTTGCCCAGCAACGGCCACCCGCCCCACACGACCGCGCAGGCGGCGGTGGCGAGCCCGATGTTGGCATGCGCGAGGTACTTCCCATAGCCCAGCGCGGCAACGGTCGCCTCCGGGACGCGCTCCCAGGGATCAGGCATTGAACGTCTCCGGCGACACCGTGCTGGCGTCCTCGCCCCGCTTCCAGTTCTGCCGTCCGTCCATGAGCTTGGCGCTGGCTTCCGAGACCCGCTGCAGCCGCCGCCGTACACGCTGGGCCAGATACCCCTCGGCCTCGGTGTAGGCGACGAACAGGCTCAGCGTGAACGCGGTCGGCGAGGCTTCGATCACCCGAAGCCCCACGATCTTCTCCAGCGCCTGGGCCAGAGGCGGCACCCCTTGCTCCGTCAGATCCTCGGCCAGCCGCCGCACCCGCCCTCGATCCATCCCCGCCTCACCCCAGCGCGGAGCCGCTTCGCTGTCTGGTCCTGAATCCCTCCACATCGGCTGGTCCGCGCGCGTCCCGGGCGGGGCGCCACTGGGCCGTGCGTGTCCGTGATTGAGCAGCCTGCCAAGATCGGGCATTGCATCCCCCTCCCCCCAAACACAACCACCCCACCGACCCCACCCCAGCGATCTTGACGCCCTCCCTACACCACATTGACGCGTTCCCAACGCCCCCACCCAACTCCTCCGCCCACCGCCCCTGGCCGACAACCCGGGATATGCGCCCATGCCGACAACCCAGGCGGTGCGCCCCATGCCGACAACCCGGAAGGTGCGCCCCGTGCGCGCAGCTCGGGAGAGCTTGTAACTCGTAGTGTGTAAAGTTGATCTTGTGGTTGGTTTTGGTTGCTTTACCGGATACGGCCTGGGTAGGCGTGCTCGAGTTCGTTGAGGGCCTCGATCCAGCCGTGGGTCCGCTGTCCTTCGACGAGTCTGCCGGGGTAGCCGCTGCGGCTGTTGTCATCGGCGTTGTTGGCGGCTCGTTCGCGGGCTCGTTTGTCCTCGATGTTGATGATGGCCAGCCACAGGAGTTTGACGACGGCGTCGTCGGTCGGGAAGTGGCCGCGGGCCTTGGTGACCTTGCGTAGCTGGTAGTTCAGCGACTCGATGGTGTTGGTGGTGTAGAGCAGCCTGCGCACCGGCGGGCTGAAGGCCAGGAACGGAATCACCTGCTCCCAGGCGTTCTGCCAGACCTTGACCGTCTGCGGATAGCGCGCTCCCCACGAGCCGGTGGCGAAGGCGGCCAGGGCGTCGAGTGCGGCCTCGGCGTAGGGCGCGGTGTAGATCGTCTTCAGCTCGGCGGCGACCGCGGCACGGTCTTTGCGCGGCACCGGCCGCAGGCTGTTGCGGATCAAGTGGACGATGCAGGCCTGGACCGTGGTGTGCGGGAAGGCGGCGTGGATGGCGTTCTCGAAGCCGGGCAGGCCGTCGCAGCAGGCGATGAGGATGTCGGCGACGCCGCGGGTGCGCAGGTCATTGACCACCGTGCGCCAAAACCCGGCGCCTTCCCCGGCTGCCGGTGCCCCGTCCGGGGTCGTGGCGATCCAGATGCCCAGCACGTGTTTGCCGCCGTCGGTGTCGATGCCGACCGCGATGTAGGCGGGCTTGTTCTGCACCACGTGCTGGTCACGGACCTTGACCACGACGGCGTCCAGGAAGACCACCGCGTAGACGGGGTCGAGCGGGCGCCGCTGCCAGGCCTTGACCTCCTCCATCACCTGTCCGGTGATCCGTGAGATCGTCTCGGCCGACAACTGTGTGCCATACACCTGCTCCAGATGGTGGGTGATGTCGCGCACGCTCATGCCATGCGCGTACAGGCTGATGATCATGTCGTCCAGGCCGCCGGAGACCCGCCCGGCCCGCTTGGGGATCAGCGCCGGCTCGAAACTCCCGGCCCGGTCTCGGGGCACGGCCACCCGGACCGGCCCGACCCCGGTCTGCACCGTTTTGCGGATCTTGCCGTTGCGGGAGTTGCCCGTCCCGTACCCGTCGAAGTCATGCTTGGTGTAGCCCAGATGCGCGCCCAGCTCGGCCTCCAAGGCCCGCTCCAGCACCGCCTTGACCAGCTCGCCCAGCATGCTGCCCTCACCGGTCAGCCGCAGCCCTCCGGCCTCGTCCCGGGAGCGGGCCAGCAGCTCATCCAGCAGCCGGTCACCCATCAACTCCCGGATCGGACGACGGGCCTTCCTCTCCGCCTCCACCCCGGTAGCCGAAAGATCACCTACAGTGGTCGACGTTGCGCCGTCGACACCCTCGATTACAGACACGTCGTTCTCCCCCCGAAGAAGCGGGCCCCCGCCCGCCGATCAATTACTTTCCAGCAAGATCACTTTCCACACCTGGAGAAATACCCCCGCTCGGGAGGTGCGCCTTGTGCCGACAACCCACCGCGATGTGCGCCGGGCAAGCCCCATGCGGTGCCCTGGAAGGGGGTGATGGAACGGCCGCGGATTGAGTGCTTACGGAAACGGTCCTTCAGGCGGGGTCAGGAACTCACGGAGGCTGGGCGGGAAGCGAAGGGAGGGCGGTTTGGATGGGGGTGGTGGTGCCCATGGTGAGGAGGAGGCCGCGGCCCGGGGGTCCGCCTACGGCGCCGCGCGGGAGCCGTACCGTGAAGAGGTCGCCGTCGGCCGGGCTCTGGATGGACAGCAGGAGGCCGGTGCGGGACTTGCGGGCCTCGGCGACGAAGCCGCGGTAGGCCGTCGCCAGGTCGCCGGTCGCGCCGGCGATGATCAGGCCGTGGTCGCCGTCCCGGCCCGTGCGGAGGATCTCGTCCAGGGCCATGCCGAGCGGGGCGTCGGGGTTGATGAGTTCGGCGTCGTCGACGATCACCACGTAGCTCGTCAGCGGGGCCACCAACTCCTGGAGGCCGGTGCCGTTGCCGTCCAGGATGGCCGTGGCGCCTTCGAGGTCGCGTAGCGGGCTGCGGCGGGGGACCACCGCGATCACGGGGGTGTTCTGGGCGATCAGGGAGTGGGCAGCGGTCATCAGGGCCGAGGAGCGGCCGGATCTCGGCGGGCCGGCGATCACCGCGCCTGGGCCGTGGGCCAGGAGGTCTATGCCCATCGGGGCCAGGGCGTCGCCCCCCGCGCCGAGGAGGGCCCACAGCGGGGACGGGGCGGTGAACGACGGGCGCAGGGCCAAAGCCTGGTCGGCGGTCATGCGCATGGGAAGGGCGTCCACGCGCAGGGGGTGCTGGTCTTCGTCGAGGTCGGCGGGGGCGGTGGCTCTGGACAGTGTTTGCAGGGCCGCCACCTGGGCCTGGCCGGACGGGTCTTCGGTCAGGAGAGCGATCTGGCTTTCCACCACGCCGTGTTCGCCGGTGGACAGGGCGCGGCCGGGGGGCATGGCGGCGGGGAGGTCCTTAAGGGGGAGGCCGGCGAGAGCGTAGTCCGCCTGGTCGGCCAGACGGAGGATGAGGCGGTCGTCGAAGACCGTGGAGACCTGGCCCAGCAGGCTGGAACGGTCGCCGGTCACCACCGCCCGCAACCCCACCGCCGGGCCCTCGCGCAGGAGCTGGAGGAGGGCTTCGGTGAGGCGGCCGTAGTCGTACGCCTCAAAAGCGGCCACGTATCCCTCCCAGCGGTCGAGCATGAGCACCAGCCAGGGCAGCCGGTGCCCCGCTTGCCGGCATTCGGCCAGGGAGGCATGGCCTGCCTCGGCGAGGATCTGCTGGCGGCGGCCCACCTCGGCGCGCAGGCGGGACAGGAGGCGCTCGACCCGGTCCAACTGGTCGCGGGTGACCACGGCGCCGCAGTGTGGCATCGCGACCAGGGGGAGAAGGGCGCCGGAGCCGCAGTCGACGGCGTGCAGGTGTACGTCGGCGGGGGAGGTGCGCGCCGCTATGGCACCGGCGATCGTCCGCAACGCCGTGGACCTGCCGCTTCGCGAGGCGCCCGCGATGAGCAGGTGGCCACCGTGGGCGAGGTCGAGGGTGAGCGGCCGCCGGTCCTGCGCCCACGGCCGGTCGGTGGCGCCGAACACCAGCGGCTCCACCTCGCGGAACCCACCGGGCCGCGGTGCGCCGCCATCGAAGTCGCCAGCCTGTGGTGTGTCACCGTCGAAGGGGAGGACGAGCTGGTCGGGCAGGGGCTCCAGCCACGGGCTCGGCTGGGGCGGTACGGCGGCCAGCCTGGCGGCCTCCGTCAGCGCGTCGGCCAGCAGGGTGAGGTCGGTGACGGCCGAGGTCTCGGTGGGTTCCGGAGCCGCGGGCAGCGACTTGCCCAGGGCGCGCCAGTCCAGCTCGACCACGCGGACCGCGCGCCGCCTGCCGCCCTCGTCCGCGGCCGCGCCGGGCGCGCGACCCCCCACCCGCCCAGTCTGTACGGCTACCGCCGCCCCAGCCCCCGACTTCACAAAGCAGCGACCCGGCGCCGACTTGGGAATGTGCGCCGCGTCAGGCAGGTCGATCACATCCGTGGACTCGACCGGCTCCGTCACCCGCAGCGCGATCCGGAGCGAGGTGTTGGCCTGAATGTCAGCCGTCACGACCCCGGCCGGGCGCTGCGTGGCCAGGATGAGGTGAACGCCCAGCGACCGGCCCCGCCGCGCGATGTCGACAAGCCCGGCCACGAAGTCGGGCAACTCCGCCACCAGCGCCGCGAACTCATCGATGATCAGCACCAGCCGCGGCATCGCGGGCCGCACCCCCGGATGCAGGCCGTCCGCAGAGGAAGCCGCGTACGGCCTGCCGAGCCGTGACCCGGTGACGTCCCGGCCGCCGGGAGATGGCCGCCGGAGGTCGGTGTAGTCGTCGATGTCCTTGGCCCCCGCGTCCAGCAGCAACCGCTCGCGCCGCCGGATCTCGGCGCCCAGCGAGTCGAGCGCCCGCCGGGTCAGGTGCCCGTCGAGGTCGCTGACCATGCCCACCGTGTGCGGCAGCCGGGCGCACTCCTTGAACGCCGCCCCGCCCTTGTAGTCGATCAGGACGAACGCCAGCTGGTCCGGCCGGTTCGCCACGGCCAGCGAGCAGATCAGCGACTGCAGCAGCTCCGACTTCCCCGCGCCCGTCGTGCCCGCGACCAGCCCATGAGGACCGTCCAGCCGCAGATCGATCGGGAACGCGCCGTCGGGACCCATGCCGATCAACGCCCTGGTGGACCCGGTGTCGCGCCATCCGGCGAGAATGTCCTGGCCGGTCGGGGCACGCAGGCCGAGCAGGTCGAGCAGGCGTACCGACTCCGGCAGATTGCCCGACGGGTCGTCCCTGCTCACGTCGCGGATCGGCGCCAGCGACCTGGCCAGCCGGTCGCACCACTGCGGGGACACCTGGTCGGCCAGCACCGCGCCGATGGCGTCCAGGCCGCCGCCGCGCAGGCGTACCAGACCATCGGCCCCGCACGTCGCGACCGTGGCGCACTCCTCGGGCAGCAGGCGCTGGTCCTCGTCGAGCGCGAGCGTGAAGACGCCCGCGCGCGGGCCGTGGCGCAGGACCTGCGGCATGCCCGGCAGCCCGCGCAGGGCCTGGGCGCCGTCGAGGACGACCAGGACGTCGTAGGGACGCTCGTCGTAGGTGGAGAAGGCGGGAGGTTCGGGGCCGCCCAGATCGTCCCAGCCTGTGGGGATCTTGCCGAGCTCGGGGATGGCGGTGTTCTGGCGCTCGTCGATGAGGGCGGCCAGCTCGGACACCCGCCGCGCGGCCGAGTCGGGATCGGCGCCGATCAGGACGAGGCAGTCCTCCCCGCCGCGTGGGGCGCAGTGGGGCAGCCAGCGTACCCAGCTCCAGCGCCGCTCCCCGTCGGCATGCGCGGACAGCACCACCACGGCCAGGTCACGCGGGCTGTGCAGGGTCGCGGCCTGGCCGATCAGCCAGCCCGCCAGCGCGGTCGACGTCTCGCGCGGCCCGGTCACCCCGGCGACGCCGAGGCGGCGCATCGCCAGGGCCACGGGCACGCTGGCGCACAGCGGCGGGTCCAGCCGGCCGCCGCCGCTCTCCTCGACCAGCTCCAGGTTGGCGGGCAGGTCGGCCAGCCCCACGCGCAGCCGCAGCGCGTCGGGGTCGTGGATGCGCCGCTCCCACAGCCGCCTGCGCGGGCCGGTCGCGGTCAGCAGCACCTCGGCGGGGTCGGGGGCGTCGGAACGCCTGGCCACCTCGTCGTCGGCGCGGGCCCGCTCGACCACCCGCTCGTACTCCGCCAGCCGCTCCTGATGCTCGCGCATCGCCTGGCGGTGCTGCTTCCTGCCGTGGCGCCGGTCGCTCCACCACTGGCCGATCATGATCAGTGGGGTCATCAGCGCGATGAGCAGGAAGTACCACTGACCCAGCACCAGCGTCAGCACCACCCCCAGCACGGCGGGCAGGAACGCGGCCAGCAACTGCAGCCGCATCCCCTCGTTCTTGCGCGGCTCCGCGGGCCGCTCGAACCTGCGCTCCGGCTCGGGACGCCGCAGCCTCGGCGGCCGGTTATACGCCACACCACCCTCGGGAGCAGGCGCCAGATGGGCGTCGCGCGGCTCCACCGCACCCAGCGCGAACACCGAGGACCCGCACGTCAGCAACGCATGCTCCGGCCAGTCGGCGGCCTCGGCCAGCGGCTTGCCGTCGAGCTCCGGCGGACCGCCGGGCCAGACCGCCCGCAGGTCGTCGTCGGCGGGCGCGAGATATCGGGCGCGCTCGGACGCCTCCCAGCGGTCGGCCTCGCGCTGGTCGTCGCGCTCGGCCAGCTCGGTGAGCTCCTCGGCGTAGCGGCCCTTGATCCGCCGCCGCCGCGGTCCCGGCGGCGGCTCCCTGCGCACCGGCTCGATCGTGATCGCCTCGGGCGTGATCCGCAGCGTCGCCGCCTCAGGCGCCAGCACAGGATCCGGTACGGCTATCGCGCACATGGCATCGGAGCCGATCACATGCGAGCCCAGGCTCAGCCGGTGGACCGCTCCCGCCCCCGGACCACCCACGATCCGCACCTCGGCCACGCCGAGCGGCTCCTCGGTGACGGTCGCGCGGGCCAGATGGCGTTCGAGCGTGATCCGGTCGCCGTCATGGAGAACCGCCCTGGCCAGCGCCCGCGAGTCGACCTGCCGCCCGCCGCGCCACAGCGCCGGACCCTCCTGCCCCAGCCCGTCGCCCCGCTCGGGCTCGCGTTGCTCGGGGACGCGCGGGATCGCCCGCTCCTGATGCTGCGGGTACGGCGGCGCCGACGACATCCCATACGGCGCCCGGGACCGGGGCAGCTTGACGACCTTGGCCAGCGGCTCCCGCCCCCCGTCGAGGGCCTCGGCCACCCGGGCCACGGTGACGCCGTCGTCGAGCTCGACCACCACGTCACGGTCGCCCTGCTCGCCGAGCACGGTGAGCATGATCCGCATGTGCCGTCTCCTCGCAGGGGGTCGGACCTCGGCGTCACGGTAACGCCAGAAGTGAGGTTAGGCCCGCGGATTGACGGCACGGGCATGATCGGGCTCGCCTGTGGACAACGAAACGGACCTGTGGAAAACATTGGGAGATTTTGCCAGGACTTGGGGCGCGGTCTGTGGATAACCCTGTGGACGCAGGCTGTGACCAGGGCTTTGGCCAGGGGGAGCTTGGGGATTGACGGGCGTGTCGGGCCGCGATCGGCCGCTCCGGAATCGCGGACAGCGGTGAGGAGCGGTCGATTACGGAGCGTGACGTTTTCGAGGGAGGAAGGAGGCGAAGTCGACGGCGATGAGGAGGCGTGGTCGCGGTGGCGGGGACTGGCGGGGAACCACATGTGGCGCCGTGACGGGGGGTGCCTGCGGGGCGGGGTGGGCGCCGTGAGCGGAAGGAGGGGTGCCGCGGGTGTGGGGCGCGAGGGGGGAGTCTGCGGGGTGGGGTGTCGCGGGACGTGGGGCGCGAGAGGGGCGGTGGGGAAGTGCCTGCGGGCGGACGGGGGGCCGTGACCGGAGGGAAGCGCCTGAGGGTCGTGGAAGCGCGTGGTGGGGGTGGGTGTCGAGGTGGAGGGGGCTGGGGGCCGAGGGTGGGGTTAGGGGGATTTGTGGGGGTGGGTCTTGGCGTGGAGGGCGTCGGCCTTTTCTTCCAGGAGGCCCGCATAAGCGTCCACCTCGGAGGTCACCGCCGCCAGCCCGCTGGCCGCCCGATGCAGCCTCCCGGCCACCCTCCGCGACACCCGGGCGGAAGCCATCCGCCCCACAAACGCCCGCACACCAGGACGGGCAAGGAACGACCGCACACGACTGGCCATGTCCCGAATGATCCCACAACCTGAACCCGTTCAGAAGATCCCCAAATATCACATCAAGATCCCCAGCGCTGTGACACCCGTGACACCTGTGATTTCTGCGCCCTGTATCACGAAATTTCGGTCTGAATCAACCAACCCAACCCAACCGGTCTACCGTTTTGGTGTTGACAGGCCCCCACCTGCGAAACGAGCATTGGTCACCGCATTCCCGCCCCACTCCCGCACGTGGATGCACATAATGGCGTGAATTCTACAATTTCGCATATGGGAGCCCCCCACCCATGAGGACCAGTGAGAAACCCGCCACGAATTCGGCGGGGCCAAGTGGTGCGCTCTCCGCCGAGCGCAAGCTCCCCGTACCCCCACGCGAGCGTAAGCCCGCACTGGCCGCACTCGCCGTCCTCCTGATCCTGGGCGGCGCCCTGGCGACCACGCTTCTGGTGATGCGCAGCGGCGACCGTATTTCCGCGGTCCGCGTGATCCAGCAGGTGGGCGCCGGCCAGCAATTCACCGAACAAGCGCTGGAAGAAGTCCAGATCGCCGACACCGGCATTGACTACGTTCCGTGGTCGCAGCGCGGAGAGGTGATCAAATCGTTCGCCGCCGTCACCATCCTGCCCGGCACCTTGCTCACGAATGACATGGGGATAAACGCCAGTAAGGAGCTCGGACCGGGAAAGGCCAAGGTGGGATTGGCACTGAAACCCGGGCAGATGCCAGAAGGCCTGATCAAGGGTGACCGGGTCCAGGTGGTGCACGTTCCCAGCCGCAGCGGTACCGAGCGGTCCAGGGTTCTGGCGGCGAGCGCGCTGGTCCACGGCGTCGGGGAGAAGGGCCTGGTCACCGTGATCGTCGACACGGCCGTCTCGGCCGAGGTGGTCGGCTACGCCTCCAGCGGGGAGATCGCCGTGGCCGAACTCCCGGGGGCCCGCTGACGTGGCGCTGATCGTGCTGGCCGCCGACAAGGGCGCGCCGGGCGTCACCACCGCCGCGACGGCCCTGGCCGCCGTGTGGCCGCGGCCGGTGCTGCTCGCCGAGTGCGATCCCGCGGGAGGAGATCTGGCCTACCGGCTGCCGGCCGCCGACGGCGGCGTGCTCAACCCGGGAAAGGGGCTGCTCAGCCTGGGCGCCGTCGCCCGCAGGGGGATCGAGCCCGCCCAGATCCACGAGCACACCCAGAAGATCGTCGGCGGGCTCGACGTGCTGGCCGGGCTCACGCACGGTGAGCAGGCGGCGGGTCTGACGTGGCTGTGGGGACCCCTGGGACGTTCGCTGGCGGGCATGCCCAACGCCGACGTCATCGCCGACTGCGGCCGCCTCGGAACTTATCCACAGGTCAACGACCTCATCAACGAGGCCGCGGTGACCGTCCTGCTGACCAGGCCCAGCCTCGACCACGTCGCGCACCTGCGCGAGCGCCTGTCCATCACCAAGGCCCACGGCGTCGTGGTGATCGCCAACCCGCGCCGCTACCGCGCCTCCATCGAGGAGGTACGCCGCGTCGTCGGCCCCAACGTCAAGTTCGTCCACGGCCTGGCCGACGACCCCAAGGGCGCCGAACTGCTACGCGGCGAGTGGGGCGGCCGCCTCGACCGATCTCTCCTCATCCGTACGGCACGCGACCTGGCGGGAAGGCTGGTGAACTACCAGTGATCGACCACTCCCTGGTCAAGCGCTTCCGCCAGGAAGTGGGCGACCGCCTGGCTCACCAGCGCCGCATCGACCAGGCCAACGGCCTGCCCGCGATGACCGGCGAGGACGAGCGCCAGTTCGCCAGGGCGCTCATCTCGCAGGTCCTGGAGGAGCACGCGCGCGGCGAGATCGGCATGGGCCGCACCCCGCCGACGATCGAGGAGGAGGAAGGGCTGGCCGCGGGCATCCACGCGGCGTTGTTCGGCGTCGGCCGCCTGCAGCCGCTCCTCGACGACACCGAGGTCGAGAACATCGACATCAACGGCCACGACAAGGTCTTCGTCTCCTACGCCGACGGCCGCGAGTCGCTGCACGAGCCGGTCGCCGACTCCGACGACGAACTCGTCGAGCTCATCCAGATCCTGGCCGCCTACTCGGGCCTGTCGAGCCGCCCGTTCGACACCGCCAACCCCCAGCTCGACCTGCGCCTGCCCGACGGTTCCCGGCTGAGCGCCGTCATGGACGTCACGGTACGGCCGGCCGTCTCGATCCGCCGCAGCCGCCTGGGCAAGGTGTTCCTGCCCGACCTGGTCGGCAACGGCACGCTGACCCCGGACATCGCCAGGTTCCTCCAGGCGGCGGTCGCCACCCGCCAGAACATCATGATCGCCGGATCCACCAACGCCGGGAAGACCACGCTCCTGCGCGCCCTGGCCAACGAGATCCCGTCCGGCGAGCGTCTCATCACCGTCGAACGCGCCCTGGAGCTGGGACTCGACCAGTTCCCCGAGCTCCACCCGAACGTGGTCGCCTTCGAGCAGCGCCTGCCCAACTCCGAGGGCCAGGGCGAGATCACCATGGCCGAGCTCGTCCGCAGAAGCCTGCGCATGAACCCCAGCCGCGTCATCGTCGGCGAGGTTCTCGGCGACGAGATCGTCACCATGCTCAACGCGATGACCCAGGGCAACGACGGCTCCCTGTCGACCATCCACGCCAACTCCAGCATGGAGGTCTTCAACCGCATCGCCACCTATGCCCTCCAGGCCAACGAGCGCCTGCCCATCGACGCCACGCACATGCTCATCGCCGGCGCCATCGACTTCGTCGTCTTCATCGAGAAGCACAACGACTACGACCAGGGCGGCAGCCTGCGCCGATTCGTCTCCAGCGTGCGCGAGGTCAACGGCTGCGACGGCCGCGTGCTGTCGAGCGAGATCTTCGCGCCCGGTCCCGACGGCCACGCCGTACCCCATGCTCCCGTGCAGGCCGACCTGGGGAACTGGTGATGATCAACCTCGACCCCTTCACGATGCTCGCGGGCGCCGCCACCGGCGGCGGCCTGTTCCTGCTCTTTCTTTCCCTGTACGGCATGCGTCCCCACCCCGGCAGGCCCAAGCGCGAGGTCATCAGGATGCTGACCACCCGCACCGCCATCGCCGGCGTCAGCGCGGCGTTGATCATGGTGGTCACCGGCTGGCCGGTGGTCGCGGTGGGGGCGGTGCTGCTGGTGTTCGCGTGGCGCGGGCTGTCAGGAGGCGCCTCGGAGGAACGCGGGTCGATGCGCCGCCTCGAAGGCCTGGCCGCCTGGACCGAGTCGCTGCGCGACACGATCGCCGGCGCCGCCGGGCTCGAACAGGCCATTCCGGCCTCGATCAGGGCCGCCGCGCCGATGCTCAGGCCGCACCTGCGGGCGCTGGTCGACCGGATGCACTCCCGGATGGCGCTGCCCGACGCGCTGCGGCTGTTCGCCGACGAGCTGGACGACCCCTCGGCCGACCTGGTGGTGGCGGCGCTGATACTCAACTCGCGGCTGCGCGGGCCTGGCCTGCGCGACGTGCTGGGGGCGCTGGCCGTCTCGGCGCGCGAGGAACTCGACATGCGCCGCCGGGTCGAGGCCGAACGCCGTTCCACCCGGCGCAGCGTGCAGATCGTGGTGATCACCGCGCTCGTCTTCGCCGGGTTGCTGGTGGTCTTCAACCCCTCCTACGTCAGCGAGTACAGCTCGTGGCTGGGGCAGGCGGTGCTGCTCGTGGTGGCGGGGCTGTTCGGCGCCGGGTTCGCGTGGATGCGGCGCCTGGCGAGGTTCGACAAGCCGACGCGGCTGCTGGCCCCGCAGGTCGCCGCGGAAGTACCCCAGGCGGTGAAGCATGGTTGAGGGTGTGCTGGCGGGCGGCGCGTTCGGGCTGGGCGCCTTCCTGCTGCTGCGGGCCCTGTTCCCGGCAAGGCCGGGGCTGGTGGCGCGGCTGCTGGCGCTGGACGCGGTCCGCGAGGACGCGGGGGCGCCCCGGCTGCAACTCGTCCTTCCCGACGAGGAGGTCAGCGCGTTCCGCCGCGGGCTCGGCGTACGGCTGGCCCGCTTCCTGCTGTCGCGGGGCTGGGAGGCGCGCTCGATCAGGGCGGACCTGGCGCTGGTCGGGCGCTCGTTCGAGGGGTTCCTGGCCACCAAGGTGCTGCTGGCGGCGGCCGGGCTGCTCGCCTTCCCCGTGCTGCTCGGCTGGCTGGTGCTCATGGAGTGGGGGACCTCGCTCGCGATCCCGTTCTGGGCCGCCGTCGTGGTGGCCGTGGTCTTCTTCTTCCTGCCCGACCTGCAGATACGGCGGGACGCCGCGGCCCGGCGGCGCGACTTCCGCCACGTCGTCGGCGCCTTCCTCGACCTCGTGTCGATGAACCTGGCCGGCGGACGGGGCGTACCGGAAGCGCTGGTCATGGCCGTGTCGGTCAGCGGCGAGCAGCCCAACTGGGCGATGTCCCGCATTCGCGACGCGCTGAGCGGCGCGCGGATCGTCGGCATCACCCCCTGGCAGGCGCTCGGCCAGCTCGGCGAGGAGATCAACGTCGACGAGCTGCGCGACCTGTCCGCCGCGCTGGGCCTGGTGGCCGACGACGGCGCAAAGGTGCGCGCCTCGCTCACCGCCCGCGCCGCCACCCTGCGCCGCCGCGAGCTGGCCGAGATCGAGGGCCGCGCGGGCGAGCGCTCGCAGTCGATGCTGGTCGCCCAGTTGCTGCTCTGCGCGGGCTTTGTGATCTTTCTCAGTTTTCCCGCCGCTATGAAGATGTTGGGGTCGTGATGCTGAACCATCCTTGGGTCGTCTACCTGGTCGCCTACCTGGGAGTGCGCGTCCATCGCGCGCGCACCGCACCCTCGCGCGGCGCCTCGGCCGTCGAATGGGTGATCATCACCGCGATCATCGCGGGCGTCGCGCTCGGCCTGGCGACGTTGATCAAGACACTGGTCGAGCAGAAGCAGAGCGAGATCCAGAACAGCTTCGGCAATGGCGGCGGCGGTGGCGGCAAGGAATGACCGCGGCGCCACGGTCGTGGAGCTGGCCTTCCTCATGCCGGTCATCCTGGCCGTCGCCCTGCTCATCGTGCAGGTCGCGCTCTGGTTCCACGGCAGGCAGGTGGCCGAGGCCGCGGCCAGGGAGGGCGCGCGGGTCGCCAGGTCGGCGCCCGTGAGCGGAGCCTGGGAGGAACCGGCCAAGGCCAAGGCGAAGGCCGTGGTCGGCGCGATCGGCCCGCGTCTGCTGACCAACGCCGCCGCCACCACCTCGACCAGGGAGCCCGACGAGCGCTGGGTGACCGTGACCGGCACCGCCGTACAGGTGATTCCGCTGCTGCCCGAACTGGCGTTCACCGTCAGCGCGACCTCGGGCGGCCCGGTCGAGTGCTTCCGTCCCGACGACGGCGGGCTGGACTGCGATGAGAGGTGACCAGGGGTCGATGGCGGTCGAGACGGTCATGCTCGCGCCGGTGTTCCTGCTGTTCCTCATGTTCCTGGTCGGCGCCGGACGGCTGGTGGAGGCCCAGGGCGAGGTCAACGGCGCGGCCAGGGACTCCGCCCGCGCCGCGTCGGTGCAGCGGACCCTGGACACGGCTGAGACCGCCGCGAAGTCGTCGGCCGGGCACGCGCTCAAGGGCAGATGCCAGTCGCACGAGGTGTCGCTGTCCGGGTCGGAGTGGACCGAGGGCGGCCAGGTGCACGCCGAGGTCAGTTGCGAGCTTGACCTGGGCTTCCTCGGGTTCGGCGCGACCAAGCGGCTCACCGGGACCTCGGTGGTGCCGCTGGAGCAGTTCAGGAGGGTCGAATGAGCGGCGGCGAGCGGGGCTCGATGTCGGTGTTCACCGTGCTCTTCTCGGTCGTGGTGTTCCTGCTGGCCGGGCTGCTCGTGGACGGCGGCGCCGCGATCAACGCCAAGCTGCGCGCCACCGACATCGCCGAGCAGGCGGCGCGCGCCGCCGCCGACCAGGTCGACGTCGAGCACCTGCGCGCCACCGGGATGGCCAGGCTCCAGGGCGAGAGCGAGGTGTGCGGGCGGGCCGACGAGGTGGTCTCCGCGCACAACGCCGACGAGGTCGCGCGCGGCGACTGCGCGGTCTCCGGCGGCGCAGAGGTGCGCGTCACCGTGACCGTCCGCTGGAACGCCTTCTTCCTCGGCGCGCTCGGCTTCACCGGATCGGAGATGGAGGGCGAGGCCACCGCGGCGCCGGACGCCAGATGATCCAGACCGAAACCGGCCACTCGCTGGCCTGGGCGGGCCGTTCATGACAACGCTGGAGCGAGAAGGGAGTGGCGATGCCGACGCGAGAGCCGGTGCGGCCCAGGCGGGCGCCCGTGCGCATCCCGACCAGGCGGACCCCGGGTGACGTGCTCGCCGGGCTCGGGGCGCTCGTGGTGCTGGTCGCGCTCGTGGGCGGCGTGCCGTACGCGCTGCTCGTGCTGGCGGGCCCGCCGATCACCGCGGAGCTGCTCGACCTCGACCTGCTGACCAGCCGCGTCGGGCCGAGCACGATCGTCGCGCTGCTGGTCCTGCTGGTGTGGCTGGCCTGGTTCCAGCTGCTGGTCTGCGTGGTGGTGGAGGTCTACGCGGGCGTACGACGGGTCGGCATGCCCGCCCGCGTACCCCTGTCCGGCGGCACCCAGATGCTGGCCAACAAGCTGGTCTCAGCGGTACTGCTGTTGTTCACCGCCTCCGCCGCCGTGGTGCCGATCGCCCGGCTGGGCGCGCCGCCACCGGCCCCGCACCCGATCGCGACGGTCGCGCTCGCGGCCCCGATCGTCGAGGCGGAGACGACGAAGAAGGCCAAGAAGGTGTACGTGGTGCAGCCGCCGCACGGCCGACACCACGAGAGCCTGTGGGAGATCGCCGAGAAGTGCCTGGGCGACGGGCGGCGATATCCGGAGATCTACCGGCTCAACCAGCACAAGGAGCAGCCCGACGGTACCCGGCTGCGGATGGCCGACCTGATCCGGCCCGGCTGGGTGCTGGACATGCCGGACGACGCGCGCAACGTGCACGTGGTGCCCGCTGGGCAGGGCCGGGTGGAGACGCTCCGCGAGCATCCCGGACGTGCGGAGCCGGTCGGCAGGGTGTCCGGCAAGGCGGAGAAGTCGGCCACGCAGGAGCAGGCGCCGCTGGTCAAGAAGGAGACGACGACCAGCCAGCCAGAGATCGCGAAAAAGCCGGAAATAGTGGGCGAAACGCCGCAACAGCCCATGCCCGAGGAGGAGCGGAGCTCTGGGCTGGATCTGGTGGACTACCTGGCGGGGGCGTCGCTCGCGGCGGCGGGCCTGCTGGTGGTGCTGGGCAGGCGCAGGCGCGAACAACTGTGGCGGCGGGCGTTCGGCCATCGCGTGGTGCGCCCGCGTGACGACGCCGCCAAGGCCGAGGTGGCGCTGAGGTTCGGCGCGGACGCGCCGGGCACCCGCATTCTCGACGTCGGCCTGCGCCTGCTCGGGGCGGAGCTGGCGGCCCAGGACCGCACGCCGCCCACCGTCTACGCCGCCCACCTGTCCGCGCGCCACCTCGACCTGTGGATCCACCCGCCGGACAACGACCCGCCCGCGCCCTGGACGGTCCAGGACGGCGGCCAGGTCTGGCGGCTGCACGCGCACGAGGCCCGCCTGCTGACCGACCAGGGACCCGCCCAGCAGGGCGGCGCGCCGTACCCCGGGCTGGTCTCGCTCGGCACGGACGAGTCGGGACGGGTGCTGATCGACCTGGAGGCGGCGCAGGGCCTGATCAACATCCGCGGCGCGCAGACGACCGCGGCGCTCGGCGCGCTCGCCGTGGAGCTGGCCACCAACCGCTGGTCCGACCGGATGCGGGTCACGCTGATCGGGTTCGGCGAGGAGCTGACCGCGATCGCCCCCGACCGGATCAAGGCGGTCGGCAGCCTCGCCGAGGTGCTGCCCGAGCTGGAGGCCACGGCCGCGCCGCGCGAGCAGGTGCTCACCGGGCGCGTCAACGGCAGCCCGCGCGACGCCCACTTCCTGCTGTCGGCGGTCGCGCCCACCCAGGAGGAGGCGCGCCGCCTGGCGCTGCTGGCCCGCAAGGACACCGCCGGATACGTCGTGCCCGGTGAGTCGCCGCACGCCACCTGGACGCTGGAGATCACCGACGACGGCCGCGCCCGGATCGCCGAACTCGGCTTCGAGGTCACCGCGCAGCTCCTGCCACGGCGGCACTACAAGGCCCTGATCGATCTCTTCCGTACGGCGGAGCAGCTCGACGGCGAGGCCATGCCCGACCCGGAGCCGCTGGACGAGATGCAGCCCCCCGCCGTCGAGATCAGGCTGCTCGGCCCGATCGAGATCATCGGCCCGGAGCCGCTGGAGGCCGGGCGGATGGCGATCGCCGTCGAGCTGCTGATCTACCTGGCCACCCATCCCGGCGGCGTGCACCCGGTGGTGCTCGGCGGCGTGTTGTGGCCGCGCGGCGTACAGGCCATGGTCAGGGACGCGACCATCGCCCGGGTGGCCGACTGGCTGGGCGAGGAGCACCTGTTCACCGACGATGCCGGGAGGTTGCGGCTCGGGCCGGGCGTGCGTACCGACTGGGTGCTCTTCCGCGAGCTGGTCAGGCGCTCGCACGGGGACGCGACGGCGCGGGCCGTCATACTCGACAAGGCTCTCGGGCTGGTCAGAGGCCCGTTGCTGAGCGGGCGCCCGCCCGGCAGGTACGCGTGGCTGGCCGCCGACGAGCTGGAGTACGACGTCGCGGCCGGTGTCGCCGACGCCGCCCACCGGCTGTGCGAGATCCGCCTGGCGCACGGCGAGCCGGACGCCGCCGTCGCGGCCGCGCGGGCCGGGCTGCTGCTGGCCGCCGACGACGAGGGCCTCTGGCGCGACCTGCTGCGCGCCACCCACGCCACCGGCGACCAGGTACGGCTGCGCGCCGTCGTCGACGGGCTGACCAGGAGGTCGTCCTCGCACCCGTACGGCGGCGGGATGGCGCCGGAGACCGAGGCGCTCATCGACGAACTGCTGCCGTCCTGGCGGATCCACATCGTGAGGGAGTCGTCGGCATGAGGCGCGTGCTGATCGTGTCGTGCCTGCTGGCCGCCGGGTGCGCGGCGCAGCCGGAGAAGGCCTACACGCCCAGGGTCGCTCCCGCTCCGGCCGGGTCGGTGGCTTCCGCCGTACCGTCGCCGACCACGGAGACGATCGAGGTCGGCGAGAAGCTCACGGTCCAGGTCGAGTGGCCGGCCGCCGCCGACCCGCTGCTGAAGACGTTCACCGACTACTACGTGGACTCGTGGCGGGCGGTGGTCAGCGGCGACGACACCTACCTGGAGCAGGTCGAGGGGCCCGCCGCGAAGGAGTCCTACGACTGGGTGAAGGGCTTCGGCAAGAGTTCGGTGACCGGCACAGCGAAGCTCTACGCGCTGGCCGTGAGCGCGCGGATGGGCGAGGGCGCGCAGATCAACGCGTGCGTGGACGAGACCGGCCTGCGGCTGATCTCCAAGAGCACCGGCCGGGCCTTCACGCGCCAGCCCTCGTGGACGCGCGAGACCTACCTGCAGGCCGCGATCACGCACCGCGGCGACGACGGCGTTTGGCGGGTCAAGGACTTCCGCCACAGCAGCGAAGGGTGTGACCGATGAACCGCCTGCTCTCGGTACTGGCCGCGGGAGTCCTGCTGCTCGACCCCGGTGGCACGCGTGGCGACGGCTTCCAGGACGGCCGCACCGCCGGTGTCCGGCTCGAGAACTCCAAGATCGTGATCACCGGCAACGGGGTGAAGGGCGGCAAGAGCGACGGATACCAGCTCAAACGCCCCTGCTGGTACGAGCCGGGACCCGGCGCCGACGAGATGCTGAAGACCCAGGAGGACGTGCGGGCGTACTGGTTCCGCATGAACCCGAACGGGACCGAGGAGCAGTTCGAGAAGTTCCTCAAGCAGTTCAAGGACAAGATCGGCCAGCCGGGCCGCTGGTGGACGCCCGCCTACAACGAGGCCGACTCGCGGGGACGGGCGTGCTGGGGCGGCCTGGATGAGTTCGTCTGGGTTCCGCCGGGTACGACCCCGCCCTCGGGGATCACGCTGGCCGAGCTGGCCGAGATCGCCCGCGCCGCGCTGACCGTGCCGGAGCCCAACGTCAAGCTGAACCCCGACGCCAAGAGTTACGTCAACCTGCCCACCTGGGTGTGGCTGGACGGCGTGGGCGAGACGAGCCGGTCGGTGACGGCCTCGATCCCCGGCGTCATGTCGGCGACGGTCCGGGCGACGCTGGAGGACATCAAGATCAACCCTGGCACCGACAAGCGGCGGGCCGAGGTGCGCGAGCAGTGCGGGACGAGCGGCAAGCCGTACGTGAAGGGCGGGGAGTTCACCTGCGGCGTGCGCTACCTGC
The DNA here is from genome assembly GCF_042740555.1 of Nonomuraea sp. NPDC059007. Lineage (NCBI taxonomy): Bacteria > Bacillati > Actinomycetota > Actinomycetes > Streptosporangiales > Streptosporangiaceae > Nonomuraea > Nonomuraea sp. NPDC059007. The sequence continues at coordinate 319,424 of NZ_JBHYJD010000004.1, read as the reverse complement.
AGGCCTCGGTCGACCAGGCGCGCAAGGTGTACGTGCTCACGGTCACCACGGTGTGGCCGGTGGAGGTCGTGGACGACGTGGTGCCCTTCCAGTACGCGCCCGTCCAGGTCCAGGCGCGGCGCGACGTTCCCGTGGGGGAGGTCCAGAGCACGGTCCGGCCCTAGCGGTCGGCGATCACGCTGACGAGCGGGGCGAGCTCGGGTAGCTGGGCGGCCTCGTCCAGCACCTCCTTCAGCACGGCGTCGTGCGTGGGGCTCGCCTCGGCCAGCAGCGCGCGGCCGGCGGGCGTCACCTCGGAGTAGATGCCGCGCCGGTCGTCCTCGCACAGGTACCTGCGCAGCAGGTCGCGGTTCTCCAGCCTGGTGACCAGCCGGGTGGTGGCGCTCTGGCTCAGGACGACCGCCCTGGCCAGTTGCTGCATGCGCATGTGCCAGCCGTCCTGCCGGTCAAGCACGTCCAGCACGGTGTACTCGCTCACGCTCAGCCCGTGCCGTTTCTGCAGCGACTTCTCCAGGCGCTCCTCGATGCGGGCGTGCAGCGCGGCGAGCGTGCGCCAGCCCTGGGCGCGAGCTTCCACGGCGTCGTCGGCGATGGCCATGGTTGACCCCTCAGCTCGTTGTGTGCTCATATAGTCGGCGTGTGCAACTAATGCATACGCTCACTAACGTCGTCTAAGGGATATTCTATGCCTCTCGCCTTGTTCGCGCTCGCGATCAGCGCCTTCGGCATCGGAACCACCGAGTTCATCATCAACGGCCTGCTCCCCGAGATGGCCCACGACTTCGGGGTCACCATCCCCGCCGCCGGTCTGCTCGTCTCCGGATACGCCCTGGGCGTCGCCGTCGGAGGGCCGCCGCTGACCATGCTCGGCGGCCGGTGGTCACGCAAGACCATGCTGCTCGCGTTGATGGTGTTGTTCATCGCCGGCAACGTGCTGTCGGCCCTCGCGCCCGACTACGGCGTCCTCATGGTGGGCCGCCTCCTGGCCGCCTTCTCGCACGGCGCGTACTTCGGCGTCGGCTCCGTCGTCGCCGCCGACCTCGTCGCGCCGCACAAACGGGCCAGCGCGATCGCGCTCATGTTCACCGGCCTGACGCTCGCGAACGTCCTCGGGGTCCCGCTCGGCACCTGGATCGGGCAGGCGTACGGCTGGCGCTCCACGTTCTGGGTCGTCGTCGTGATCGGCGTCATCGGCCTGGCGGGAGTCCTGGCCCTGGTCCCCCGCCAAGACCGCCAACCGGTGAGCCTGCGCACCGAACTGGCCACCTTCAGGAAGGGCGGCGTCTGGCTCGCTCTGGCCATGACCGTGTTCGGCTTCGCCCCGGTCTTCGCGGTGATCACCTTCATCGCCCCGATGATGACCGGAGTGGGCGGTTTCTCGCCCGCCGCCGTCCCCGTCGTCATGGCCCTGTTCGGCGTCGGACTGGTCGTGGGCAACATCATCGGCGGCAAACTGGCCGACCGGGCACTGATGCCCGCCATCTACGGCTCCGTTGCCGCCCTGACACTGCTGGCCGTGGTCGTCGCCTGGCTGGCCGGCAACCAGATCGCCTTCGTGGCGGCCATCACGTTGTTCGGGGTGGCGGCCTTCGCCACCGTCCCGCCCCTCCAGACCAGAGTCCTGGACGCCGCCGCCGGCGCCCCGACCCTGGCCTCGGCGGCCAACATCGGCGCCTTCAACGTGGGCAACGCCATCGGTTCGTTCGCCGCCGGCCTCACCATCGACGCGGGCCTCGGCTACACCTCACCCGCCTGGACCGCCGCCCTCCTGGGCCTGGTCGGTCTGGGCGTCGCGGGTCTGGCAGGCCTCCAGGCCCGCCGCCACACCCTGGCCACCGCCTGACAGCAGAGCAGGAGGGCCCCGAACCGGGACCCTCCTGCCCTGCTACATGCTCAGTCGAAGAGCTCTTCCACATGCCTCACGGTGAGGGCACCGCTCAGCCAGGAGTCGAGCTGGTCAATGTCATCGCAGCTCAGGATGCGGTGCTCGGCATCTTTCGTGACCTCGACGCCGCGGCTGCGCAGGACCTTGACGATGGACACTGCTTCGCCCCTGACCTCGCCTCGGGCAAGGATTTCGGCTTGGAACTCCTGCATGATGGGGCTCTTGAACTTCTGGGTAGCCACGGACATGAGTTCCCTCCAGAAGACGATAGCTACTTCATAGGGTAGACCTCCAAGCACCGCGTCGCAGTAGACGGTCTGCCGCTCAGCGGGGATGGAGAAGAACATCTCCCGGAATGTGTCCAACGCCACGGTGGCGTTCTGGGTCTTGCTGTGCATGATGGCCGACAGCGTCGCGAGTTCCGGCCGATCGAGCGCCTCCTTGACGTCGGACATCACGGGAACCGATCCCGGCCCGACCATGAGCGGGAGCAGGGTCATGCCCGGATGCCCCAAGGGGATGGGTTTGCTGTACCGCTTGGTGGCGTTGGGGCAGGGGCAGGCGACCAGCAGGACGACCGGGCATTTCAGCCGGGCGCGCAGGGTCGTTATGTAGACCGGCCACGACCACTCCTTGCGGTCGTCGTGCTTGAGTTGGACCTCGACGATGACGGCGAGTTGTGCCTCTTTCCTGCGCCGAAGCACCATGACGGCGTCAGCGCGGTACTCGGTTGGCTGGATGTCGGGAAAGTCGCCCGACTCCAGGCAGACCTGGTCGTGGGAGGGGATGTCCACGCCGTGCTCGCCCACCAATGTGGGTGCGAGCAGGGGGTGGTTTCTGAACAAGTCCACGAGGGACTCGTGAGCCAATGACGGCATGGAGTAAAGATTACCGACTGTTGGTGTCAGATGACGGAGTGTTTCAGATCTTTGCCGACTCATGCGTCAGCAGCCACTCCTTCACCGCCGTGCCGTAGTAATAGCCGCCATAGCCCCCGCTGCCGGGAAGTACCCGGTGGCAGGGGATGAAGGGGGCGATCAGGTTCTGGGCGCAGGCGGTGCCGGCGGCTCGGGCGGCGGTGCGGGGGAGGCCGGCGCGTTCGGCGAGTTCGCCGTACGTGACGGTGGTGCCGGGTTTCACCTCGCGCAGCGCCTTGTGCAGGGCCTGGCGCTTCGGGGTGCCGGGCTGGGAGACGGGCAGGGTGTCGATGGCCTCCAGGTCGCCGTCCAGGTAGGCCATGGTCAGGCGGGTGATGTCGCCCAGGTCGTCCACCACGTCCAGGCCCTCGGACTGCAGGTTCGGGACCAGGCGGGCGAACATGTCGGAGGGGTCGGCGGTGAAGCCCGCCGCCACCAGGACGCCCTCGCGGGCGAGGAGCGCGAGCGGGACGGCGGGGGTCGGCAGGACTTGAGCTTCGATCATTTGGAGCTCCACAGGTGTAGGGCGGCGTAGGCGCGCCACGGGCGCCAGCGCTCGATGTGGTCGGCGGGGATGCCCAGGGCGGCCATGCGCTTGTTCAGGACCAGGTCGCCCGTAGGCCAGGCGTCGGGGTCGCGCAGCGCCCGCAGCCCGATGTACGCGGCGGTCCACGGGCCGATTCCGGGAACCTTCAGCAGCTCGGCCACCGCGTGCCCGGGTTCCTGGCCGCCGTCGAGGTCGATGCCGCCGTCGGCGACCCGTTTCGCGAGGTCTTTCATGGTGGCGATGCGACGGGTGGTGAAGCCCAGGCCGTCGAGGTCGGCCTCGGCCAGGACGGCGGCGCTCGGGAACAGCGGGCCGTGCCGCGTGACGATCCGGCCCAGAAGAGTGCGTGCTCCGGCCACCGAGATCTGCTGGCCGACGATCGCGCGTACCGCCAGCTCGAAGCCGTCGAACGTGCCCGGGACCCGCAGCCCCGGACGGGCCGCGATCAGGGGCTCCAGGGAGGTGGCGCCCAAGGCGGAGGCGATCGCGTCCGGGTCGGCGTCGAGGTCGAGCAGCCGGCGGCAGCGGGCCACGACGCGGGCGAGCTGGCGGGTGTCGTCCAGCTTGACGTCCAGCTGGAACACGCCGGGCCCCGGCGTCAGCGTGAGCGTCCCGCCCGCCACCAGCCGGGTGTAGGAGAGCCCGTCCACGCTTTCGAGCCCGGGAATCGCCCGGCTGGCCAGAAAGGCGAACATCCCCTCCACGTCGTACGGCTCCCGCCGGTGCAACCGCAGCCGCAACCCCGCGGCGGACGACTCGGACAGGGGCCCCGCGGTGGCCCGGAGTTCGCTGGGCGTGAAGCCGTAGGTCTCTCGCATGGTCGCGTTGAACTGCCGCACGCTGCCGAACCCCGCGGCGAACGCCACCTCCGTCACCGGCAGCCCCGTCTCGGTCAGCAACTGCTTGGCCAGCAGCAGCCGCCGGGTCCTGGCCACGGCCAGCGGCCCGACGCCCAGCTCGGTCACGAACAGCCGGTGCAGATGCCGCTCGGTGATGTGCAGCCGCTTGGCCAGCCCGGCCACCCCGGTGTCGTCGGCCGCGCCGTCGTCGATGAGGCGCAGCGCGCGGCCGATCAGGTCGCCGCGCAGGTCCCAGCCGGGGTCGCCGGGGGAGAGCTCGGGCCTGCAGCGCTTGCAGGGGCGGAATCCGGCCGCCTCGGCGGAGGCGGCGTGCCGGTAGAAGCGCACGTTGCGCGAGGCGGGGGTGCGTGCCGGGCAGATCGGCCGGCAGTAGATGCGCGTCGTCTTCACCGCGGTGTAGAAGCGCCCGTCGAACCGGGCGTCCCGTGCGGAGACCGCCCGGTAGCAGGAGTCGAAGTCGAGCTCTACAGGTGCCATGTCATCGACAGTATGTGCCGGACAGGATTGGCGACTGGCGGAAATCAGACGTATGCATTGACAGAAAGAAGACAACTTCCGCTAGCCTTCTCATATGAACAGCTATTCAGAGGTGCAGATCGATGGCTGCACGGTAAGGGTCGTGGACGCGCCGCGGGTGGAGTCCGTGCGCTCGCGGATGCCGGGCCAGGAAGACCTCGCCGACACGGCAGAGGTGTTCGGGCTCCTCGGCGACCCCAACCGGCTGCGGCTGTTGCTCGCCCTCCTGGATGGCGAACTGTGCGTGTGCGACCTCGCCGCGGTGACGGGCCAGAGCGAATCTGCCGTCTCCCACGCCCTGCGGCTGCTGCGCGCGCACCGGGTCGTCGCGGTCCGCCGCGCCGGCCGGATGGCCTACTACCGATTGGAGGACGCGCACGTGCGGATGCTGCTTGATCTGGCGATCGCCCACACCGGCCACACACAGGCCATTCATCCCGAGCGTGGGGGGAACGACTGATGGGAGCGGGACACGGACACGGCCACGCGGGCGCCAAGCACCGCTGGCGGCTGGTCGTCTCCTTCGTGTTGATCGGCTCATTCTTCGTGGTCGAGCTGATCTTCGGACTGATCACCGGCTCGCTGTCGCTGCTGTCCGACGCCGGCCACATGGCCGCGGACGTGGTGACGCTCGGCGCGGCCCTGGTGGCCACGCGGATCGCGAGCAGACCGGACACAACGGGCCGGCGCAGCTACGGCTCCTATCGCGCCGAGGTCTTCGCCTCACTTCTCGCGGTCGCGCTGATGATCGGCGTCGCCGTGTACGTCGTGGTGGAGGCCATCGGCCGGATCGGCGAGCAGGCCGAGATCTCCACCGGGCCGATGATGATCGTCGGCGCCATCGGCCTCCTGATCAACCTGGTCGCGCTGTTCCTGCTGCGCAGCGGCGCCGCGGAGAGCCTCAACGTCAAGGGCGCCTACCTGGAGGTCATGGCCGACACGGCCGGCTCGGTGGGCGTCATCGTGGCCGGCTGGCTCGTCTCCTCCACCGGCAACCCCGTCTGGGACACGCTCGTGGCGCTGGCCATCGGCGCGTTCGTCGCCATCCGGGCCGTCGGACTGGGCAGGCAGGTCTTCGCCGTACTCGGCCAGCACGTGCCCGAAGGCATGAGCGCCGACGAGGTCGCGGGCGACCTGGCCGCCATCGACGGCGTCGAGGACGTCCACGACCTGCACCTGTGGACGCTCACCTCCGGCATGCACGTGGCGACCGCGCACCTGGTCGCCGAGGAGTCGCGCAGCCACGCCGTACTGGATCAGGCTCGTGACGTGCTGCGCGCCCGGCACGGGGTCGCGCACGCGACGCTGCAGGTGGAGCCCGCCAACCACAAGGGCTGCGACGAGATCGGCTGGTGACTCAGCGCTCGGCGCGCAACGGCGAGAAGTAGATCGGCACCCAGCTGAGGGACATGAACAGCGCGCCCGCCCAGAGCGCGGCGCGCACGCCCCACAACTCGCCGACCAGGCCCGCGAGCAGGCCGCCGACGCCGACGGCGCCCATGAGGATGAGGCGCATGGTGGCGTTCACGCGCCCGAGCATCTCATCCGGCGTCACGCGCTGGCGGAAGCTGACCAGCAGCACGTTGTTGAGTCCGGTGCGGTAGGTGAGCGCGAACCAGGCGGCGGCCGAGACCCAGATCCAGGCGCCGTCGTTCAGTAGCGGGACCAGCAGGGACGCGGGGGTCGTGATCAAGGAGACGATCCACACCGCGCGGCCGCGGCCGAGGCGGGCGCCGACGTGGTGGGCGGTGGCCGAGCCGGCCAGTGTGCCGACGCCGCCCACGGCCAGGTACAGGCCGAGCACCCACTCGGGGTAGCCGAGCTGGGAGACGACGAGCACCGGCAGCAGCACCGAGTACAGCGGGAAGCCCAGGTTCGTCATCGCGCCCTGCAGCACGATCGGCCGCAGCGTGGCGTGGCCGAGCACGAAGCGCACGCCCTCGCCGATCTGCGTGGCCAGCTTGGGCCGCGGGCCGGAGGCGGGCGGGGTCTCGACGGCGGGCACCCCGCGCAGGAACAACGCCGAGCCGAGGTAACCGGCCGCGTTCAGCAGCATGGCCGCCGGGGCGCCCGCCGCGCCGACGAGCACCCCGGCGAAGCTGCGGCCGGAGATGTCCATGGCCGCGTTCGTGCCGACCAGCAGCGAGTTGGCCTCGGTCAGCCGCTCCCTGCCGACCAGCCTGGGCACGAGGCTCTGGGCGGCCACGTCGAAGAAGAGCGTGCCCACACCGGTCAGCGCGGCCACGACGTACAGGTGTTCCATCGTCAGCCCGCCCAGCCAGGCGGCCACCGGCACGGAGGCCAGCAGGACGGCCCGCGCGAGATCGGCCACGATCATCAAGGGCTTCTTGCGCATCCGGTCGATCCACGCCCCGGCCGGCAGCCCGACGACCAGCACCGAAATCGTGGCCAGCGCGCTGAGCAGCCCCACCTGACCGGCGCCCGCGCGCAGCGTGGTCACGGCCAGCAGCGGCAGGGCGACATATCCCACCTGGGCCCCGAAAGCGCTCACGGCCGAGCCGAGATACAGGTTCCGGAATCCGGGTTCGAGCAGCAACGAGGTTGTCTTCACGCCGCCCACGATGGTGAACTACCGTCCATCGACGCGATTGATTAAGTGAGCAGCGAATCGAATGACCCTCGATCTGTCCTTCACCGCCGTGGACGTGGCCAACACCCGCTTCGCGATCTCTCCGCTGTGGGAGGTCGTGGCCAGCGTCCGCGTGCTCAAGGAGCCGACCGGCCTCAACCGCCCCTGGGCCGAGCGGGTACGCCGCCGCCTGGCCGACGTGGACTGGAGACTGCTGTCCGACCTCGTCCCGGTGCCGACGATCTCCCTGGTCTGCTTCATCAGCCCGCCGCCCGCCACCGCCGTACCGGACCTGGAGCTGGAGCTGGCCGGACTGCTCGCCGCCGAGCACGAGGTACGCGACCAGCTCGACACCTGGCGCCACGGCGGCCCGCGAACCCCCGGGATCCAGGCACTCCACGACGACCCCGCCGCCGGCCTGGCCCGGCTGGCCGGCGAGATCCGGGCGTACTGGGCGGCCGCGATCGCCCCCTACTGGCCGCGCATCCGCAGCCTGTGCGAGGGCGACGTGCTCTACCGCGCCAAGGCGCTGACACAGGACGGCGTACGCGGCATGCTCACCGGCCTCGACGAGAACGTGCGCTGGCAGGGCGAGCGCCTGCGCCTGGACCACCGGTTCTGCCACGGCACCCGCGCGCTCGACGGGCGCGGCCTGCTGCTGGTGCCGTCGGTCTTCACCTGGCCGAGGATCTTCTCCATCACCGTGCCGCCGTTCCAGCCGACGCTGCGCTACTCGCCGCGCGGCATCGCCACACTGTGGGAGCACCGCGAGAGCGACCCGCCGCAGGCGCTGGCGGCCGTGCTCGGCCGCACCCGCGCCCGCCTGCTGGCCTCACTCGACCAGCCCGCCTCGACGCGCGAGCTGGCCGTGCGCACCGGCCTGTCGGAGCCGGGCGCCAGCCAGCACCTCACCGCGCTGCGCAGAGCGGGTCTGTGCAGCGCCCACCGCACGGGGCGCTATGTCCTCTATGCCCGTACGGCTGTCGCCGAGGCCCTACTTGCTGGAGACGCCCACACCTAGGTCGAACTCCCGGTACACCCGGGCCCAGAACCCGTCGCGCAGCCACACCCGCGCCTCCGGGTAGGGGCGCAACGAGTGCCCGAGCTCCTTCTCCGCCTCTATGAGCAGCTCGGTGTCGATGACCGTCGGCAGGATCGGCCCCGGCAGCAGGTCGCGGATGTTGTCGCGGCCACGGGTGAGGATCCACTTCTGCGCCACGTGCTCGCCCACGTCCTCCACGCGCGGCCGCGACGGGCCGAGCTTGGCCACCTGGCCGGGCTTGACCTGCGGCTTCGGGGTGGCGGGGCGACCGGCGAAGACCGTGGCGGGCGACGGCGCGGCGGCCGGCGGCGTGACCGGGACGGGCTGCGGTGCGCGGCTGAAAAAGGGTCTCAGGAAATCTGCAGAAATCACTTCAACGGTGTCGGACTCCCACACGAGCCGTTCCGCCTGGTTGGTGCCATAAGGGGGTTCGACGCCCCACAGGTGTATCCGCACTCCGTAGGCCTGCGCGGCCTCGACCGCGGGCACCATGTCCTCATCGCCCGCCAGCAGGATCGTGTCGGTCACCGCGTGATGCCTGGCCAGCGCTTCAAGGTCGCTCCTGATCTGAGCGTCCACGCCCTTCTGCTGGCCACGCGCGTTAAGGTTGCCCAGTCGTACCTTCACCCAGGGCAACTGTGCGATCACTCGCTGATCGACGGTGGGCACTCGGTCGCGTGCGGCGTCATACCAATAGATCCGCAGTAGTTCTCCGGAAATACGTTCCATTGCATGTTTCTGGAGGCTCTGGATGAGCTCATCCGCCGCAACCCGATATTCCTTGCGTTCCTTCGCGCCAAGCAGCACTTCACCTGCGGCGGCATACAGATAACCGACATCCACCAGGACGGCGTACTTCGCTGCCACAGGATGCGGCGTGAGGTCTGGGATGGGCATGTCGTCCTCCAGGCCGCGGCCTTAGTTGATCGGCTGACTATATACGCCTACTTTTCTAGATAGTCCCAACTCTCGGGGAAGTTGACACCCGATTCCAGGGATCCATCTAGGGTAGGGCGCTCAACCGCCAAGCCGACTTCCCTGGCACGAGTCGCCTACGCATGGCTCGGGCTGGGTTTCGCCAAGTTTCGGGCTTACGGCCCGGCGTATGCGTGGGTTCCGGTTGCCGCGTGGTCAGGACGGTGACCAGAGCGGCGATCTCCTCGGGCGTCGCATCGCCCCGCACGACTTTCAGATGCGCTGTCACAGTGCTCTTTCGCTCTTGACTCGTGGTTGTGATGGATGTCGCCGCAAGCTGCGGCACCCATCACGTGTTGCTTTGACTCGCTTCGCTGCGGCACCCATCACTGTGTTGCTTTGACTCGCTTCGCTCGTGGTTGTGATGGATGTCCTCGCAAGCTGCGGCATCCATCACTGTGTTGCTTTGACTCGCTTCGCTCGTAGGTTGTGATGGATGTCCTCGCTACGCTGCGGCACCCATCACAACGGGATGTTCCCATGCTTCTTAGGCGGTAGCGAGGCACGCTTGTTACGCAGGGCCCGCAGGGCCTTCACCACTTGCGGCCGGGTGTCCGATGGGCGGATTACGGCATCGACATAACCCCGCTCAGCGGCGATATACGGATTGGCCAGCGTGTCTTCGTATTCGGTGACGAGCCGGGCGCGCTCGGCGTCGGGGTCGCCGGCGGCGGCCAGTTCGCGGCGGTAGAGGATGTTGACTGCCCCCTGGGCGCCCATGACCGCGATCTGGGCGGTAGGCCATGCCAGGTTGATGTCGGCGCCGAGGTGCTTGGAGCCCATGACGTCGTAGGCCCCGCCGTACGCCTTGCGGGTGATGATCGTGACGAGCGGGACGGTGGCCTCGGCGTAGGCGTAGAGGAGCTTGGCGCCGCGCCGGATGATGCCGTTCCATTCCTGGTCCGTGCCCGGAAGGAATCCCGGAACATCAACAAAAGTCACGATCGGGATATTAAATGCATCGCATGTTCGGATAAATCGTGCGGCCTTCTCGGATGCGTTGATATCGAGACATCCCGCGAAATGCATCGGCTGGTTGGCCACGACCCCGACCGGATGGCCGTCCACCCTGCCGTAGCCGACCACGACATTGGGCGCGAACTGCGCGTGGACCTCCAGAAACTCACCGTCGTCCAGCACGTGCTCGATGACCAGGTGCATGTCGTAGGGCTGGTTGGCCGAGTCGGGGATGAGCGTGTCGAGCTCCGGGTCCGGCTCCAGGGCGGCGGCGGCCTCGTAGGCGGGCGCCTCGTCCAGGTTGTTGGAGGGCAGGTACGACAGCAGCGCCTTCACGTACTCCAGCGCGTCGTCCTCGTCGGTGGCCAGGTAGTGGGCCACGCCGGACCTGGTGTTGTGCGTGTGGGCGCCGCCGAGCTCCTCGAACGTCACCTCCTCGCCGGTGACCGTCTTGATGACGTCCGGGCCGGTGATGAACATGTGCGAGGTCTGGTCGACCATGACCACGAAGTCGGTCAGCGCCGGGGAGTAGACGTGCCCGCCCGCCGCCGCGCCCATGATCAGCGAGATCTGCGGGATCACGCCCGAGGCGTGCACGTTGCGCTTGAAGATCTCCGCGTAGAGGCCGAGCGCGACCACGCCCTCCTGGATACGCGCGCCGCCGCCCTCGTTGATTCCGATGATCGGGCAGCCGGTCTTGATCGCCATATCCAGAATTTTCACGATCTTCTCGCCGTAGACCTCACCCAGCGAGCCCCCGAAAACCGTCACATCCTGTGAGAAGACGCACACCTGACGGCCGTCGACCGTGCCGTAACCGGTGATCACTCCATCGGAGTAAGGCCGCTTGCCCTCCAGCCCGAACATCGTCGAGCGGTGCCGCGCGAACTCGTCGAACTCCACGAACGAACCCTCATCCAAAAGCGCCACAACCCGCTCGCGCGCGGTCATCTTGCCTCTGGCGTGCTGCTTTTCCACCGCCGCCGCGAACCCCGCGTGCGCGGCCTCGTCCAGCCGGCGTTCAAGGTCGGCGATCTTACCGGCGGTGGTGTGAATATCCGGCAGTTCCGGCAATTCCTCAGCAGCACTCATGCCCAGAAGGTTAATCCCTCCTTCTACGCTGGTTCCATGACGGAGGCGGTTCACACGCAGGGGCTCTTCAAGCGCTACGGCCAGCAGATCGCGGTCGCGGGAGTGGACCTGGTGGTGCCGGCGGGAAGTTTCGCCGGCCTGGTCGGGCCCAACGGCGCGGGCAAGACCACCACACTCAGCATGATCACCGGGCTGCTGCGCCCGGACGGTGGCCGGGCGGTGATCGACGGCCTGGACGTCTGGCGAGATCCGGTCCAGGTCAAGGCCAGGGTCGGCGTGCTGCCGGAGGGTCTGCGTCTGTTCGAGCGCCTGTCCGGCCGCGAGCTGCTCCACTACAACGGACGGCTGCGCGCCATCCCCATGGCCGAGGTCGAGCAGCGCACCGAGGAGCTCCTGGGCGTCATGGACCTGCGCGAGGCCGCCGACAAGCTCGTCGTCGACTACTCCACCGGCATGCGCAAGAAGATCGGCCTGGCCGCCGCGCTGCTGCACAATCCTTCTGTCCTGTTCCTGGACGAGCCGTTCGAGGGCGTCGACCCGGTCAGCGCCAACACCCTGACCGACGTGCTCCAGCGTTTCACCGCCTCCGGCTCGACGGTCATCTTCTCCAGCCACGTCATGGACCTCGTGGAGCGGCTGTGCGACTGGGTGTCGGTGATGAGCTCCGGTCACATCGTGGCTCAGGGGCCGCTGGCCCAGGTACGCGGCGACCGTACACTCAACCAGGCCTTCCTGGACCTCGTCGGCGGCCCCAGGCGGGCCGGCGACGCGGGCCTCACCTGGCTCGGCGCCAACGGGGTGCCCCAAAACGAGAGCCCGAGTGCCGGTGGTGAGCGGTGAGCACGGCGCTGCTGTTCGCGCGGCTCAAGCTGCGGCTGGTCGCCGGGAACCTGCGCGGGGACCTCGCGCGCAAGCTGGGCTTCGTCTTCACCCTGCTCGCCGCGATCGCCGTGGCGGCTCTCGGGTTCCTGCTGATGAGCCTGCTGCGTCTGGCCGAGCCCGCCATGGCCACCAATCTGGCCGTTCTCGCGTTCACGATGTTCTGGATCGGCTGGGCGATCGTCCCGCTGCTGGCGTTCGGGCTGGACGACACGCTCGACCCGGCCAGGCTCTCGCTGTTCCCCCTGCGTACGGGGCAACTGGCCGTCGGCATGTTCGCCGCCTCCGCGACCGGCGTCTGGCCCGCCGCCACCCTGATCATCACGATCGGCGCGCTGGTGGGGCTGGCGAGCGGGATCGGCGGCGTGCTCGTCGGCGTCGTGGCGGTGCTCCTGCAGTTCGCGCTCTGCCTGGTCACCTCCAGGCTGATCACCACGGCCCTGTCCGGCGCGCTGCGCTCGCGCCGCGGCCGGGACGCGCTGGCCGTGGCGGCGATCTTCGCGGTGCTGCTGTTCCAGCTACCCAACCTCATCGCCAACAGGGGACTCGGCGACCCGGTCGCGCTCATCGGCAGCACCGCGGGAGTGCTCCGCTGGACGCCGCCCGGCCTGGCCGCCCACGCCATCGCCGACGGCGGCCTGGTCGGCCTGGCCGAACTGCTCGTCGTCGCGGCGCTCGTGGTCCTGATCGGCTGGCTGTGGATCAAGGCGCTGTCCCACGCGCTGGTCACCGCGGACGCCTCCACCCAGTCAGCCTCCGTCCGCCGCTCCAGCGGGATCGTCGACCGCTTCCTGCCCGACGGCCCGCTCGCCGCCGTGGTCACCAAGGAGCTCAAGTACATCCGCCGCGACCCGCGCTTCCGCGTCGGCTGGTTCGCCTCGATCGTGGTCACCGGCGTGATCGCCTTCTCCATCACCGGCCAGTCCGGCGGCGGCGGCCTGCCACTGGTGATCGGCCCCGCGTGCCTCGGCGCGCTGATGCTCGCGCTGCAGTCGTGCAACGCCTTCGGCATCGACGGCCGCTCCCTGTGGATGAACACGGTCGCGTTCGGCGACGAGCGCGGCCTGCGCACCGACCTGGCCGGACGGCATCTGGCCGCGGCGCTCATCGCGCTGCCCCTGCTGGCCCTCATGACCGTGGCCGTCTCCCTGTTCGCGGGCGCGCCGTCGGCCATCCTGCCCGCCGCCCTGACCGCCTGGGGCGTGTACGGCGTGGGCCTCGGCGTGGCCTCCATGACCAGCGTGATCCTGCCGTACACGGTGCCCGACCGGCTCAACGCCTTCACCGGCGCCGCCCCCGGCCAGGGCGGGCAGGCGTTCGCCGGGTCGTTCGCCGCCATGATCGGCATCGCCGGGCTGAGCCTGCCGCTGGTGCTGCCGGTGGTGTTCGGGGTGACGTGGGTGAGCGTGGCGGCCCTGCCGTACGGCTTCGCGGTGGAGTACTTCGGCCGGAGGCTGGCCGCCACGGTGGGTCACGCGCGCATGCCCGAAGTGCTGGCCGCGGTGTCCCGTCCCACGTGAGCAGTGGTCTAGTCCATTAGGTGAGACCGGTCTGCGCTCGTTCACGGGCACTCTGTACCCTTCGAAACATGACTGACCAGGCAGTTGAACGCCGCAGCGCCGCCGTCGTCGAGATGCCAGACGAGCTCCGCCGAGACGTGAAACTGCTCGGCAGGCTGCTCGGCGACGTGATCGCCGAGCAGGGCGGCAAGGACCTGCTGGCCGACGTCGAGCGGCTGCGCAAGGCCGTGATCGCCGCCAGGAGGGGAGAGGCGTCCGCCGACGAGATCGCCGCGATGGTCGCCGAATGGGAGATCGACCGGGCGGTGCTCATCGCGCGGGCCTTCACCTGCTACTTCCACCTGGCGAACCTGGCCGAGGAGCATTACCGCATCAGGACGCTCCGGGAGCGCGACACCGAGGGCGAGGTGCTGAAGGAGTCGCTGGCGCATGCCGTACAGGAGCTCGGCACCGCGCGCGTGCAGGAGCTCGTGGAGGAGCTGGAGCTGCACCCGGTGCTCACCGCGCACCCGACGGAGGCGCGCAGGCGCGCGGTCGTCACCGCGATCCAGCGCGTCAGCACCCAGCTGACCGAGTACAACGCGCCCGGCCGGGGCGCCTCCGAGCGCGAGGAGAACCTGCGGCGGCTGCTGGAGGAGATCGACCTGCTCTGGCGTACCGCCCAGCTGCGCGACACCAAGCTCGACCCGCTCGACGAGGTACGCACCGCGATGGCCGCCTTCGACGAGACGCTGTTCCGGGTGGTGCCGCAGGTCTACCGTTCGCTGGACGCGGCGCTCGGCGAGGGCGCAGGGACCAGGTCGCCGCTGGCGCGGCCGTTCATCCGCTACGGCAGCTGGATCGGCGGCGACCGCGACGGCAACCCCAACGTGACCGCGAAGGTCACTCGCGAGGCCGTGCTCATCCAGGCCGAGCACGTGCTCACCGCGCTGGAGACCGCCACCACCCGCATCGCCCGCACGCTCACCGCCAACGCCCACTACGCGGCGCCGTCGCGTGAGCTGCGCACGGCGATCTCCGCCGCCGAGGACGCCCACCCCGACCTGGTCTCCGAGCTGGCCACCCGCTCGCCGCAGGAGCCGCACCGCCAGTGGCTGCTGTACGTCGCCGCGCGCATCTCGGCCACCAACCAGCGCGACCTCGACCTGGCCTACCGCGCGCCCGCCGAACTGCTCGCCGACCTCAGGCTGGCCCAGGAGTCGCTGGCCAGGCACGCGGCCCGGCAGGCGTACGGCGAGCTGCAGCATCTGATCTGGCAGGTGGAGACGTTCGGCTTCCACCTGGCCGAGCTGGAGGTCCGCCAGCACTCGCAGGTGCACGCGACGGCCCTGGCGGAGATCAGGGCGGGCGGCGAGTTGTCGCCGGTCACCGAGGAGGTCCTGTCCACGATCCGGGTGATCTCCTGGATCCAGGAGCGCTTCGGCGTGAACGCCTGCTGCAGGTACGTCGTCTCCTTCACCCGCTCCGCCGACGACGTGGCCGCCGTCTACGAGCTGGCCGAGGCGGCGCTCGGCATCCGGGCGCCGGTGCTCGACGTGGTGCCGTTGTTCGAGTCGGGCCAGGACCTCGACAACGCCCCCGGCGTGCTCACCGGCATGCTGGAGATCCCCAAGGTCCAGACCAGGCTGGCCGCCACCGGGCGGCGCATGGAGATCATGCTGGGCTACTCCGACTCGGCCAAGGAACTCGGTCCGGCCGCGGCCACGCTCAAGCTCTACCAGACCCAGGAGCGCCTCACCGAGTGGGCCCGCGAGCACGACGTGAAGCTCCGCCTGTTCCACGGCCGCGGCGGCGCGCTCGGCCGCGGCGGCGGCCCGGCCAACCGGGCGGTGCTGGCCCAGGCGCCCGGCTCGGTCGCCGGACGTTTCAAGGTGACCGAGCAGGGTGAGGTGATCTTCGCCCGCTACGGCCACATGGCGATCGCCAGGCGGCACATGGAGCAGGTGGCCAACGCCGTGCTGCTGGCCTCCTCGCCCACCAACGGCAGCCGTACCGCCGCTGCCGCCGCGCGCTTCCGTACGCTGGCCGAGCAGGTGGCCTCCGCCTCCGAGGGCGCCTATCGCGCGCTGACCGAGGCGCCGGGCTTCCCCGAGTGGTTCGCGCTGGTCAGCCCGCTGGAGGAGATCGGCTCGCTACGGCTCGGCTCCCGCCCGGCCCGGCGCGGGCTCGGGGCGCCACGGTCGCTGGACGACCTGCGGGCCATCCCGTGGGTGTTTGCCTGGGCGCAGACCCGGGTGAACCTGCCCGGCTGGTATGGCCTGGGCACCGGGCTGGCCTCGGTCGCCTCGGTCGAGGAGCTGCGGGCGGCGTACGAGGAGTGGCCGTTGTTCAACGCGATGCTGGACAACGCCGAGATGTCGCTGGCCAAGACCGACCGCTCGATCGCCGAGCGCTATCTCGCGCTCGGCGGCCGAAACGACTTCGCCGGGCAGGTGATGGCCGAGTACGACCTGACCCGCAAGCTGGTCCTGCAGGTCACCGGGCACACCCGGCTGCTGGAGAACCGCAAGGTCCTCTCGCGGGCGGTGCAGCTGCGCGACCCCTACGTCGACGCCCTGTCGCATCTGCAGCTGCGGGCGCTCACCGCGCTGCGCAAGGGAGAGGTCTCCGAGCGGGAGGCCGAGCGGCTCTCGACGCTGCTCCTGCTGTCGGTCAACGGAGTGGCTGCGGGTCTGCAGAATACTGGGTGAACCCGCGCAGGCCCCGTTCGATCGGGCCGTAGCGGTGGTTGCGCATCCACCAGGCGCTCAGCAGCAGCAGGACGGTGTAGATCGCCGCGGCCACGCCGATCACCGCGATCGGCGTCAGCCTGCCGCCGAGCCCCAGCCCGTACCCGGTGAAGACGAGGCACTGCAGGATGGACTGCCCGATGTAGTTGGAGGCGGCGGCCCTGCCCGCCGGGGCCAGCGCGGCGCCGATCGCGGGCAGGCGCCGCACCAGCAGCAGGAGCGTCACCACGTACGCGGCGGCCAGCGGCAGGGACAGGATGTTGTTGAGCGCCAGGCCGGTCAGTTGCAGGGCGCCCTCCTGCTGGCTGGACCAGGTGAAGAAGACGGCCGCGGGGAGGCCGAGGCCGTACCCGATCAAGAGGACGCGCGGCACGAAGCGCGCCCAGCGCTCGGGGTCCTCCAGCAGCCGCGACTTGCCCGCGGCCATGCCGAACAGGAACAACGCCATCGCCATCGGGCCCTGGCCGAACCAGACGAACGCCGCCAGCATCGGATAGGTCTCCAGCTGGAACTGCAGGAAGCTCAGCGGGCTGCCGGTGACCTGCGCCTGCGCGGCGGCCATGACCGCGGGGTCGGTGGGCGCCGTCACGCCGGCCGAGGGGTCGAGCATGGTCAGCCCCGCGAGGATGAGCCAGATCGCCGACATGACGCCGATGATCCAGCAGCCGATCTTGACGGCGGTTCTCGGCCGGACGTTGCGCAGCGCCAGCAGGATCAGGCCGAGCGCGGCGTACAGCGTGAGGATGTCACCGATCCAGAGCAGGATGCCCTGCGTGACGCCGAGCACGAACAAGGCGAGGCAGCGGCGGAGCATCCGCGGCTTGACCTTCTCGCCCCACGAGCGCATCTGCATCGTGAAGGAGTAGCCGAACATGAACGAGAAGATGACGTAGAACTTCGTCAGCACCAGCGTCTGGACCGTCAGGCTCACCGGGTCGCGGTTGAAGTCCATGCTGGAGATGGCCACGGACAGCCCGGGGTCGGCGAAGAAGCTGATGTTCGCGACGAGGATGCCGCCCAGCGCGAAGCCGCGGACGGCGTCGATCTCGTGGATGCGCCTTAATGGCGGCGCCGTGGTGGTCATGCCTGCGACGCTACGGACCTTCCGGCGTGGCCCGCATCCGTCCGAGGGCGCGGACGGCTCCATCCAAAGTCGGAAAGGGCCCGGCGAAAACGCCGGGCCCTTTCTTCCGAAATCCCTAGTGCACGAACTCGGCGTCCTGGCGGGCCTGCTTGGGGAGCATGAGCCCGACGAGGAAGGTGACCACGATCATGCCGGCCGCGACCGCGAAGGTGATCTCGGCGCTGCCGGTCCCGAAGAAGACGGTCCCGAGTACGGCCAGGCCGAGCGCGTTGCCCACCTGCTGGAGCGCGGTCAGCGTGCCGGAGGCCGAGCCGGTCTCCTGCGGGTCCACCGCGGCCAGGACGATGTTGAAGTACGGGCCCATGATCATGCCGCTGCCGAGACCGACGAAGAGCAGGGCCGGAGCGAGCTGCCAGGGGGTGACGCCCGGCTCGGCCACGATCAGCAGGGCCACGACCGCGAGGGCCATGATGACGGCGCCGGCCAGCAGGACCTTGCGGCCGAAGCGCTGGGTGGACTGGGCGACGATCATGCCCGCGATCATGCCGAGGGAGGAGGGGACGCCGGTCAGCGCGGCCTTCAGCGGGTCGTAGTGGAGCATGAGCTGGGTGTAGAGGCCGATGACCATGAACACCCCGCCGAAGGCGGCGAAGTAGACGGTGCCGACGGCCATGCCGGACAGGAACGCGGGCTTGCGGAAGAGCGAGGGCGCCACCAGCGGGTCGCCGCCGCGGGCGGCCCGGCGCTTCTCGTAGGCGACGAAGACGACGAGGGTGACGATCGAGGCGGCCATCAGCGCGAACGACCACGCGGGCCAGCCGTGCTCCTGGCCCTGGACCAGCGGGAAGACCATCAGGACGACACCGGCGGAGGCGAGGATCGCGCCGGGCAGGTCGAGCTTGACGCCGCCGATCGGCGGGGTCTTCGGGAGGAAGCGCAGCGCCGCGAAGACCGCCGCCACGCCGATCGGCAGGTTGATCAGGAAGATCATCCGCCAGCCGGTGCCGAACAGGTCGGCGCTGACCAGCCATCCGGCCAGGATCGGGCCGCCGATGGCCGACAGCCCCATCACCGGGCCCATCAGCCCGAACGCGCCGGCCAGCTCCTTGGGCGGGAACATCTCCTTCATCATCCCCATCCCCTGGGGGATCATGGCCGCGCCGAACAGGCCCTGGACGACCCGGGCCGCGATGATCATCTCCGGCGAGACGGAGACCGCGCAGAGCAGCGAGCCGACCGTGAAGCCGATCATCCCGATGAGGAACATCCGCCTGCGTCCCACGATGTCGCCCAGCCGGCCGCCGGTGAGCAGTCCCGCGGTCATGGCCAGGATGTACGCGGCGCCCAGCCACTGGATGAACGCGTTTCCGGCGCCGAAGTCGTTCCTCATGGTCGGGCCCGCGATGTGGGTGACCGTGGCGTCCAGCAGCTCCATGACGGATCCGGTCAGGATCACGGCCAGGGCCGGCCAGCGCCACTTGTAGGCCGCGGGCTGCTCGGGAGCGGCGGCTGTGGCCACTGGGCGGGTGTCGAGGACGGTCATGGTGTTCCTCCTGAATCGGAACGGCTTGTTCTGTTCCAACATTAGCAGAACGGAATGCTTCATTCCACTGTTTGTTCAAGATCTTTGGGAGCGGCCCTCCCTCATGCGAAAGGGCCGTAGCGCTGACGCTACGGCCCTATGCGGAAAGGTTCATTCCGCGTTCCACCGCGCGAAGAAATCGCGCACATCCTGCGCGAACACCTCCGGAACCTCGTGCGCGGCGTAGTGCCCGCCGACGTCGTAGAAGTTCCACTGGGCGATGTTCGTGTGGTCGCGCTCGGCGAAGCGCCTGATCGACTGGAAGTCGTTGGCGAAGTTGGCCAGCCCGATCGGCACGGTGGTCGGCTCGGCGGGCTGCTCCAGCTTGGCGTTCTCGTAGTAGAAGCGGGCCGAGGAGGCGGCGGTGCCGTACAGCCAGTGGACGGCGATGTTGCTCACCGCCCAGTCGATGCCGAGTTCTTCGCCCATGAGCTGGCCCATCCAGCCGAGCAGGCCGGCGGGGGAGTCGGCGAGGGCGTGCGCGAGGGTCTGCGGGGCCTGGGACTGCATCGTGTTGAAGGCGCCCATGGTCTCCCAGAAGCTCTGCAAGAACTGGACCCTGCCCATGTCCTCCTCGCTCAGCCCCTCGAACTCGGCCGGGTCGCCGGAGGGGAAGGAGAAGATCTGGGTGACGTGCAGGGCGACGGCGTGCTCGGGGTCGAGCCTGCCGATGTACGGCGTGACGATCGAGCCGCCGTCGTTGCCCACGGCGCCGTAGCGGTCGTAGCCCAGGCGCTTCATCAGCTCCGCCCAGGCGCCCGCGACACGGGCGGCGTTCCAGCCGCGCTCCGTGGTCGGACCCGAGAAGCCGAATCCGGGCACGGACGGGATGACCAGGTGGAAGTCGCGCGACAGCGGCTCGATCACCTCGACGTACTCCAGGGCGGTGCCCGGCCAGCCGTGGGTCAGGACCAGCGGGAGCGCGTCCTCCTTGGCGGAGCGGATGTGGAAGAAGTGCACGTTCTGGCCGTCGATCTCGGTCGTGAACTGGGGATGGGCGTTGAGCCTGGCCTCCAGCGCGCGCCAGTCGAACACGTCGCGCAGGTGCTCGACCATGCGGCGGACCCGGCCGGCGCTCACGCCGTAGTCCTCGCCGGCGTCGGGGAGTTCGTCGGTGAAGCGGGTCCTGGCCAGGCGGGCCTTCAGGTCGTCGAGGTCGGCCTGGGGGACGTCGATGCGGTAGGGGCGGATCTCGGCCATGGGAGGTCTCCTTCGGGAAGCGAAGCGTTCCGTTCTGATGAGAACTCTATCAGAACGGAATGCTTTGTTCCACACTTAGGCGACCTTGATGCGCTCCGCCCCCGCGTAGACGTTGCAGCGCTCGCCGCGCAGGAAGCCCACGAGCGTCATGCCGAACTCCCTCGCCAGGTCCACCGCCAGCGACGACGGCGCCGAGACCGCGCACACCACGGGGATGCCGGCGGCCAGCGCCTTCTGCATGATCTCGTAGCTGGCCCGGCCGCTGACCATCAGGACGTTCGCCGCCAGCGGCAGCTCACCGCGCAGCCCCGCCCAGCCGACCAGCTTGTCCACGGCGTTGTGCCGGCCCACGTCCTCGCGGGTGGCCACCAGCTCGCCGCCCGCCGTGAACAGGCCCGCCGCGTGCAGGCCGCCGGTCTTGCCGAAGACCCCCTGCGACTCGCGCAGCCGGTACGGCAGGCCGTACAGCACCTCCTGAGTCAGCCCCAGCTCCGGCGGCGCGACCGGCGAGCAGCGGTGCCGCAGCGCGTCGAGGCTGGCCGAGCCGCAGATCCCGCACGCGCTTGAGGTGAGGAAGTGGCGTTCGAGCGCGGGCAGATCGGGGATCGGCGTGTGCAGCCGGACCGTGACGACGTTGTAGCGGGCCTCGGGCAGCACGTCCTCGTCGGTGCAGTAGCCGATCGCCGCGATCTCGCCGGGCCCCGCGATCCCCTCGCCGTGCAGGAACCCGGCGGCCAGCTCGAAGTCGTGCCCCGGCGTGCGCATGGTGATCGCGGCGGTCCTGCGCTCCCCGCCGGACCGCAGGCGGATCTCCAGGGGCTCCTCGGTGGCCAGGTCGTCGCGGCGGTCCCGGGCGGCGGACCCGGTGATCTCCCGGATCCGTACGCGCGTCGTGGGCCCAGGGCGCTCGCTCACAGCTGCTTCACCGTGACGAGGGCGTTGTAGTCGGGGATCTTGGCGTCGGGGGAGCGGCGGGACTCGTCGAGCAGCACGTTGCCCTCCGGCCAGTGGATCTGCAGGTTGCCCGGCATGAGCGGCGCCCGCAGCACCTTGCCCCGGTAGGTGCGCGGCCGCTCACCCAAAGAAGTGAGTTCCACGGGCGCGCCGTCGGGCAGGCCGAGCCGGTCGGCGTCGTAGGCGCTCATGAGCACGGCCTCGCGCATCGCGCCGTTGAAGCCGTCGCGGCGTTCGTGGACCATGCTGTTGAACTGCTTGCCGCGCCGCGTGGCCACCATGAACGACCCGTCGGGGCGCTCCGGCGAGGGCGGCGTGACCGGGGAGAAGGCGGCCAGGCCGTCGGCGGTCTGGAAACGGCCGTCGGCGAACAGGTGGCGGCCGCCGTACTGGACGTTGTCGCCGAACACCCGCAGGCGCGCGATTCCGGCGTAGAAGGGGACGGCCCGCTCGATGTCCTCGCGGATGCCGGGCGTACCGGTATAGGTGATTTTTCCGGAAATTTCCGGGCGGACGCGGGCGGCCAGCTCGGTGAAGATCTTCCACTCCGGCCACGCCTCGCCGATCCGCGGGCCCTCCACCTCGGGCGAGAAGATGATGCGGCGCTCGGTGGAGGTCTCGGTCACGCCGCCGACCATCTCGTAGCGGGTCTGGGCCGGCAGCAGCAGCACGTCGCCCGCGCTCGGCACCAGCATCTGCGAGGACAGCACGATGTCCACGTGCACCCGCAGCTTCAGCCGTGACAGCGCCTCGCGGCAGTAGGCCGGATCGGGCAGCACCTCAAGGAAGTTGCCGCCGGAGGAGATCAGCGCGTCCAGCTCGCCCGCGTGCGCGGCGTCGATCATCTCGGTCGCGGTGAGCCCGGGGGAGCTGGGCACCTCGAAGCCCCACATGTCGGTAAATTTCGTGGCATTGGATGGATTGATCGGCAGGCCACCCGGCAGACCCGTCGCGTACGCGCCCATCTCCGCCCCGCCCTGCACCCCGCTGTGGCCCCGGATCGGCATCAGCCCGCAGTTGTCACGCCCCACGAACCCGCGCGCCAGCGCCAGGTTCACGATCGAGCGCACGTTGTCCTCGCCGAACGCGTGCTGCGTGATGCCCATCGACCACACCAGCACCGCCGAGCGGGCCCTGCCCAGCAGCTCCGCCATGCGCAGCATCTCGGCCCTACTGGAGCCGGACAGCGCTTCGAGCGACTCCCACGACTGGGCGGCGACGGCCTGCCGTACCTCGTCGAAGCCCTTCGTGCGCGCGCGGACGAACTCCTCGTCCACCCAGCCCTTCTCGATCAGGTGCTTGAGCACCCCGTTGAGGAAGCCGATGTCGCCGCCCACGTTGACGCCGAAGAACTCGTCGGTGATCTTCGTGCCGAACACCGCGGACTCCGCGTTGGACGGCACCCAGTACTTGTCCATGCCCGGCTCGCGATAGGCGTTGACCATCGCGATCCGGGTCCCGGCCTTCTTGGCGTGGTAGAGGTACTTCATCGCCACCGGCTGGTTGTTGGACGGGTTGGACCCGATGAACACGATCAGGTCGGAGCCGATCCAGTCGGTGTAGGAGCAGGTCGTGGCCGCCGCGCCGATCGTCTGCTTCAACGCCACCGTCGAGGGCGAGTGGCAGATGCGCGCGGCGTTGTCGACGTTGTTGCTGCCCATCGCGCGCACCGCCTTCTGCGCCGCGAAGTAGTTCTCGTTGGGCACGCCGCGGCTGGTCAGGTAAACGCCGAAGCGCGCCTCGCGCAGGTGCCGCGCCGCCACCTCCAGCGCCTCGTCCCACGAAACGCGCGTGAATCCCGCCTCGCCCGCCCTCCTGATCATCGGGTACGGCAGCCGCCCCAGCTCCCGCAACTCCGCGCTCTTCCTCCCATGCAGCCCGGAGACGTCCTTGAGCGCCTTGTACTTCAGCGCCGGCATCGTGTTGAGCGGCAGCAGGCGCAGCCGGATGTTGCACAGGTGGATCTCGTCCATCGTCCAGTCGCGCATGCCCTGGGTCCCGAGCGCGCAGCCGTCGCAGGTTCCCTGGTTGAGAATGCGCCAGGCGTAGCGCCTGTTGCCCTTGACCGACTTGAACGCCTTCCACAACTCCAGGTAGTTGTTGGGCTTGCGCAGGCCGATGCCGAACGGCCGCCAAGACGCCCAGTTACGCGGGTCAAGAAGCTTGCTCATCTCTCCATTCTCCCCTCCGCGCGGAGCCGGGGACCAGGCCGTAGGAAGATGGTGGACGTGGCTGACTCGCGTTACTCCGACCTCGATCGCCCGCCTCTGTCCCAGGGCGCGCTCAACCGCGCTCTGGTACGGCCCGGCGGCCTGTGGACCGGCATCACCGTCGTCGACAGCACCGGCTCCACCAACGCTGACCTGACCCAGGCCGCCCGCGCCGGCGCCGAGCAGGGCGCCGTGCTCGTCGCCGAGACCCAGCTCGCCGGCCGCGGCCGCCTGGGCCGGGTGTGGAACGCGCCCGCGCGCTCCGGCCTGACGTTCTCCGTCCTGCTGCGCCCGAGGGTCGCGCAGGTCCGGCACGGCTGGCTGCCGTTGCTGTTCGGCGTGGCCGCCGCCTCCGCGGTGCGCCGCCTGGCCGAGGTGGACGTCCGGCTCAAGTGGCCCAACGACCTGCTGATCGGCGAGCGCAAGCTGGCCGGGGTGCTGGCCGAGCGGATCGACGACGCGGTGGTGATCGGGATGGGGCTCAACGTCTCGCTCCAGCCGGCCGAACTGCCCGTCGAGACCGCCACCTCGCTCGCCGTCGAGCAGGCCGCCTGCGTCGACCGCGACCCGCTGATCAGGGCGATCCTGCGCGAGCTGGAAAGCCACTACCGCGAATGGACCGAGGCGGACGGCGACGCGGACGCCTGCGGGCTGCGCGCCGCCTACCAGGCGTCCTGCGCGACGATCGGCCGCCGCATCAGGGTCGAACTGCCCGGCGAGCGCGTCCTGGAAGGCGTGGCCACCGGCGTCGACCCGAACGGCCATCTGCAGGTCGAGGCCGGCGGCAAGGGTCACACGTTGAGCGCGGGTGACGTGGTTCACGTGCGACCGGCACCGTAGAGTGGCACGATTTCCGCATGACTCTCCCAGACCACCACTTGACGCAGGGCGAGCGCCGCATCCGGGCCTTCAACCCGCACTGGAAGCGGCTGATCGGGCCCTTCGCCGCGCTGGTGCTCATCGTCATCGCCTCCGGGGTCGCGATCTACTTCGTGCCCGGCGACTGGCAGTACGCCACCTACGGCAGGCTCGCGATCGGTGTCGTCGCGATCCTGCTGCTGACGATCTGGTCGTTCATCCCGTACCTGCAGTGGAAGAACACCGGCTACGTCCTGACCACCCACCGCTTCACGATCAGCACCGGCGTGCTGAACAAGTCGACGGACGAGATCCCGCTGACCAAGGTCAACTCGGTCAGCTCCGACCAGTCGTTCGCCGAGCGCATCCTGGGCTGCGGCACGCTGACCGTGGAGTCGGCCAGCGACCAGGGGCAGCTCGCGCTGCGTGACATCCCGCAGATCCAGGACGTCCGAGCCGACCTGTTCCGCGCCGTCGAGGACGTCTCCGACGGCGAGGTCGACGGCAAGTAGCCCGCGGGCGTGGAGACACCGGGCCGGCCCACGGCCGAGGAGATCGAGCGGCTGCTGGTCGGCACGCCCGCCCGCTACACGCGCGCCGAGGTGGCGGCCAAGTCGGGGGTCTCCCAGGAGCTGGCCGAGCGGATCTGGCGCGCGCTCGGCTTCGCCACGCTGTCCGACGACGCGGTGGCCTTCAGCGACGCCGACGTGGCCGCGCTCGGGCGGGTGCGCACCATGCTGGACAGCGGCCTGCTCGACGAGCAGACCGTGCTGCGCATGACCCGCGCGCTCGGCCGTACCACCGCCAGGCTGGCGCAGTGGCAGGCCGAGATCATGGTCGGCGCGATGCTGCCCCAGGACGCCGAGGCGAGCGACAGCGAGCTGGCGGCGGTGCTGGAGACCGCCCAGAACCTGCTGCCCGACTTCGAGTACGTGCTCGTGCACGTCTGGCGGGCGCAGCTGGCCGCCGCGGGCACCAGGATGCTCGCGCTGGCCGACATCAGCGAAGAGACCGAGCGGGCCAAGGTCAACATCGCGGTGGGCTTCGCCGACCTGGTCTCCTTCACCCGGCGCGCCCGCGACCTCGACGAACGGCAGCTCGCGGCGCTGGTGGAGGGCTTCGAGGCGCGGGCGGCGGACGTGGTGGCCGCCCACGGCGCCCGGCTGGTCAAGACGCTCGGCGACGAGGTGCTGTTCAGCGCGCCGTCCGCGGGGGTGGCCGCGCGGATCGCGCTTGAGCTGGCCGAGGCGGACGAACTGCGCATCGGCCTGGCCTACGGGCCGGTGCTGCAGATGATGGGCGACGTCTTCGGCACCACCGTGAACCTCGCCGCCCGCCTCACCGCCATCGCCCGGCCCGGCACGATCGTCGTGGACGCGGGCCTGGCCGCCGAGCTCGCCGGGCAGCCGGGCCTTGACGTGCTCAGGATCCGGCGTCGCCCTGCTCGGGGGCTCGGCGTGGTGCAGCCCTATGTCTTGCGAAGATCTTCCTCTTGAAAGCAAGATGACTGGCATGCCGTACGAAGTCAGTGGCGTCATCGCCAGAGGCAAGGGCCAGGAAGTTTCCGTCGAGACCGTGCTGGTGCCGGACCCGGGTCCCGGCGAGGCGGTGGTGAACGTGCAGGCGTGCGGTGTCTGCCACACCGACCTCCACTACCGGGAGGGCGGCATCAACGACGACTTCCCGTTCCTGCTCGGGCACGAGGCCGCCGGCACCGTCGAGGCGGTCGGCGAGGGCGTCACCGGGCTGGAGCCGGGCGACTTCGTGATCCTCAACTGGCGCGCGGTGTGCGGCCAGTGCCGCGCCTGCCTGCGCGGCCGCCCCTGGTACTGCTTCGCCACCCACAACGCCAAGCAGAAGATGACGCTGGCCGACGGCACCGAACTTTCGCCCGCCCTGGGCATCGGCGCGTTCCTGCAGAAGACGCTGGTCGCCGCCGGTCAGTGCACCAAGGTCTCGGCCGAGGCGCCCGCGCAGGTGGCCGGGCTGCTGGGCTGTGGCGTCATGGCCGGCATCGGCGCCGCGATCAACACCGGCGGCGTCGGCAGGGGTGACAGCGTGGCCGTGATCGGCTGCGGCGGCGTCGGTGACGCGGCCGTCCTGGGCTCCTCGCTGGCCGGAGCGGGGACGATCATCGCCGTTGACGTGGACGACCGCAAGCTGGAGTGGGCCAAGGGCTTCGGCGCCACCCACACCGTCAACTCCCGCTCGCAGGACCCCGTCGAGGCGATCCGCGAGCTGACCGGCGGCAACGGCGCCGACGTCGTGATCGAGGCCGTCGGCCGTCCCGAGACCTACAAGCAGGCCTTCTACGCCCGCGACCTGGCCGGCACCGTCGTGCTGGTCGGCGTGCCGACGCCGGAGATGACGCTGGAACTGCCGCTGCTCGACGTCTTCGGCCGCGGCGGCGCGCTCAAGTCCTCCTGGTACGGCGACTGCCTGCCCTCCCGTGACTTCCCCATGCTCGTCGACCTGTTCCTGCAGAACCGGCTGCCGCTGGACAAGTTCGTCTCGGAGGAGATCGCGCTGGACCAGGTGGAGGAGGCGTTCGCCAAGATGCACCGTGGTGAGGTGCTGCGGTCGGTGGTGGTGCTGTGACCGTTCCGCCCGCCTGCCTAGGAGACAACGCATGATCGACAAAGTGATCACTTCGGGGACGTTCTCGCTGGACGGCGGGACCTGGGAGGTCGACAACAACGTCTGGCTGGTCGGCGACGCCCGCGAGGTGATCGTCATCGACGCGGCGCACTCCGCGGCGGCCATCGCCGAGCGCGTGGGCGGCCGGCGGATCAAGGCGATCGTCTGCACGCATGCCCACAACGACCACATCAACGCCGCGGCCGAGCTGAACGCGCCGATCATGCTGCATCCGGCCGACCAGGTGCTGTGGGAGCAGGTCTACGGCGACTCCGTGACGTACGAGCCGTTGAGCGACGGCGACAAGCTGGAGGTCGGCGGGATCGAGCTGCGGGTGATCCACACCCCCGGCCACTCGCCGGGAGCGGTCTGCCTCTACGCGCCCGAGCTCACCGCGCTGTTCAGCGGCGACACGCTCTTCAACGGAGGTCCTGGCGCGACCGGCAGGTCGTACTCCTCCTTCGAGACGATCGTCGAGTCGATCAAGGAGCGGTTGCTGACGCTACCTGCGGAAACCCGCGTCCACACCGGCCACGGCGACTCGACCTCGATCGGCGCTGAGGCCCCGCATCTGGAGGAGTGGATCAAGCGGGGTCACTGAAACATACCCCCTAGGGGGAATGTCCTCTCTGGTAGGTAGTGTCCGTGTGGCACGCCTAACATAGGCAAGCCTTACCGAAGTGAGGTATCTTAGGCCTGCCTAACCTTATGTCCTGCGAGAGGCTGCCCCCGGATGTACGTATGCGTTTGTCGTGCTGTGACCGAAAATGAGGTCCACGACTGCATCGCGTCCGGCGCCAAGAGTGTGCGGCAGATCCGCGACACCACAGGCGCCGGCGGCGACTGTGCATCTTGCGTGCGTAAGATCTGTGCGATCCTGAAGCGGTCTGAAGAACTGACGACCGCTTAGCACGAGGGGCCCGTCCATGCAGGGCGACAAGCAGATCATCGAGCTGCTCAATGAGCAGCTCACCGCCGAGCTCACCGCGATCAACCAGTATTTCCTGCACGCCAAAATGCAGGAGAACTGGGGTTACACCAAGCTCGCCGAGCACACGCGCGCCGAGTCGATCGACGAGATGCGGCACGCCGAGCGCCTTACCGACCGCATCCTCTTCCTGGAGGGCCTGCCCAACTACCAGCGGCTGGGCACGCTGCACATCGGGCAGACGGTCGAAGAGCAGCTCAAGGCGGACCTGGACGTCGAGTTGTCGGTGGTGAAGCGGCTTCGGCCGGCGATCCTGCTCATGCGGGAAAAGGGTGACGCGACCTCCGCGCGCGTCTTCGAGGACATCCTCGCCGACGAGGAGCACCACATCGACTACCTGGAGACGGAGCTCGCTCTGATCCAGTCGCTGGGCGAGCAGCTTTACCTCGCCCGCTACGCGGAGCCGCCGTCCGCCAGCTAGAGGATTCACCAAGCGCCCGCCGGGGTTCCGGCGGGCGTTTCTCTTCTCGTACGGCGAAGCCGCGACACGCCGATGACACACAGGCTGGTTGGGCGGAGAGGAGCATGGGGGTGTTTGGCCGGGTGGGTAAATCGCCAATAACCAACGTATATCATCGTTTGCCCAGGTCAATGGATAGGTCAACGACAAGTCAAACCGCGCGCTGTGCCCGGGAAACGATCGCCTAAGGTCCTACGATCGCTTCATGACCTGCGTACTTCTCGCCGAGGATGACACCTCGATCTCCGAGCCGCTCGCGCGCGCCCTGCGTCGCGAGGGTTATCAGGTTGAGGTGAGTCCCGACGGCCCGCAGGCCCTGGAGAGGGCCCTGTCGGGCGGCATCGATCTCATAGTTCTCGATCTCGGACTACCGGAAATGGACGGCTTGGAGGTCGCTCGCCGGATCCGGGCCGAAGGCCACGGCACGCCGGTGCTGATCCTGACCGCACGCGTCGACGAGGTGGACACCGTCGTCGGACTCGACGCCGGCGCCGACGACTACGTCACCAAGCCGTTCCGCCTGGCGGAGCTGCTGGCCAGGGTGCGGGCGCTGCTGCGCCGCGGCACCTCGGAGACCCCGGTCGTGCAGGGCGTCCGCATCGACGCCGACTCCCGCCGAGCCTGGATGGGCGACAAGGAGCTGCACCTGACCACCAAGGAGTTCGACCTGCTGCGTGTACTGGTGCGTGACGCCGGAAAGGTCGTCACCCGGGAGCAGATCATGCGGGAGGTCTGGGACACCAACTGGTGGGGTTCCACCAAGACCCTCGACATGCACATCTCCTGGCTGCGCCGCAAGCTGGGCGACGACGCCGCCAAGCCCCGATACATCACCACCGTCCGGGGAGTCGGCTTCCGCTTCGAACGCGAGTAGGCGATGCGCCGCCGCCTGCTCTCCTCCACCCTGCTCGTCGCCGTCATCGCGGTTCTGCTACTCGGGGTCCCCTTGGGCCTCGTGGTCAGCCGCCTGATCGTCGACGAGGCTTCCCAGGAGCTCAGGGCGGAGGCGACGCGGCTGGTGGGTGAGGTCGAATACGCTCGCATCCAGGACACGCCTCTCGACCCCCAGCAGCTGGAGCAGAAGTATCCAGAGCGATATATCCAGATCTACGAGCGGGGCAACCCCCCCAAGGCGACCATCGTCGGCGCGCCGCCGCCGTCCGGTCACCAGATGACGGAGGACGCCCAGTCGGAAAGCGGCATCTACGTCCGGGTGAGCCGCGACAAGGACCAGGTGGAGCAGGACGTGCGCGCACGCCTGTTGCTCATCGTGGCTCTGGCCGTCGCGGCTCTGGCCGTCGCCGTGGGGCTGGCCATCGTCCAGTCCCGCAGGTTGACGCTCCCCCTCCAGGACCTTGCCAAGATCGCCGAACGGCTGGGCTCAGGTGACGCCCGGCCCAGCAAACACCGGTACGGCATACCCGAACTCGACCGGGTGGCGGAGGTCCTCGACCGCAGCGCCACCCGGATCTCCGACCTGCTCACCCGCGAGCGGGAGTTCGCCACAGACGCCTCCCACCAGCTGCGCACGCCCCTGACTGGGCTGACCATGCGCTTGGAAGAGATCGTGGCCGCGGCCGACCACCCCGAGGTCGTGCGCGAGGAGGGCGACGCCGCCATCGTGCAGGCCGAGCGGCTCACCGCGGTGATCGACGAACTGCTCGCCGCCGCCCGCAGGCAGCGCCACTCCCAGGCCGAGCCCATCACCGTGGACGACGTGCTCGTCCAGCAGGTCACCGAGTGGGCGCCGGTCTTCCGCGGCAGCGGGCGCGACCTGCTGCTCGAAGGCGAGCGTGGCCTGGAGGCGCTGGGCACCACCGGCGGGCTCGGCCAGGTCGTCGCCTCGCTCCTGGAGAACTCCCTGCGTCACGGCGGCGGCACCGTCAAGGTCTCGACCAGCCGCAGCGACAACTACGTGGTCATCGAGGTGGCCGACGAGGGCCCCGGCATCGCCGACGACCTGGCCGGCCGGGTGTTCGAGCGCAACGTCAGCGGGGGTGGCGGCACCGGTCTCGGGCTGACGCTCGCCCGCGCGCTGGCCGCCGCCGACGGTGGAAGGCTGGAGCTCGTACGGCGCCGCCCCGCGGTGTTCTCGTTGTTCCTGCGCCCGGCGGAGGAGAAGCGCCCGAGCCGGGTGGTGACCGGCCCCGCCTGAGCTACCGCTGCCGGGTCTCGACCTCGGGCAGCTCGGCGGGGATCGGCTCCGTGGCCTCCAGGAACACCCAGCGCTTGTAAGACCAGAAGCGGAACAGGGTGCCGAGGCCGACGCCGATGACGTTGGCGATGTTGTAGCTCAGCAGGTCGTGCAGGCCCAGCGTGTACGTGGTGAAGCCGGTCACCAGCAGCCTGATCAGCAGGGCGATGCCGTTGAACAGGAAGAACAGGAAGTATTCGCGGCCGAGGCCGCTCTGCTCGCGGTGCCGGAAGGTCCACCAGCGGTTGCCCACGTAGGCGAACGTGGTGGAGATGATCGTGGCGAACACCAGCGAGGTCAGCGGGCCGAAGCCCTGCCGGAACAGGTTGAGGGCGACGACGTCGACGACGAAGGCGAGCGCGCCGATCGTGCCGAACTTGGCCAGCTCGTGAACCAGGGTGGCGAACCGCTGGTAGAGGCGCTTCACAAACTCCACGTCTCGTCCTCGGTCCTTTCCGATCCACTGCGCATATCCGGCAACGTCGCTCCCAGGGTACCGGTCCAGGTCCGGGGGCGAACCCCTAGCCTCAACATGAATCATCAACCACGCACCAAATTAGGGGTCTACAAATATCGTCCTATGACGGGTATTTGCATTTCTGGGGCACTAGTGTGCGGTTCAGCTCGGGGACATGACCCCGGACGGCCATGACCTCAGGGACTCCTCCTTGCCGCGTCAACTGATCGCCCTGCTCGCCGGTCTGTCCATGGCGACGGCCGGTTGCGGCGGCACGAGTCCTCCGCCGGCCGCCGGTCCGCCCTCGGAAACACCGTCCACCGCCCAGCGGATCGACGAGGCCACCGCCGCGCGGACCTTCGCCTCGCTCGCCGGCCTCGACGAGGCGTGGCGCGAGCGCGACTGCGCCGCCGTGGCCGCCGCGACCACCTGGGTGGAGAAGACGCTGGGCGGCCGTGCCTGCGCGGCGACCCGGAACGGCCGCCCAGCTCCGGCCCGCACGGCCTACTCCGAACCGGCCTTCCTGCTGCCGGAGGAGGGCGGATGGTTCGCCGCCCTGGCCACCGAGCCGGAGCCCGCCTACTTCGTCTTCGTCCACGCGGGCGACGGGTGGCGCCTCGGCTTCGGCCCCGTCCCCATCACCGGCAACCCACCCGACACCACTCCACCCGGCGCCACCCCGCCCGGCGCCACTCCGGGTGGCTCTTCGGGTGGCGCGCCTGATCCGGCCATCGTGCGGCGGGCTCGGCTCGTGCCGCAACGTCACCTGACGTTCCTCACCGACCCCGCCGGGCTGTCGGGAGTACGCTTCCCCGAGGCGGACCCGGTGCGCAAGCTGCGCGACGAACTCGCCGCCAAGCCCGCCCGGGTGCGTCCCGACCGGCTGACCGTCGACGTGGAACTCCTCGACACGCCGCGCACGATCGGGACGGCCGGCGGGTCGATGCTGGTCTTCCACACGCTGCGGCTGACCTTCCACCAGCGCGGCGACGCCCATCCCCTGTACGGCAAGGCCGACCTGCGCGCCTTCACCGGCAAGAGCGGCCTGGACAGGCTGAGCGCCGTCGAGATCGTCAGCCTGGTCAGCGAGCTGACGCCCGACAACAAGGTGCGGACCGTGGGATCGCGCAGGGACCTGGCCGACGTACGGCCGTGACGGTGGGCGACGGTATGCTCTGGGCACGTGAGCAGCCCCTCTTACCGCCCCATCGGGCCGGTCGTCGGTGTCGTCGGCGCCGGTCAGCTGGCCAGGATGACGCAGCAGCCCGCGATCGCGCTCGGTGTCGAACTGCGCGTACTGGCCAACGCGCTCGACGAGAGCGCGGCCCGCGTGATCGTCGACACCCGCGTCGGTGACTACCGCGACCTGAGCGAGCTGCGCGAGTTCGCCAAGGGCTGTGACGCGATCACCTTCGACCACGAGCACGTGCCCACCGAGCACATCAGGGAACTGGCCGCAGACGGGCACGCCGTACACCCCGGTGCTGACGCGCTCGTGCACGCGCAGGACAAAGCGGTCATGCGCGAGCGGCTCACCGAGATCGGCGCGCCGTGCCCCGCGTGGTCGCGGGTGGCCGACCCGGGTGAGGTCGAGCGGTTCGCCGCCGAGCACGGCTGGCCGGTCGTGCTGAAGGCGGTCAGGGGCGGCTACGACGGGCGCGGCGTCTGGGTGTGCCGGGACGCCACCCAGGTCAGGGAGGCGTTCCAGAGCGGGATTCCGCTGATGGCCGAGGCCTTCGTGCCGTTCGAGCGGGAGCTGGCCGTGCTGGTGGCCCGCTCGCCCCACGGCCAGGGCGTCAGCTATCCCGTGGTGGAGACCGTCCAGGAGGACGGCATCTGCGTCGAGGTCATCGCCCCCGCCCCGATGCTCGACCCGGAGGACGCCGCCCAGGCCCAGCGCATCGCCCTGAAGATCGCCCACGAGCTGGGCGTGACCGGCCTGCTGGCCGTCGAGATGTTCGAGACCGAGCACGGCCTGGTCGTCAACGAGCTGGCCATGCGCCCCCACAACAGCGGCCACTGGACCATCGAGGGCGCGCTGACCTCACAGTTCGAACAGCACCTGCGCGCCGTCCTCGACCTGCCGCTCGGCTCGCCGGCCATGACCGCGCCGTACGTGGTCATGGCCAACCTGCTCGGCGGCGACGACCCCGACCTCTTCAGACGCTACGAACACGTGATGGCCCACGACCCCGCCGTCAAGGTCCACTTCTACGGCAAGGACGTGCGTCCCGGCCGCAAGATCGGTCACGTGACCGCCCTCGGCAAGGACCTCGACGAGGTACGGGCCCGCGCCCGCCACGCCGCCGTCCACCTCACGACAGGGGAGTACACATGATCGGCATCGTGATGGGCAGCGACTCCGACTGGCCCGTGATGAAGGCGGCCGCCGAGGCGGTCGCGGAGTTCGACGTCCCCTTCGAGGCCGACGTGGTCTCCGCGCACCGCATGCCCACCGAGATGATCGAGTACGGCCGGCAGGCCGACGCGCGCGGCATCCGCGTCATCATCGCCGGCGCCGGCGGCGCGGCCCACCTGCCCGGGATGCTCGCCTCGGTGACCCCGCTGCCGGTGATCGGGGTGCCGGTGCCGCTGAAGTACCTGGACGGCATGGACTCCCTGCTGTCCATCGTCCAGATGCCGGCCGGGGTGCCGGTCGCCACGGTCGCGATCGGCGGCGCCCGCAACGCCGGGCTGCTGGCCGTCCGCATCCTGGCCACCTCCGACGACACGCTCAGGCAGCGCATGGTGACCTTCCAGGAGGACCTGAAGCAGCAGGCGTACGCGAAGGGCGAGAAGCTGCGCGCCGAGGCCGCTGAGCTGTCCTAGGCGGCTCAGCCGCCGCCCAGCCGCGCGGCAAGTTCCTCGGCGGTCTTCTTGTCGAACCCGCCGGTGATCTCCAGCACCCGTCCGGGAATCGGCTCCAGGACGGCCGGCGCGCTGATCACCTTGCCGCCGATGACGATCGCGAGCTGGTTACGCGGCTGCGGAAGCTGATGGACCTTCTCCGTCAGCGCCGTGAACTCGCGGCCGTCGGCCTCGTTCAGCGTGACCTGGATGACCCACTGCCCCGATGGCCCGAAGCTCGCCGTCGCCTTCTCGGCGGTGACCTCGGTGGCCTGGTCGAGCTGGTAGCAGGCGGTGTTGTCCTGGCCGGCGATCCAGCCGGCGGCGCAGGGCGCGGGCCGCAGGTCGAGAACCGGCCGCAACGCGAACGGCTCGCTGACGGGCTTCCAGGGGAGCCTGGAGGACGCGGCGCCGATCACCATCGCGTAGACGACGACGAGGACCACACCGACGTTGACGAGCACTCCAGCGACGATCGCGAGAATCGGACCGGGTTTCACGGCATCGCCCTCCGCGTAGGAATCGGCTCACCTGCCATGAGATCACGAAGTGTCGCGGGCGGGCCAACGTCGTCCGAGCTCGGCCTCGATTCCGTCGAGGATCCGGGTGAGCCCGCGTTCGAACTGTTCGTCGCCGGCCGTCTGCGTGTCCAGCCTGCGGACGAAGGCTTCGGCGTCACCACCGTCCAGGAGTTGCTGGATGTGCGGGAACTCCCCGGTTTCCAGGCGTGAGGTGACGAAGGCGGCGACGCCGTTGATCCACTCCTCGCCGGGCTGCTCGGCCGGGGCCGCCTGCGTGGTGTAGCCGGCCACGTAATAGCTGATGAGCGCGATCAGCTCCAGCTTCTCCGCGGCGTCGAAGGGCGTGCCGGCCAGCGAGGCGAGGACCCGCTCAAGGGCGCGCATGCCGTTCGGGCCGATGTCCTTGCTGCCCAGGACCGTGATCACCCAGGGGCGGTGCTCGGAGATCGCGCGCAGGCCCCGCCCGAAGCGGGCGAGGGCATCGCGCCAGCCGGTGCCGGGTCCTGTGCCGGGGCCCGCGTCGGGTCCTGTGCCGGGGCCCGTGTCGGGGCCGGCCAGCTCGCCCAGGATCTCGTCGTTCATCAGCGCGAGCAGGTCCTGCTTGCTCGGCACGTAGTGGTACAGGGTCATCGTGCCCGCGCCGAGCTCGTCGGCGAGCCGCCGCATGGACAGCGCCGCGAACCCCTCCGCGTCGGCGATCGCGATCGCCGCCTTCGCGATCTGCTCCCGCGTGAACCGGGGTTGCCGCACGGCGGGGCCGGGACGGGCCCAGAGGGGCGTCCGCGGCTGGTTCTGGTCCTGAGTTGACATCTCGTACA
This sequence comes from Nonomuraea sp. NPDC059007, assembly GCF_042740555.1. Lineage (NCBI taxonomy): Bacteria > Bacillati > Actinomycetota > Actinomycetes > Streptosporangiales > Streptosporangiaceae > Nonomuraea > Nonomuraea sp. NPDC059007. The sequence goes on along the minus strand of NZ_JBHYJD010000004.1, from coordinate 284,105 downwards.
GCGTACCCATACGTTAATCGTACAAGGTACGAAGACTTGGTACTGTGTACGATTAGGGGGACTGAAACGATGGAATCGATTCGGCGGCGTCTTGACGAGACGCTTCGGGAGACGCTGGCCGGCGGCGCGGTGGCGGGTGCCGTCATCGGCGTCTCCGTGGGCGGCGAGCGGCTCACGCTCGCGCGGGGAACCGCCAACCTCAACACGGACCAGCCGTTCACCGAGGACACCGCGTGGCTGCTCGGCTCGGTCGGCAAGGTCCTCACCACGACGATGCTGCTCCAGCTCGTCGAGCGCGGCTCCGTCGACCTGGACGCGCCGGTGCGGCGGTACGTGCCCGAGTTCAGCCTGCGCGATCCGGCGGCGGCCGACCGGATCACCGTGCGGATGCTGGTCAACCACACCAACGGCATCGACGCCGACGGGCTCGTGCCCAGCGCGGTGCGCGGCAGGGACGCCCACCGGGACTACGTGGAGCATCTGCGGAACGTGAACGTCCTGTTCGAGCCGGGCACGTGCATTCACTACTCGAACCCGGGATTCGTGCTCGCCGGTCGCATCATCGAGGAGCAGACCGGCCTGCCGTACGAGGTGGCGATCCGGCGCGACCTGTTCGAGCCGTGCGGAATGCGGGACGCCACCGCCGTCCAGACCCAGGCGTTCCTGCGCCGCACGGCCGTCGGCGCCTTCTTCGACATGGAGACGATGGCCCTGCGCGCGACGTCGCTGTTCAGCGTCCCCGAATCGATCGGGGCCGCGGGCGGGACGCCGATCGTCACCGTCGCGGACATGCTCGCGTTCGGCCGCATGCATCTGAACGCCGGCATCGCCCAGAACGGCACCCGCGTGCTCGAAGCCGATTCGGTGAAGGCCATGCTGACCCCGACCTTCGACCTGGGCATTCCGCAGGCGCCGCCCATCGGGCTCGGCTGGTGGCTCGAGCCCATCGCCGGAACCACCGCCGCCTTCCACGGCGGCACCTCACCGGGCGGCAACTCGGCCTTCACGATCCTGCCGGAGTACGACACGGTCATCACCAGCTTCGGCACCGGCCCGGCCAACGTCCTGCTCCAGGACCAGTTGCACATCGCCGTGATCGAAGAGGTGACCGGGCGCGCGGTGACCCCGCCCTTCGGCGGCCCGCCCGAGCGTCCCGGTCCCGAGCTGGCCGGCGAGTACGGTTCGTTCCAGAGCCGCGTCGTGGTCGAGGTCGACGACGACGCGCTGCGGGTCACCAACCACTTCGAGCCCTACGACGACGACCATCGCACCACCTACGAGGCCTGCGGGGTCCCGGCCGGCGCCGCCCCGCCGGTCACCTACCGCAGCCTCGCCCCCGGCCTCTACGCGCCGGAAGGCATGGACGCGTCCGTCTTCTCCGGCGTCATCGGCAGGGGAGCCCTGCTGGCCGCCCTCCCCGCCACCGGCGGCCGTCCGGCGGGACTGCACTCCGGCCTGCGATTCACGCCCAGGCGCACGAGCTGATCTCCGAAGGGTGTCATCGCGTCCGGCCGTGAATATCATGCGGGGCATGGGACTCGGGCTGATGGAGATACTGCTGATCCTCGGCGTGGTGGCGGCCGCGGTGGGCGTGAGCCTGGTGACGCTGGCCGGGCGGCGCCGGGGCGAACAGAAACCACCGCCTCCCTCACTCCACTCGGCCGCGGACACCGAGCGGGAAGTCCTTTCCCTGCTGCAGCAGGGAAAGACCATCCAGGCCATCAAGATCGTCCGTGAGCGCACCCGGCTCGGCCTGAAGGAGGCCAAGGACCTGGTGGAGGACGTGGCCGCGGGTCGCCGCCGGCTCACCGACCACCCGGCCTTCGCCGGCATGCGCCCGTCGCTGTCCCGCCGCCCCACGGGCGACCTGGCGGGCCGGGTCCGCAACCTGGTCGCGGAAGGCCACCGCCAACAGGCGATCTACCTGGTACGCGGCGAAACCGGAATGGGCGAGGACGAGGCCGAACGCTTCATCACGAGCCTGACGACCACCTGAACCAACGCCTCGTGCCAGGGGTTTCCGGTCCAGGTGGTCTATGGATGGCCGTTGCGGTGGGGACCACGTCCGACGTGAGAAGCGATCCCCCCGACCTGCGTCAGCCCGCGTCGGCGGGTGGCGTGGGTCGGGGGCTGGCCGTAACGGATAGAGGGGAAGTCAGGGACGGCCGAGTGCGCGGTAGTGCCAGGCGGCGGCGCGCCAGGCGGTGGCGTTGAGGGCGTTGCGGCCGTCGACGATCTTGCGCTCCGCGACCACCGTGCCGAGGGCTTCGGGGTCGAGGTCCACGAACTCCTGCCATTCCGTGAGCAACAGGACGACATGCGCCCCACGGACGGCGTCCACGGCCGAGGTGCCGTAGTTGAGCTCGGGGTGGGCCTTGCGGGCGTTGTCGAGGGCGATCGGGTCGTAGACGGTGACGGCGCCGCCCTGCTCGCCGATCGTGACCGCGACGTCGAGCGCGGGGGAGTCGCGGATGTCGTCGGAGTTGGGCTTGAACGCGGCGCCCAGCACGCCGACCGTGCAGCCGCGGAACGAGCCGCCGGCCAGTTCGCGCGCCAGGTCCACCATGCGGGCCCGGCGCCGCATGTTGATCGCGTCGACCTCCCGCAGGAACGTCAGCGCCTGGTCGGCGCCCAGCTCGCCCGCGCGGGCCATGAACGCGCGGATGTCCTTGGGCAGGCAGCCGCCGCCGAACCCGAGCCCGGCGTTGAGGAACTTGCCGCCGATCCGGTCGTCGTAGGAGAGCGCGGTCGCCAGCTGCTGGACGTCCGCGTGGGCCGCCTCGCAGACCTCGGCCATCGCGTTGATGAAGGAGATCTTGGTGGCGAGGAACGAGTTCGCGGCGGCCTTGACCAGCTCGGAGGTGGCGAAGTCGGTGACGACCATGGGCACTTCGCCCAGCGGTTCGTAAACCTCGCGCAGGATCTTCTCGGCCCGCTCGGAGCGCACGCCGACGACGATGCGGTCGGGGTGCATCGTGTCCTGTACGGCGTGGCCCTCCCGCAAGAACTCGGGGTTCCAGGCCAGCTCCGCCTGGGCGCCGATCGGCGCGAGCCTGGCCAGCTTGTCGGCCAGCCGGGCGGCGGTGCCGACGGGCACGGTCGACTTGCCGACGATCAGGCAGTCCCGCGTGAGGTACGGCGCCAGCGACTCGACGGCCGCGTCGAGGTAGGAGGTGTCGGCCGCGTACTCGCCCTGCTTCTGCGGCGTGCCGAGGGCGAGGAAGTGCACGTCGCCGAACTCTCCGGCCTCCTCGTAGGAGGTCGTGAAGCGCAGCCGGCCGGATTCGAGCCCGCGGCGCAGGACGGGTTCCAGCCCGGGTTCGTGGATGGGAAGCTCACCGTTCTGGAGGCGGCGGATCTTGTCCGCGTCGATGTCTAGGCCCAGGACGTCGAATCCGAGGTCGGCCATGCACGCGGCATGCGTGACACCCAGGTATCCGGTCCCGATCACCGTGAGGCGATATGGCACGAGTGAGCTCCTTTCGATCGCCAGGCATGCTACCGGCCCTCACTACCTCGTCTGTGCCACCTGCATAAACCGGCAAACCGTACCCGCTGGTAACAAGTTGCTCGGACGTCCTAGTATTTGTGCTATGAGCTTCCCTCTCTACGCGCCGGCCGAAGAGCACGACATGCTTCGCGAGACCGTCCGCGCCCTGGCCGATGAGAAGATCGCCCCGCGTGCGGCGGAGGCCGACGAGAACGAGGAATTTCCCTGGGACGTCTACAAGGCGCTCGTGGCGGCCGACCTGCACGCCGTACACGTGCCCGAGGAGTACGGCGGAGCCGGCGCCGACGCCCTCGCCACGGTCATCGTCATCGAGGAGGTGGCCAGGGCCTGCGCGTCCTCGTCCCTGATCCCCGCGGTCAACAAGCTGGGCACCGTACCCCTGCTCCTGTCCGCGTCGGAGGACCTCAAGTCGCGCTACCTGGCCCCGGTGGCCACCGGTGAGGCGATGTTCTCCTACGCCCTGTCAGAGGCCGAGGCCGGCTCGGACGCCGCCGCCATGAAGACCAAGGCCGTGCTGGACGGCGACCACTACGTCCTCAACGGCGCCAAGATGTGGATCACCAACGCCGGCATCTCCGAGTACTACACGGTGATGGCTGTAACGTCCCCCGGCGAAGGCGCAAGAGGCATCTCCGCCTTCGTCGTAGAAAAGTCCGACGAAGGCGTCTCCTTCGGTCCCAAGGAGAAGAAGCTCGGCATCAAGGCCTCGCCCACCCGCCAGGTCATCCTGGACAACGTCCGCATCCCCGCGTCCCGCATGATCGGCGACCCCGGCACCGGCTTCAAAACCGCCCTGGCCACCCTGGACCACACCCGCATCACCATCGCCGCCCAGGCGCTCGGCATCGCCCAGGGCGCCCTGGACTTCGCCGTGGGCTACGTCAAGGACCGCAAGCAGTTCGGCAAGCCGATCGGGGACTTCCAGGGCGTCCAGTTCATGCTCGCCGACATGGCGATGAAGCTGGAGGCCGCCAGGCAGCTCACCTACCACGCGGCCGCCAAGTCCGAACTCGCCATGCACGGCACCCCCCAGAAGGACCTGACCTTCCTGTCCAGCGCCGCCAAGTGCGCCGCCTCGGACGCCGCCATGGAGATCACCACGGACGCCGTCCAGCTGCTGGGCGGATACGGCTACACGCGCGAGTTCCCGGTGGAGCGCATGATGCGCGACGCCAAGATCACCCAGATCTACGAGGGCACCAACCAGATCCAGCGCATGGTCATGGCCAGGCAGTTGCTCAAGTAGCGATTGACGCACCCGGTCCTCTCGTCGTGGGGACCGGGTGTGAAAGTCCCCGAATCGACGTCCCTCAGTATGCGTCAGCAGTACGGTAGTGGGCAGTTCGAAATATCTCGATGGCGCATATTATGGTGACAGGGGACGCAATGCTCATTGCGGACAGTTCAGGGGACGGCGCTAATGTCGACTGTATTTTCTGTAAGCCGGACGACCCCTCGCTCAATACAACTCTGTGTGAGAACGAGTTGTTCTATGCGCGGTTCGACAATTACCCCGCCAACCCCGGCCATGTCGAGGTCGTACCCAAACGACATGTCGAGTCCTTCTTCGAGCTCGATGAGCGAGAGATGCTCAGTGCCTATGCGCTGATGCGCGAAGCGAAGGACCTGCTCGACGACAAACATTTCCCCGAGGCGTACACGATCGGGATCAACGACGGAAAGGCCGCCGGCCGGACCATTGATCACCTGCACATTCACTTGATCCCCCGGCATCACGGCGACGTCGACGACCCCAGGGGCGGCATCCGCAGGGCCGCCCCGAACTGCGACCCGGACGCCTGGACGTAACGGGAACTATCGCTCACCCAGCGCCACATACCATCCCGAGCGGCCCGAGAATCGGACGCGGATATCGGAGAATCCCGCCGCCTCCATGTACCCGGTGAAGGTCTGCGGGCCGACGAACGTGAACCAGCGTTCCCCCTCCAGCGATCCGCCGTTCCGCCAGCCCTCGCCTTCGCCGTCGCGCATGCTGATCACGGTGATCCCGCCCGGAACCAGCACCCGGTACGCCTCGGCCAGCGCCCCGCCCATCAAGGCCAGCGGCAGGTGCAGGAGGGAACCCGAAGCCCACACGCCCGCGACACAGCGGTCGCGGAGAGGGAGCGAGAGCGCGTCCAGCCGAAGGAAACCCGACGAACCGGCCGAACGGCTCCGCGCCCAGGTGAGCATGCCAGCGGCGTAGTCGCCCGCGATCACCCGGCGACCCAGGGCCGCCAGCAGGCGGGTGTCGCGCCCGCCGCCGCATCCCAGGTCGAGGACGGGTGGGCCGTACGGCGCGCGGTCCGCGAAGCCGGCGACCTCCTGCCGGAGTCCGGGAAACCGGCCGTAGTCCTCGGAAATCTCACCATAGGCATCGGCATTGGCGTCATAAGTGGAGCAGGTGGCGCGGGTGATGTCACGGCGGAGATCAGGCATTTTCGAATCCGTCCTGCCCGAGAACGAAGCCCAGTGAATTCAGCACGTGCCAGACTCGCTGCACGTCCACGTCATGGTATCCGTGGGAGACGTCGATGCTCACGCAACCGATGAATTTTGAGTGGGAATTTCTGACCGGGCTGGAGAAGACCGCACCGCGATGGTTGTAACGCTGGAACTCCTCCCACGTGAATCCCATGACGGCATCCACGCCGGCCGTCCCTTTGAAGGCTTCGAACGCCGCTTTGTCGGTCAGATTCCGGGCGAGTTCCTCCACGTTGACGCTGGTCTCCTGATCGTGCTTCCAGCACAGTCCGACCACCCCGACCCCAGGCGTGGGACGGATTTTCCTGGTGGCCGGGGCCGAGCCGAGGCGATAGGTGGCGACGCGGGTGAGTTCTCCCCGAAGCGGATGTTGCACGGTGCGCTTCTTCTGCCAGATATGCAGCCCGAGGTCGCTCACGGAACTGGGCGGGTTGATGGCCCGGCAGATCTCCAGCAGTTGCCCGAATGCCGTGAGTATGTGCCGGCGCATGACCACGCGGCGTTCGATGCGCAGGCGTAGGGAGAAAGACTCGAAGGGCGTCGCCACGCCGAAGAATCCGGCGATGAGAATCAGGCCGATCAGGACGTGCGAATATTCACTTTCGAGGTTCTTCCAGATGGCGGCGGACGGAAATCCGTACTGCTTGCAGGCGAGTGTGACCGTCGCGGCGAGGATAACTCCACGGTCCAAGGCGCGAGCCGCCGACAGCTTCATCGGGAAATCACCCTGTCTCGACGACGCGTACTTGCCGAACAGTATCGTGCAGACTATACATGAACGGACAATTCTCTAACGGTCAGCTGCACTTGATCTGCTTTTCGGTCGCCCGACAGTCGTTGAATTGTGCCGACTGGATTGATGATGGGATGGTCAGTGCCTGAGCCAGCAGGGTTCTGCGTCGGCTCCGACTTCTGTCAGGAGCTCGGCGGGGCGGCGGACACCACCTTTCGCCGCGTCTATGGCGGGCGGCCCGCAGAAAGGGTCGTCAGCCAGGGCGCGACGGTCAGCCTGCTGGCCGACATGTCGCCGCTGACCTATGGACACCTGCTGCTGGTTTCCAATAGGCACTACGTCAGTTTCGGCGAGGTGATGGCGGAATGCGCGGAAGCGGTCACGCAGGCGCTCGGCGAGATTCTTCCGCAGTACCAGAAGAGCTTTGGCGAACCGGTCATCATGGAGCATGGTTCAACAAAGAGGATGAACGGCTCCGCCTGTATCACTCATGCTCACCTTCACCTGTTGCCGCTACGGTTCGCGCAGGTCGATGCGGTGATGAAACGGGACGGGCTCGCCTCGGCCCCGATAGACGGGATCGCCGGTCTGCGGCGGCTCGGGCTGGCCGGCCTGCCGTACTTCTATTGCGGGGACGGCGACACGCATCGGGTGTACGGTGTGGCACAGGCAACGCCGCGACAGTATCTCCGTTCAGTGGCTGGGCGATTACTCGGCATAGATGCTCCTGAATGGGATTACGCGGTCGTCGTCAGAAAGCATCTTCTCAGCGCGACCATAGAAGAGACGGCCGACTGGCTTGTTCCATTGCCGTGAAACGCCGACTGAGGGTGTGATCTCATGCAGGACGCCGGCACCACATCAGATGAGCCGACACGGCTGGCCAACATCATCGGTCCCATGTTCATCGGGCAGTCCGGCTGGACAAAGGAACTGCCTGGCGGCGCAAGGGTCGAACTCATCGCCGGCGCCGACGCGCAGGACGACTGCGCGGTCTTCCGGGTGGACGGGCCGATGGAAATTGTTCTCGGCTCGGATTATGTACGCGGGCCGAAATTCCATCTCTATGAACTGGGCCATCTGTCGAACTACGACATCGGCTATTACCTGGCGATGGCCAACCTCAGTGATGTCGCGGCCATGGGCGCTCTGCCGATCGCGCTCCTGTCGGTCATCAGGTATCCCAAGTCGCTCTCGGACGCGGATTTCGCCGTGGTCATGGAGGGCATCAGGGACGCCTGCCGCGAGGTCGGCACGCTGAACGTGGGCGGCGACATCGGCAGTGCGGAAAGGATCATTCTGTCCGCCTCGGCCGTGGGGATCGTCGAGCAGGGAGGGTCTCTCCTGCGGGGTGGCGCCCGGCCGGGTGATCGTCTCTGTGTCACCGGGCCGACGGGGATCGCGGCGTCGGCGCAGCGGTACTTCAGCGGTGACGGATCGACCAGGCTGTTGCCCGAGCAGGAGGAGCTGCTGATCTCCGCGTGGCGGCGGCCGCGGGCGCTGGTGGGGCACGGGCGCTGTCTCAGCAGGAGCGGTGTGGTGACGAGCTGCCAGGACACCTCCGACGGTCTGAAGGCGGGCGTTCAGTCGCTCGCGGCGGCCAGCGGGGTGGGGTTCGTGGTGGAGGAGGCGGAGCTGCCGGTCGCCGACATCGTGGCCAAGGTCGCCGCGCTCACGGGGGGCGAGGTCACCTCGACCGTGCTGGGGGACTCCGTGGACTTCCAACTGGTCTTCACCGTCGGGGAGGACGACGTGTTGCGGCTCGCCAAGCTCTTCGCCGACCAGGGCTTCCAGCTGTTCGACATCGGCTACGCCACCGAGGAGCGAGAAGTCCGCCTGCGCCGCGCCGACGGCACGGTCGAGGATCTTCCCGGCGTCCCCTGGCGACACGCCACCTGAAGGGTCAGGCCTGGTTGTCTCGGGTCCAGATCTGGGTGGCTCGGGGGAGGTCCTTGATGGTGCCGCCTTCCGGGATCATGCCCCAGAGGAAGGGGATCAGGTATTTGGGGGGTTCGCCCAGGTGGGTGGTGAGTTCGTCCTCGGTGAGCTTGAGGGTGAAGACCGGGCCGCGTTGAGTGGCGTTCCAGCCTTGTTTCACGGCCTGGCGGATGCAGCCGGCGACCAAACCAGGGCGGACCGCTATGGTGCGTTCGCCCACGTGGTTGTCCGGGCGGCCGCAGGGGAGTGACACCATCAGGACGCTGCCGGGGTTCTCGGCTCGCTCGACGGCGAAGGTCAGCGGGGCCCGGTCGTCGCCGGGCCGGTGGCTGAGCTGCCAGCGGAAACCGGTGCCGTCGACGGTGATCGGTCGCGAGCCCTTCTTCGACATGGTCATGGCCTCGGTCTCCGTCCTCTCGATCGGGGTCGGAGACTATCGGACGCGCTCAAGGACCACGATCGGGATCTCCTGGATCGCGGCGACGGCATAGGGACGGTACGCGGGGGCGACGGCGAGCATCATCGCCCACAAGCGGGCGCGTTCGGCGCCGGTGGTGGTTCTGGCGCGGGCTGTGAAGCGCTCGGCGAGGATCTGGACGTCCACCTCGGGGTTCGCCACCGTGTTCAGGTACCAGTCCGGGAGCGGCGCGCCGTAGGCGCTGCCCGACGCGACCAGCACGTAGGTGTCGCCGTCCCGTCCGAAGAACAGTCCGGTACGGCGCCGCACCCCGCTCTTCCTGCCCACGGTCGTCAGGACGAGGTTGGTCACGCCGCCTTCCATGTAGCCGTCCCGGCCGTCCGTCGCCAGGTAGCGGCGGACGTGCTCGGCGACGGATCGGTCCCTGCTGTCGGTGGTCTCGGTCATGCGGCCATGGTGCGCCCCGGAGCTTCGGATTTTCTTCAGATCGGTTGGAGGTGGGCGAGCAGCAGCTTGACGAACAGCACGGGCGCGAGCCACCCGATCGCCGCCGGGATCGCCAGCGGCAGTGCCAGCCCGATCGCGAGCACGGTGCAGCCGAAGGCGACCGGCCGCCGTATGTCCGCGGGCACGCTGACGGTGATGACGGCGCCCCCGAGGGCCAGCGCGTAGACGACGGCGGCCGCGGTCCACGTGAATCCCGGTACGACCAGGGCGAGCAGGAACGGCTGCACATGGATGGCGACAAATCCGACATGGTGCCGCCAGGTACGGCCCGGCCGGTGGAAGTGCCGCTTGGCGGCGGTGGTGGCGTTGACGGCGGCCCCGCCGTACAGGTCGAAGGCCACGATCGCGACCAGCACGAGCGGCAGCGCGGACAGCCCGGCGCCATAGGCGAGCGCGGTGGCGAGAACGGCACCGGCCACCGCGGTGGTGTAGACGACGGTGCGGTCGCGCGGGGTGGCGCCGGGGGCGATGAGGCGCTCGTCGAGCGTGCGGAGGGTGCTCATGCGCGCTCCCTCAGGCCCTCGACCACGACTTCCAGGACGGGTCCCGCCAGGTCGGCGATCGGTACCTCGGGGTCGACGAGCCACTGCAGCACCACGCCCTCGATGGCGCCGACGATGACGGTGGCGTGCGGCAGGCCGAGGCCAGGGCGGATCTGGCCGATCAGCTCGGCGATGGCCTCGCGGTAGGCCTTGTACGCGGGGCGCATGTGATCGGTCGCCCACAGGTCGAGCAGGGTTCTGGCCAGATCGGGCGCGCCGGCGATCACGTCGATGGTGCCGCGGACCAGCAGGCCCAGGCGTTCCAGCGGCGGATCCGTGCTGTTCAGGGCTTGGCGGAGGACGGCGTCGGCGTCGGCTGTGTACTGGGAGAAGGCGGCTTCGAGGAGGGCGTCGCGGCTGTCGAAGTACAGGTAGACGCTGCCCTTGGCGATGCCGGCCTCCTCGGCGACGTCGTCGATGCGCGAGGCGGCGAAGCCCTTGCGCGCGAAGACGCGGACGGCGGCGGCCAGGATCTCCTGCTTGCGGGCCGCCTTGTCCACTCGTTTCGGTGACATGAGCCTATTATGACTGACTGGTCAGTCACTGTAAAGGACTTTGATGTTGCCGCTTCCGCTTCTGGCCGTGATCGTGTCCGGGCCGTCGCCCTTCTTGACCTTGGTGCTGACCGAGCCGTCCTGGCTCTTGGCCACCACCTTGTACACCCCGTCGGGCACCGAGGTCACCACCCCGCCGTCCCGGGAAAGGACGTCCACGTTCGTCGGCCGTACCGCGAACTGCAGGTGGATGGCGCCGAAGTCGGTGCGCACGCGCACCCGGCCCGAACGCAGGCGCTCCCCGGTGACCGCGCCCTCGGTCCGCAGGCGCAGGGCGCCAGCCATGTCGATCACGCGGATCGTTTCCGTCGCCGCGATGTCGACGTCCTGCGACAGGCCGGTGGCGATCACCCCGTCGCTGCCCTCGACCACGAGCTTGATGTCGGGCGGCACCGTGATCAGGTAGCGCCCGCCGCAGTCGCCCATGACCATGTTGCAGTTGGCGCTGAGCCGCAGCACGTCCCCGGACAGCGACCAGGAGGAGTTGCCGGCTTCGGCCGCCTTGCCCTTGAGCCACCGGTCGACCTTGACCGCTCCGGGCGAGCCCTTCTCGACCCGGAGCCCGCCCAGCGACGACTTGATCGTGAGCGTGCCACCGGTGTGGGTGAACGTCTGTGCCGAATGCTGCTCGGGCGCATCGAGTTCCACGCCGCAGCCCGCGAGGAGCGCGATGCCCGCGGCCATCACCGCGATTCGTCTCATGGAAGAGATCGTCGCGCGGCCGCCGCCGCCCGCCATCGGCCGCGCGACCGACCCGGCATCGGCCGAACGGCCAGATTCACAGGGCCTTGAGAACCTCGTGCACGTGCCGCAGCGGGGAGGAGCCGACCGGGCGCAGCACGACGGTGTCCACGCCTGCCGACCACAGCGCCCGGATGTGGGCCACGGCCTGCTCGACGCCGCCGACCGCCATGGCCACCTCCTCCGGCGCCACCTTCAGGAACTCGCTGTACTCGGCCACGATCGGCCGCGCCACCTGCTCGGCGTCGTCGCCGACGTACAGGTGAGTGAAGGCGACCAGCTCGTGCGGCCCGTCCGCGGCGATCCGCGCGCGCACCCACGGCACCCGCGCCGCGCCGAAACCCTCGGGGATGATCGTCCCGTCGGCCACGCGCCCCGACAGCGCGAGCGACCGGGGGTTCAGCACCCCGGCCAGCACGGGCGGCGGCTCGGCGGGCGGGTGGACGAGGGAGACACCGTCGAGGTGGACGGTCTTGCCGTCCACGACCACGCTCTCGCCGCGCAGCAGCGCCCGCACGCTCGTGATCGTCTCCTCCAGCAAAGCCAGCGGAGACGGTACGGCCGCGCCGGCCTGCCGCATCCACGCCTGGACACCGTGCCCGACCCCCGCGGCCAGGCGACCGGGGTGGAGCCTGGCCAGGTTGCCGAACTCCATGGCCAGCAGGGCCGGGTTCCGCAACGGCGCGGGCGCGATGCCGAGCCCGACGCGCAAGCGCGAGGTGGCGGCCAGGGCGGTGGCGGCCGAGGAGATGCCGCCGGTCCAGCCGAGGTCCTCCACGACCCACAGGTCGTCCACGACGGTGGCGTCGAGCTCGCGGGCGAAGGGGACCAGCCGCTCGGGCGGCAGGTCGCGGTCGAACATCACGCCGAGTCTCACGGGGCCCTCCAGTAGTAGCGGAACAGCCTGCCGACCTCGGAGTACCCGGCCCGCAGGAAGGCGTTGGACGTGGGGGTGTTGGCCACGTCGGTGGCGGCCACGATGCGCTCGACCCCGGCCTCGGCGAGCGTGCGGGTGCCCTGGGCGAGCAGGTCGGAGACGTAGCCCTTGCCGCGGTGCTCGGGTACGACGCCGATGTAGGCGATGGAGTGGTCGTCGGGGGCGACCAGGCCGACGGGCTCCTCGGCCGCGTAGCCGATGACGAACCAGTCGGGCTTGCCCTTGCGGTTGATCAGGTCGTCGTACATGGACCTGGCCTCGTGCTCGGGGCCCGCGGTGGCCAGCTCGACCTGGGTGTCGTGGTCGAGTGAGCCTTCGGAGACGCGTACCAGCACGTCGAGCACCTCGCGCTCGGTGTGCTTGCGGGCGGGGCGGTAGGTGAGCCGGCCGGAGTCGGCGGGGATGTCGCTGCCCGAGCGCCATTCCAGCCGCACCCGCTCGACCTCCAGCGTGAAGCCGGCGCCCATCAGCGCGTCGTGCTCGACCGGCCGGTCCACGGTGGGGGTCATCCCGGGGGAGAGGGCGATGTCATGGAAGATCTTGGTGATGCCGACGCCGGCCAGGCCGCGCCGTAGCAGCGCCGCGCCGGTGGCCGGGTCGGGGCCGGGGGAGAAGTGCCACGTGATCACCGGCTCTGCGCCCCGGTAGGGGGCCCAGAAGCACACGCGAGCGTCGCCGTCGGTGAAGCACCACTCGGGCCTGACCTTGCCCTCGTCATGGGCGGCGATGAGCTGGGAGCGCGCGGGCTCGGGGAACTGATCGAACAATGCGAAAGCCTCCACGGACAAAGAACGTCAGTGGGAGCTTAGGCCGCTGTGGTCATCGTGGCGCGCGCGGCCGTGACGGTGGCGCTGGTCTCGAAGTGCCGGTCGAGGTTGGTGATGGTGAGCAGGTGTGTGATCATGCCGGGTTCCACGACCAGGACGAGCCGCCCCGACATCTCCCGCACGTGGTTGAGCGCGCCCACGAGCACGCCGAGTCCGACGGAGTCGCAGAACGGGACCTGTGTCAGGTCGATCACGAGATGTGGAGGATCGGCGCCGCTCCACACCGCGTCGAGGGCCTCGCTGAGACGGGGCGCCCCGGAGACGTCCAGATCTCCACGGGCTTGGACGACCGTACAGCCTTCCTCGTGCCAGGACCTGACCTCCATGCCCGTCACCTGCCCGGATTGCTGGCTCTTATGCTTGTTTCCGGCAGATGTTCTGGGATGCGGTCTTCGTCGTAGGGGTCACGGTGGAGCTCGGCTTGGGGCTCGGCTCGCCGGACGGCTTGAGCTTCTTGATCTTCGGCTGGTCCGCGCCGATGACCACTTCGATGCCCGGGATATCGGCCTCGCGCAGCTCGGCGCCGGGGATGGCCGCCGCCACCGTACGCGCGGAGTCGGCCCGGCCGGGGCCGTACCGGATGATCGTCTTCTTGTGGTCCTTCTTCGTCGTGTTGCCCGGCTCGCCCGGCACCTGGAAGCCCGACTCCTTCAGCGCGGTCTTGGTACGCGCGCCCAGGCCGGTGATCAGCGTGCCGTTGAGCACCTTGACCGAGATGCGCTCCGGCGGGACGGTCGTCGTGGCGGACGGCGTCGCGCTGGGCGTGGGCTTGGGCGTGGGCTTGGCGAGGTCCTCGTCGGCGGCGATGCGGCGGAACAGCTCCTTGGCCGCGTCCTTCTCCCACAGCACGGCAGACTCGCCGGTCGGCGTCTTGAAGTCGAGGTTGGCCAGAGGGACGGTGGCGAAGCGCACGTCGTCGAGCGACACGTCGCGCATCTGCGTGGCCAGCCCCAGCAGCCCGTCGTCCGGATCGATCTTGATGGTCCTGAGCGTGGAGTTGACGAACGCGGCCAGCCGCGCCGGGTTGCCCAGCGTGCCGGCGCTGAGCGCCTTGTTGAGCAGCGCCGAGATGACCTGCTGCTGGCGGTCGATGCGGTCGAGGTCGGAGCGGACGGTGGCGCGGGTGCGCGCGTAGCCGAGCGCCTGGGTTCCGGCCAGCTCGTGGGTGCCGGCGGCGAGGTCGAGCCCGGTCTTGGGGTCGTTGATCGGCACCGGTGTGCACACGGTCACGCCGCCGAGCGAGTCGACCACGTCGATGAAGCCGAGAACGTTGACCTCGATGTAGCGGTGGATCTTCAGCCCGGTCGCCTGTTGCACCGCCTTGACCGCCAGCGGCGCGCCGCCGAACTGGTAGGCGGAGTTGATCTTGTGCTGGCCCTTGCCGGGGATCTCGGTCCAGGTGTCGCGGGGGAGGCTGACCACGGTCACCTTGCGGTGGTCGGCCGACAGATGGATCACCATCATCGTGTCGGTGCGCTCGCCGCTCTCCCGGCCCAGTTTCAGCTGGTTCTGCTGGCGGCGGGTGAGGTTGTCGCGCTTGTCCACGCCGACCAGCAGGATGTTCATGGCGCTCGTGGGTGCGGACTCGGTGATGCCGGCGTCGACCCCGGCGATCTGGCGCGGCGTCGCCCACACCACACCGGTGCCGACCAGCACCGCCGTCGACAGCGCCCCCGCGATCAGCAGGTTGCGCCGCCGGGCCTTGGCGCTCTTGGGAGGCTTGCGCTTGCGGCCGCTCGCGAGCCTGACGCCGCCGTAGGCGTCGCCGCCCACATGCACTCCCGCGTCCTCCTCGCCCGGCCCGCCCATGCACTGCCCCCTTTATCCTGCCGGAGGGATCTGGCTTTCGATTGCCTTCCTCCCCTGCTCGTACAGTAGCGTGAGGCCCGCCATGAAGCAGTTGCCCGACTCGCCGCACGCGCACGCGGATACGCGCGCCTGGCCACCCATCTCCGTCGTCATGCCCATCCTCAACGAGGAGCGGCACCTCCAAGAGGCCGTCGACATGATCCTGTCCCAGCGATACCCGGGCGAGATCGAGGTCGTGCTGGCCGTAGGACCCTCCCATGACCGGACGCAGGAGGTCGCCGACGCCATCGCGGCGGCCGACCGGCGGATCACGGTCGTCCCCAACCCCACCGGGCGCACCCCCAACGCGCTCAACGCCGCCATCGGCGCCTCCCGCAACAAGATCATCGCCAGGGTCGACGGGCACGCCATGCTGCCCGACGACTACCTGCGCGTGGCCGTGGAGACGCTGGAGGAGACCGGCGCCGACAACGTCGGCGGCATCATGGCCGCCGAAGGGATCACGCCGTTCGAGCAGGCCGTCGCGTGCGCGATGACCTCCAAGATCGGCGTCGGCGCCGCCGCCTTCCACGTCGGCGGTACGGCCGGCCCCGCCGACACCGTCTACCTGGGCGTCTTCCGCAGGGAGGCGCTGGAGCGGGTCGGCGGCTACGACGAGCACTTCCAGCGTGCCCAGGACTGGGAGATGAACCACCGCATCCGCCAGACCGGCGGGCTCGTGTGGTTCCAGCCCAGGATGCGGGTCTCCTACCGGCCGAGGCCCAACGTGAAGGCCCTGGCCAAGCAGTACTTCCACTACGGCCGCTGGCGCCGGGTGGTCTCCCGCACCCACGAGGGCACGATCAACCTGCGCTACCTCGCCCCGCCCTTCGCGGTGCTGGCGATGGCGCTCGGGCTGATCGTCTCGCCGTTCTTCCCCCTGGCGCTGATCGTCCCCGGCGGCTACGCGCTGGCCATCGTGGCCGGCTCCGCGCTGACCGGCAGCGGCCTGCCCGGGGCGGCCAAGCTCAGGCTCCCGGTGGTCTACGCGACCATGCACGTCTCCTGGGGCTGGGGCTTCCTCACGAGCCCGAGAAAGCTCGCTCGACCGCAGCGTTGAACCGCGTGCGGGCATCCGGCTCGTCCGGGCCCAGCAGGTAGGCGCGCAGCTTCCGCCGCGCGCCCGCCAGCGCGTCCTCCCCGTCCAAGAACCCGGCCAGGGCCGCGAGGTCCTGGCCAAGCAACACCCCGGCGCCGGTCGTCGGATAGCGCTCGTGGAAGGCCTTCTCCGCCATCCCCGACACGTTCGTCACCGCGTACGGCTTGCCGCTGGCCAGGAAGTCGGCCACCACGCTGGAGATGTCGGTGATCATCATGTCCGCCTGGTTGAAGCACGCGTACAGGTCCGGCTTCGTCACCACGAGGTGCTTGACCGGCGCCCTGGTCGTCCCGCCCGACGGGTGCCTGGCCTTCGACCTGGCCAGTTCGGCGGCGTCCAGCATCGCCACGATCTCCGCGTGGGCCCGCGCGGCCGCCTGGTCCCGGTGCCCGGTCAGCGGATGCGGCTTGTAGATCACCCGCAGCTCCGGCTGGTGGTCGAGCAGCGCCCGCACGATCCGCGGCCCCATCGTGGTCAGCGAGGTGTGGTGCAGGTCGTCCGTCCATCCCTCCCAGGTCGGCGCGTACAGCACCGTCCGGTACGGCAGGCCGGGCCCCTCGGCCGAGATCCCCTCCAGCTGGGGCCGCCCCACCTCGTGCACGTTCTCGTCCCGTACCCCGACCCTGGCCCGCCGGTACCGGTCGCGCCCGGCGGGACCGGCCACCCACACCTCGTCGTAGACCCGCGAGAACGGGTTGAACGACGCCTCCTTGTCGCTGTCGCCGTGCCCGACGAAGACGCTGCGCAGGCCGGGGATGCGCAGCATGTGGATGTTCTTGCCGACGTTGGCCACGTACAGGCACACCCGGGCGCTGCCCAGCGCGTGGAAGCCCATGAGGTCGGCCGACGACGGGATGCACAGGACCGGCAGCGTGGTCTGGCCCAGCCGGTCGGCCAGGCCGCGCTCGCGCAGGACCACGATGGCCCGGCGGTCGATCCGCTCCAGCGTGGCCAGCCACATCCTGGCCTGGTAGGCGGCCTCGTTGGCGCCGCTGAAGTAGAGGATGACCTCGGGGTGGTAGTCCCTGACCTGCTTGCCGACGACGGCCAGGATGCGGGGGGCGTCGGTCAGCGGGGCGGCCCGCCGTACGTAGGGGATGAGGAGCAGCACTCCGGCGCAGCCCAGCAGCAGGCCGAGACCCGCGCCCGCGGCGGCGGCCAGCCCGCCCAGGGCGGCGCCGAGCACGGGCAGGACGTCGAGGTAGAGGAAGCGCACGCCGCGGTAGTTGGTGAGGAACCCGGGCGGCGTCTTGGGGAGGTTGAGCGCGGTGACGTCCAGGTGGCGGGTGGTGACCGGCATGGTGGCGACGGTCTGGCGCAGGCGGATGGCCAGGCTCGTCTGCACCGCCCGGACCCCGTGCATCGCGAACAGCCCGGCGGCCAGCGCCGCGAGCCACGGCGAGCCCGGGGCCGTGGTCTTGGCCACGAGGATCACCGCGGCCATCTCCCTGATCACGAAGCGCACCGTGACGCCCAGGTGCACCCGCGAGAGCATGTCCACGAACGGCCTGGCGACCCGGGCCGCGAGGTGCTCGGCGAGGTAGGAGAGCACGGCCACGGCGGCGAACAGCAGCGGGTGCGGCCACAGGGCGGCCAGCAGCAGGACCGGGTAGCTGCCCAGAAGCACGGCCTTGACACAGAGTCTCCGCATGCGTTCGGACAGTAACAGCTTTAGGTCCCGTCGAGCCGGACGTCGATCACCTGGCCCGTCAGATCGGAAATCAGCACGTCGAGTGAGGTCTGGGCGACGGCGCGCGGAGACAGCAGGGTGTGGGCGGGTTCCTCCCCGAAGGCGCGCTCGCGCATGGGCGTGCTGGTGCGCTCCGGGTTGACGCAGTTGACCCGGATGCCGTCGTCCGCCCACTCGTCGGCCAGCGCCTGGGTCAGGTTGACCACCGCCGCCTTCGTCGAGGAGTAGAGGCTGTAGTCGGCGCGGCCCCTGGTGTAGCTGGAGGAGGTGTAGAGCAGCAGGCAGCCGTTGCTGTCGCGCAGGTACGGGTAGGCGGCGCGGGCCACGTTGACCGGGCCCAGGTAGTTGACCCCGACCGTCTCGGCGATCGTCTCGTCGGTGACCTCGGCCAGCTTGCCCATGTGCAGCACGCCCGCGGTGTTGACCACGTAGTCGACCCTGCCGACCTGGGCCAGCGCCTTGGCCACCGAGGCGAGGTCCTCGACCCGCACGCCGTTCTGGGTGCGCGAGAAGGAGTGCACGTCGGCGCCGTGGCCGCGCGCGAGGTCCACCACGTCGGCGCCGATGCCGTAGCTGCCGCCGAAGACGACCACGCTCCGCCCGGACAGCGCCTCGCGGTAGTCGCGCGGCTGCGGCGCCGGCGCGCCGGCCGCGGCGAGCTGGAAGAGCTTGTCTGCGATGTACACGTCGACCGGGTGCGTCACCTTCATGTTGTGCTCGCTGCCCGGCACGATGTAGATCGGCACGTCCGGCAGGTAACGCAGCACCACGCCGCAGTCGTCGGTGGCCGGCTGCTTGTCGAAGTCGGGGTCGGCGAAGGCCCGCTCGTACGCCTCGCGGATCACCGACAGCCGGAAGCACTGAGGCGTCTGCCCGCGCCGCAGCCGCGACCGGTCGGGGATGTCGCGGATGATCTCCCCGCGCGGTCCCGGCACCGCCACGACGACCGTGTCGGAGCTCGGGATGGCCACGTCCACGGCCGAATACGTCTCCAGGGCCCGAACACACTCGGTGAGGATCCGGGGCTCCAGGAGCGGTCTCACAGCGTCGTGCAGGAGCACGTTGCACTCCTGCGGGCCGAGCGCCTTCAGCGCCCGCCACGTCGTCTCCGTACGGCTGGCGCCACCCTCAATGATCTTGCTGACCTTGCCGTAGCGACCCCGTGCCACGATCTCCTCGACCTGGTCGGTGAAGCCGGGAGTCATCAGCACCACGATCTCGTCGATCTCCGGCGCGGAGTCGAACAAGGCCAGCGTGTGCTCCAGGATCGTCCGCCCGGCGATCTTGATCAGCTGTTTGGGCGTGTTCAGCCCGACACGCTGACCGACCCCGCCGGCGAGAACCACCCCTACAGAGCGCAACCGAGAGTCCATGCCGCGAGCGTAACGGTCTTGTTCCGTGATATCGCGTCGTCAGGTCGCTACGCTGTGTCCACGCACTCCCTCGCGACTGGGAGGAGACCTGCGCTTTGCCCGATTCACTCACGCGAGAGACCACCGCCGCATCCGTGGTCGTACTCGCCACGACACCGGCCGCCACGCTCTCCTGCGCCGACGGAACCCTGCTCGACCGGATCAGCGACCAACTCGTCACGTTGCCCGTGCGCGACGTGCAGGTGCTGTCGTCCGGCAACGGGCTCAGCTCCGACCTGCGCGGCGTGGCCAAGCTGGCGCGCGTCTCCACCGGTCCCGTCGCGGTGCTGCCCGCCGACCTGGTCGCCCACACCGAGGCGCTCGCCCTGGTGCTCGAACATCCGGCCCGCGACTCGGCGGCGCTGGTCAGCCACGACCCGTCCGCCGCGCCCATGCGCCCGCCCGTGCGCGTCGAGGGCGGCAAGGTCGTGGCCGCGGGCAGTTCCTTCCACCTCGTCCCCGAGGCCAACGCCACCTTCCGCGGCGTCCTTCAGGCCGGCGAGGCCGACCTCGGCTGCCTGGCCGAGGTCGCGGAGGAGCTCGCGGAACTGGCCGAGACCGGCAGGCTCGGCCCGGTCAGCCCCGTCGAGGCGATCGACCTGCTGCTGGTCGGGCTGGTCCGCTACGGCGTGCGGATGCGCGCGGCGGCGATCGGCCCGCTGCACAGCGATCGGGTCACCGCGCAGTCCTCGGCCGACAGCGCCATCGAACGGCTGTCGGAGGTGGACGAGTCGCGGGTGCGGCTCAACTTCGCGGTCAAGGACGACGACGGCTTCTTCTCCACCCACTTCGTCTCCGTCTGGTCGCGCTACCTCATCAGGCCCGCGGCCCGGCTCCGGCTCACGCCCAACGCCATCACCGGGATCTCGATCGGGCTGGCCGTACTGGCCGCCGTGTGGTTCTCGGCGGGCACGCGTGAGGCGCAGGTCGCCGGAGCGGTGCTGCTCTACCTCTCGTTCGTGCTCGACTGCCTCGACGGGCAGGTGGCCCGCTACACGCGCACCTTCTCGCCGCTCGGCTCGTGGGTCGACGCGATGGCCGACCGGCTGAAGGAGTACGTCGTCTATGTCGGGCTGGCCATCGGGTACGCGGCCGGGCTGCCCTGGACCGGCGGCCCCGGCGGCATCTGGTACCTGGCGGCGGCCGCGATGATCCTCCAGGTGGTCAGGCACACCATCGACTTCGCCTTCGGCGGCGCGGTCTCCGACGCCGCGCGGATCGGCTCGTCCTTCGCCCGCCCGGCGCGCTCGCTGCTGGAGTCGGCCGACGGCGGGCGCTACGCCGTGCCCAAGCAGGGGGTGCTCGGCCTGGCCCAGCGCATGGAGCGGGAGAGCGTCCTGCGCTGGCTGAAGAAGATCATCGTCCTGCCGATCGGGGAGCGGATGGCGCTGATCGCGATCACCGCCGCGGTGTTCAACGCCCGCGTCACCTTCCTCTGCCTGCTCCTGTGGGGCGGCGTGGCCGCCCTCTACTCGCTCGCCGGGCGGATCGCGAGGTCGATGGCGAAGTGATCACCATTCACATGACCAGGGTTCCCGCCAGCACCGTCGTCGCCTACCGCGACGACGGGCCGCTCTCGCGCGGCATGGGCGCGCTCGTCGCCGGGCAGCTGCCGCCCCTGCCGCCGCTCATCGCCGGCGCCTTCGTCACCGGCATCCTGCTGGTGGTCGGCGTCGGCGGCGCCAACGGTCTCGCGGTGTTCGCGCCGGCGGTCACGCTGCTGCTGGCCGGCCCCGGCAGCAGCGCGCCGCACGACGGCCGGCTCGACTGGCTGTGCCCGCCGATCCTGCGGGTCATCGAATACGCCTTCGTGGCCAGCTGCGGGTTCGGCCACGGGGTCCACCCCGTGCTGATCTTCATGCTGCTGGGCGCGATGGCCTTCCACCACTACGACCTGGTCTACCGGATCAGGCAGCGGGTATATCCGCCGCCTTGGCTGACGACCTTCGGCCTCGGCTGGGACGGGCGGATGATCGCCGTCTCGCTGGCCGTACTCGTGTCGCTGCCGACGGCGGGGTTCGCGCTGCTGGCCGTCTATCTCTGGTTGCTGTTCGGCTGGGAAAGCGTGACCTGCTGGCTCGCCGCGCCCCGGTCTGGGGTGGAGGCAACGGATATGGGAACACAGGACTAAGAGCGGATTACCCTCGCAGGGCGAAAAGGCAACTAACCTTTGGGGCCTGGAGAATCACGCTCGACTGAGGAGTGCACGTTGCTGGGAATGGTGCTGGCCGCTGGAGCCGGACGACGCCTGCGCCCGTACACCGACACGTTGCCTAAAGCGCTCGTGCCGGTCGACGGTGAGACCACGATCATGGACATCTCGCTGCGCAACCTCGCCGAGGTGGGACTGCGCGACGTCGTGGTGATCATCGGTTACGCGGCAGGGGCGGTCGAGGAGCGCAAGGCCGCGCTGGAGGAACGCCACGGCGTCAACCTCACGCTCGTGTACAACGACAAGGCCGAGGAGTGGAACAACGCCTACTCCCTGTGGTGCGCGCGCGACTACTTCGCGCAGGGCGCGCTGCTGGTCAACGGCGACACCGTCCACCCCGTCTCGGTCGAGAAGACGCTGCTGTCCGCGCCGGAGACCAGCGACATCCTGCTGGCCGTCGACGACGTGAAGAAGCTGGCCGACGAGGAGATGAAGGTCATCCTGGAGGGCGGCTCGCTCAAGCGCATCACCAAGCTGATGGACCCCGCCGAGGCCTACGGCGAGTACATCGGCGCCACGCTGATCCGCCCCGCCGCCGCCGACCGCCTGGCCGACGCGCTCAAGACCACCTTCGAGCGCGACCCGCAGCTCTACTACGAGGACGGCTACCAAGAGATGGTCAACCGCGGCGAGCAGATCCACGCCGCGCCCATCGGCGAGGTCGACTGGGTCGAAGTGGACAACCACGACGACCTGGCCAAGGCTCGCACCATAGCCGTCAATTACTGAGGGAGGCGCAGATGCCGCTTCTCGCGAGGATGCTGCCCGCGCCGCTCACCATGGAGGTACGGCGCGGCGCGGTCGCCCAGCTGGGCGCGCTGCTCAACGACAGCCGGGTGGCCACCTCCGGCAGGGTCGCGGTCGCCGTCGGCCCCGGCCAGGGCGACCACATCGAGGGCCTGATCGCCCCCACGCTGGATCAGGCCGAGGTCTTCCGCGTGGCCGACGGCTCCGTAGACGCGGCCGTCTCGCTCGGCGCCGACCTGCGCAAGGGCGCCTACGAGGTGGTCGTGGGCGTCGGCGGCGGACGCACGATCGACGCCACGAAGTACGCCGCGTCGCTGGCCGGCATCCCCATGGTCGCGGTGGCCACGAACCTCTCGCACGACGGCATCTGCTCGCCCACCGCCTCGCTGGTCTACGAGGGCGGCAAGGGGTCGTTCGGCGTGCCGATGCCGCTGGCGATCCTGGTCGACCTGGACTTCGTCCACGCCGCGCCCGAGTCGCTGGTGCGCTCGGGGGTGGGCGACGTGATCAGCAACCTGTCGGCGATCGACGACTGGCAACTGGCCAACGTCGAGCGCGGCGAGCCGATCGACGGGCTGGCGTGCTCGATGGCGCGTACCGCGGCGGAGGCTCTGATCGGGCGTAGAGACTCCATCGAGACCGACGCCTTCCTGACGGTTCTGGCCGAATCCTTGATCTTGTCGGGCATGTCGATGGTAATCGCAGGGTCATCCCGTCCTTCCAGTGGCGGGGATCATGAGATCCTTCATGCCGTGGATCAGCTTTTCCCCGGCACTTCCAATCACGGCGAGCTCGCCGGGATCGGCACCGCGTTCTGTTATTTCCTGCGGGATGACGCCGGCCGACTCCAGCAGGTCGTCGACTGCCTGCGGCAGCACCGGTTGCCCGTCACGCCCGGTGACATCGGGCTGAGCGCTGAGCAGTTCACCGAGGCCGTCATGCTGGCGCCCTCCACCCGCCCGGGTCGCTACACGATCCTGGAGCACATGCGGCTGTCGGAATCCGAGGTGCGTGGACGGGTGGCGGACTATGTCCGGGCCTTCGGTAGCTGAGCTGCGCGCGGTAGCCCAGCCGGAGGGCCACCTCGACCGCAAGAACGGCGAGCACTGGGCGGGCGTGCTCTACATGCGCGCGATCTCGATCCGGGTCACCTGGCTGCTGGCCAAGACCCGGGTCACGCCGAACCAGCTCACCTGGGTGATGACGATCGCCGGCGTGCTGGCGGGCTTCGCGATGGCCCTGCCCGGGATCTGGGGGGCCTTCCTGGCCGCCCTGCTCGTGCAGGTGTACCTGCTGCTCGACTGCTCCGACGGCGAGCTGGCCCGCTGGACCGGCAAGACCTCGCTGACCGGCGTCTACCTCGACCGGGTCGGCGCCTACTTCACCGAGGCGGCCGTGCTGGCCGGCCTGGGCTGGCGGGCCTCCGAGGTGCTGCCCGACTGGTACACCGTGATGGGCTTCGCCGCCGCCCTCGGCGCGATCCTCATCAAGGCCGAGACCGACCTGGTCGACGTGGCCCGTGCCAAGGGCGGGCTGGATTCGGCCAGTGAGGCGTCGGTGGGGCAGTTCCGCTCGGGGCTGCTCGGGCTGGGCCGGCGCATCCTGTCGGCCACGAAGTTTCACCGGATCGTGCAGCCGATCGAGCTGTCCCTGCTCGCGCTGGGCACCGCCGTGATCGACCAACTGGCGGGAAACCTGACGGCGACCCGTGTACTCACCGTAGCCTGCCTGATAGCCGCGGGACTCCAGATGGTGTTGCACCTGGTGAGCATCTTGGCATCGAGGCGGCTTGCGTGAGCCCCCTTCGGAACCGCTCAGGCTCGGCGTCCGTCGTATTGATCGGACGTCCGCCGTTCGGTGGGGGTTCACCCACGGTTCCGATACGCTTAGCTCCACCAATATCAGGAAATATGCATACCAGCAGACTCGGTGATCATGAAAGAATGCTCCGCTCGTGCTCTCAACGCGTCAAGGTGATGACCCGTTGAAGATCTCGTGCGTCATCCTCACCATGGGCAACCGGGTCGCGGAGCTGAACCGGGCGGTCGATTCCGCGCTCAACCAGGTCGACGGCGACGTCGAGGTGGTGATCGTGGGCAACGGGGCCGACGTGCCCGAGGTGACGGCGACGCCACCCGAGGGCTCGGCCGCGATCGTGAAAGCGATCCGCCTGGAGCACAACACCGGCATCCCGGCCGGACGTAACCGGGGCGTCGAGGAGTGCTCGGGCGACGTCGTGCTGTTCCTCGACGACGACGGCTGGTACGCCAACCAGAAAGTCGTCGCCCACGTACGCGACCGCTTCGCCACCGAACCCGATCTGGCCGTCATCTCCTTCCGCGTCATGGACCCGGAAGGCGGCGTCGGCCAGCGCCGCCACGTGCCGCGCCTGCGCGCCGGTGACCCGCAGCGCTCCTCGCCGGTCACCACGTTCCTGGGGGGCGCCTCGGCCATCCGCCGTTCCGCCTTCCTCCAGGTGGGCGGGCTGCCCGAGCGCTTCTTCTACGCGCACGAGGAGACCGACCTGGCCTGGCGGCTGCTCGGCGAGGGCTACCGGATCGAGTACGACGCCGAGACCGTCATGTACCACCCGCAGGTGCCGCCGACCCGCCACGCCGACTTCTACCGGCTCAACGCGCGCAACCGCGTGTGGCTGGCCCGGCGCAACCTGCCCTGGCCGCTGGCCGCCCTCTACCTGGTCAACTGGGTCGTGCTCACGCTGGTGCGCGAACGCTCCGGCACGGCCCTGAAGGCGTGGTTCACCGGCTTCCTTGAGGGCCTGCGCACCCCCGCGGGCGAACGCCGCCCGATGGCGTGGAAGACCGCCTGGCGCATGGTGAAGCTGGGCCGCCCGCCCATCGTCTAGAGGTCCACCGCGGCTCCGAACGACATGCTCGCCCGCTCCACCGTCGTGCTCAGCAGCGCCCGTTTCGGCAGGCCCAGCTCGCTCAGCTCCTTGGCGATCGGGTGGTTGCCCAGCCTGACCAGGGCGCCTCCCGGCCGCAGCCGTACGCCCCTCGCCGACATCTCTGCGGGGATCTTCCTCGTGACGCCGTCGCGGTGGGTGTAGGCGGTCAGGGGTACGGCCGGCCTCGGCACCGGGAAACCCGGCTTCAGCAGCAGGTCGATGACCAGGCGGCCGTCCTTGCGGACGATGCAGCGCTTGTAGGGGGAGGACAACCTCAGGTCGATCTCGGCCAGCTCCTTGGGGAATCCCCACATCGAACGGCCGGCCTCCATCGTGAACGACTGGTCCACGGGTAGCCAGTGGATGAACGCCGCGGCGTTCCGCAGATCGGACAGGCCCGCCGCGCCCGCCGTACCTGGTTGGCGGACCAGGAACGCCACCCCGAACTCGTGGTAGGTGTCCAGGTCGCCGTCACGGTAGTCGACGAAGATCAGCGTGCAGATGGCCTTGCCGGGGAAGACCTCGGCCACGTCCAGTCCCGAGTAGGCGATCACCGCGCGGGCGGCGTCGGCGCGTACCGGGTACATCGTGCTGCAGACCGTCGCGTCTCTCACCCGGACGGGCAGAATCACCGTTCGGCCCTGGATCAGATGCGATGCCATGCCTCCAGTACATCAATCACGAAGCGATGTGACCATTCCTGTCCGGATCCCGTCTGGTGTGATGTGACTGTCCCAGGAACGCGGAGGCCATCATCATCGAGGAGCTCTATCGCGAGCACTGGCCGCTCGTGTGCGGGTTCCTGCTGCGCCGGACCCGCGACCCCCACCTGGCCGAGGACCTCGCCCAGGAGACCTTCGTCAAGGCCACCCGGGCGATGCTCGGCTGGCGCGGCGAGAACCCGGCGGCCTGGCTGCTGGTCATCGCCCGCAACGTCCTGCTCGACCACGTGCGCCGCAGGCGGGTCGAGCTGGCCTTACCCGATCCGGACGAGCTCGGCGTCCCCTCCATCGGGTCCCGCGCCCTGGAGGTACGCGACGCCCTCGACCGCCTTCCGCCCCAGCATCGGAGGCTGCTGGAGCTGGTCTACCTGGAGGGCTTCTCCATGGTCGAGGTGGCGGCGATGACCGGCAAGAAGCACAACACGATCAAGACAGCGGTGTGGCGGGCCCGGGCGGCCTTCGCCGAGATCTACGGAGCCCCCTGATGAGCGAGCTGGACCTGCCCGACTTCGACCCCAAGGCCACCAGGAAGGCGGTGCGGCGCGGGCTGGTCAAGACGGCCTCGCTCGTACTGGCCGGGCTGCTCGCGCTGACGCTGGTGCTGGTGGTGGCGCCGATCCTGGTGCAGAAGAGCGGCGGGCGCGAGGACCGAATCTATGACGTGTACGGCACCGCGTTCAAGATGTACAACCCCGGCTACCGGATCGAGCTCGGCGAGTGCTGCGACACGACGCCCTGGTCGTCGAGCCTCCCGCTCGTGGCCAGCCAGCTCAGGGCCCAAGGCGGGTTCAACAGCAGGGTGGAGGTGCCCTACAAGATCACGACGAATCTCTTCGGCGGGCTGGAGCGCCTGCCCCTGGGCAACTCCGCCAACACCTCGGTGTCCACGGCGCTGAGCATGGTCGGCCACAGGTCGCCCATCGACAAGGACGGCGCCCGCGAGGTCCTCGCCGGGCTGCCGAAGAGCATGCGGGTCATGGCCCTCGTGGAGTTCAACCAGCCCGCCACGGCGGAGCAACTGGTCGCCTTCGGCAAGGCATACCAGACCTGCCCCGAGAAGATCGTCTACGAGGCCCGGCCCGGATCCGTGCCGATCACCTTTGGGTCGATCATGTGGGATCGCACGCCGGTCCCGCAGAAGTCGGGCATGTGCTATGACATCCCGCCGGACGTCCTGGCGGAGTTCCGCTCCTGGGACAAGATCCTCCGCGACTCCGACGCGGCCGACCTGCGTGCCTTCGACCTCACCCTCGAACGCGTCCGCAAGGCCGCCAAGGACGGGCTCGCCTACGCCTACATCGACGGTGGCGTGCCGGTCGAACGCCTGCGCAAGCTGCTGGAAGATCCCCGGGTGCGCGCGGTGGGGCTCATCGACGCGACCTTCGACATCGTCCGTTTCTAGACCGCCAGAGAGTGCGCCACCCCTGCCAGCGACTCCATGCGGGCCACGAAGGCCGGGGCGTGGTCGGGCCAGTGGTGGTGCAGGCGGGCGTAGGTGTGGCCGCGGGCGCCCATGTTGGCCCTGCGGTCGGGGTCTTCCTTGAGGTCGAGTACGGCATGCCGTACCGAGTCCACGTCAAAAGGGACGACGAGCCCGCAGCGAGCGGTCTGCACCAGCGTGCCCGACTGAGGCGTGGTGATGACGGGCACGCCACGCCCCATGTAGTCCAGCACCTTGGTCGGTACGCCCGTGACGTCGGCGGGCGCCAGGGAGATGCCGGCCAGGGCGCCCTCGACCATGCGCAGCGCGTGGCGGTTGGGCACATGGCCGTACCAGTCGAGCAGGCCGACCCGCTGGGCGTCGCGCAGCAGCACCCGCGCCTCGCGGTCGGCCTGGCCGATGAGGTCGAGGCGGATGCCGTGCGGCACCAGACGTTCGGCGAGTGCGATGAGCTCGGCGGCGCCGCGCTCGGCCGTCAGGCGACCGAGGTGGACCACCCTGGTGTCGCCGGGAGGGGGAGGGGCGGGCGACACCAGAGTGGCCTCTGGCACCACGGATGGCGAGATCACGTGGTGGCGGCGCTCCGCGCGTGCGGCCCGCCGGGAGTCGGCCGGTTCGCGTACGTCCCAGACCACCGGCGGATGCCGGTAGGGCAGGGCGCGCAGCAGGTCGGCGTCATGCACGAGAAGCAGGTCCGCGCCTCTGACACCGCGGCGCAGGGCGGCCCGCGCCCTGCCGTGCCCGGCGCCGCGCGGTACGTCGATCGCGGTGATCGGCTGCGGTGGTGTCACGTTGAAGTAGGTGAACGGCGCCACGTACGTGATGTCGTGGTCCGCATCGAGGAGTGCGCGGATCTGCCGATGCATGATCCTGGCATCCTCGGGATGATGGTCAATCGTCGCGACACATACCCGCATGTCTTTGATGCTGAGGTTTGCCCGGGTCAGTCAGGTGAAGGGCGGTGGAACTGACGATTAACTTCCGGAGGGACGGCGGTATAGCCAGGTCAAGCGTGGCTCAAGGACCCACTTGAAGACCGTCCGCGTCTCGGGCAGGCACAGGACGATGGCCAGGGCGAACGCGCTGGAGGCGATCGCGAGCACGCCCAGCGGTCCCTGCAGCCAGGGCAGGTCGAGCCAGCCCTGGTCCTTGGCGATCAGCACGGGGATGCCGTGGAGCAGATAGGCGTAGAGCGTGCGGGTGCCGAGGTCGGAGTACCAGGTCTCGCCGCGCGGGACCAGCGACAGTACGGCGAAGCACATCGCCAGCGAGCAGGCCAGCAGTCCGGTGCGCACGCCGAGGCCCATCCACCACGACAGGTCCATGTCCTGGTAGCTGTGCTTGAAGTAGAACGGCTTGAGCGTGGGATCGAACCGGGCCACCAGGATCGCGCTGGCCGCGGCGCCGACCAGCGTGACCGCCGAGACGATCTTGATCCACCTGCGGTTGAGCAGCTCGAAGTGCTCGGGCTGCATGACCAGGCCGATCACGAAGAAGGGCAGCAGGCCGAAGAAGCGGTCCATGCTGAAGTCGCCGCTGATCTGGGAGAACCCGGCGAACAGGTAGATCGCGATGGCGACCGGGATGGGGAACTTCATCCGCTTCCACACCGGCGTCGACAGCCGCCAGAACAGCAGCGCCAGCAGGTACCAGTTGAGCCACGCCGGATCGATGATCGTCAGGCTCCACTTCTGCCCGACGGCGGTGCGGAGCACGGCGTAGCCGACCTCGACGATCACGTACGGGATGACGAACGTGTCGACGAGCTTGTTGGTCTTGGCGTTGGAGTTCCAGAAGTTACGCGACAGGTAGCCGCTGATCAGCACGAACAGCGGCATGTGGAACATGTAGATGAAGATGTACAGCGACCGCGAGGAGTCGGTGTTGAGCGTCGGCACCAGCGAGTGGCCGACGACGACCAGCGCGATGAGCACGAACTTGACGTTGTCGAGATACGGGTCGCGCTTCTTGGCCGGCGGCGGCGCCGGCTCCTGCTCGTCCTTCTCCTGGCCCCAGAAACCCGCGTCCTGCCCCGGCAGCGGCCACCGGTTCTTGGCGTCGGTGCTGTCCTGCTGCTCGATGGTGGTGGCAGGGACGGAGGACCGGGTGTCAGTCACGTGGCAGACGCTCAGTTCGTTCGGGGTCGGGGGAACGCGACCGCCTGTCTCGACTGACGCCTGGACGACGTCGTACGAGCGCAGTCGCCGACCTGACAACTTTAGCGCCGCGGGACACTCCTGTCTCTGAAGGAGCGCCAAGAAACCCCGTATCCACAGGGAACTTGGAGGTTAGGTGCACACGTTGGACTGGTTTGCACTCACAGTGTTCTGCTTGACGTCTTCGGAGACCTTTGTCACCTTTACGCCCTTCCAGTCGTCGCCGACGATCAGCTGGATCACCGGCGGCTTCGCACCGCCGACGGGCTTCGCGGGCGGGACGGTGGAGGTGTAGGGCTCGGTGGTCAGCGGCTTCACGCCGCCCTTGGCCGGGGTGACGGCCGGTGAGGTCGCCTTGCCCACGACGCCGGCGTAGTCCTCGCCGTTGGTGGCCTTCTTGCCGTAGCGCAACTCGGTCTTGGCCACGCTGCCGGTCGCGGGCTTGTAGTTGCCCAGGCTGACGACCCGGAAGCCCTCCTTGGTGAGCTGGTCGGCGACCTCCCTGGCCTTGCCCTGGGTGGCGGTGCCGTTGAGTACCTGGACCTCGACCTGCTCGGGCTTGACCGTGATCTTCGGCTTGGCCGAGCCGGTGGGGGTGGGCTCGGGCACCGCGATGTCGACGTCGGTCTTGATCATGTTGAAGAGCTCGTTGGCGGCGGGCTGCTTCCAGACCACGCGGTTGGGGTCGGTGGGGTCGGCCCCCCACGGCACCGTGATGAACTTGACGTCGCCCGCGGTCATCTTCGCCGCGCTCTGCGCGATCTGGATGAGCTTCTCCGGGTCGTCGGCCAGGCCCGGGTCCATGGTGACCGACTTGCCGGCCGCCTTCACGAAGGCGGACAGCGCGGGCACGTTCGTCAGCAGCTCGCTGCTGGTGGCCTTGGCGACGACCTTGCCGAGGAAGAGCTGCTGGCGGCGGATGCGCTGGATGTCGCTGCCGTCGCCGTAGTTGCGCAGGCGGACGAAGCCGAGCGCCTTCTCGCCGTCGAGCATGCTCTTGCCCGGCGGCAGCACGAGCTTGGACTTCTTGTCGTTGACGCCGCTCTTGAGGCAGATCTCGATGCCGCCCAGGGCGTCGACGATGTTCTTGAACCCGCTGAAGTCGACCTCGGCGAAGTGCTGGATGCGGATGCCGGTCAGCGTCTCCAGGGTGGTCATCGTGCAGGCGATGCCGCCGGAGTTGTAGGCCGCGTTGATCATGTCCCGGTGAGGCGGCATGATCGCGCCGGTGGTCTCGTTCTCACAGCGCGGGATGTCGACCATCGAGTCGCGCGGGAAGCTGATGAGCTTGGCGCCGTCGCGGTTGGGCGAGATGTGCATCAGGATGATCGTGTCGGTGCGCTTGCCCGCGCCTCTGCGGGCGTCGAGCTGGCCGTAGCGGGCGTTGCCCTGGCCGTCGCGGGTGTCGGAGCCGACCAGGAGGATGTTGAGCGCCCCGGAGGAGTTGGCCGGGCGGGCGTTGAGGATCTTGTCGTCGACGCTCTTCTTCTGGATGGCGCCGATCGCGTCGCGATAGATGGTGTAGCCGGTCAGTGAGCCGGCCACGACCACGCCGGTGAGCCCGATGCTGACCCAGGCCAGGATGCGCATCTTGTTGGGCCCGCCGCCGCCCTTGGCGCGGCGGCCGCGGGGCGGCTGGTCGTCGGGGGGCGGAGGCGGGGACGCCGCGCGACGCGGGCCGCGCATGCCGCCCGGGTCGGTCTGAGCGTTCCTTCTGTCCTGGACGGACACACTCCGATGGTCACTCATACGCCCCCCTCAGCTCCAACACGGCCCTCCTCTGTTCGAAGAATTCGCCAGGCCGTATCCAGCTGGCTCGGTCGCACACTTGCGGCACGAGACTAGGTCACGTACGGCGTGCCAGGAGCCATGAATGACCGAATCGGTCGTGACCCCAGCGTGATGTTACAGGGCCAAAGCATACTCAGACCTGGACATTTCGTGGAATATCAGCGTGAAAGTCTTTACTGTTTTGCCAGGTCGGAGCGGCTGCGAAGGGCCAGGGCAAGACATGCCAGCGGTACGGCCGGCAGCACGTACCGGTAGTCGAATTCGGCCACCGCAGCCGGGACCACGAGCAGCGCCACCGCCGTTGACCAGGGCACGAGCCACTCCAGTTCCGGTCGGCGCCGGATTACGGACAGGGCGGGCGGCACGAGCAGCACCACCAGCAGGACGATCCCCGGCAACCGCGCCACATCCTGGTAGGCCCGCAACCACCCCGCGTACGGCTCCACCACCCGGGTCGCGATCGGCCCGCCCTCGTAGCGCTCGGCCAGCTGGGCGCCCAGTTGCGCCGCGTGCCTGCCCGGCGGGCCCGGCTCCCGCGACGGGAACTCGTAGTAGTCGTAGATCTCCTGGTCGGGGTAGACCGGGCGGCCCCAGGTGAACGTACGGGCCAGCTCGGAGGCGATCGAGGCGGCGTAGTCGAGCGGCTGCGAACCGATGGCCAGCAGGGCGAACCGCCCCGCCAGGGCGTCGTTGGCCCGCGAGAACGTGATGCCGGGCAGCCTGACCAGCGGGGTGTCCTGCGACCAGACGTACTCCTGCGAGGGCGGGCGGCGGTCCGGCGGGCGGGGGTCGCAGAGCACGCGCAGGTCGGGCGGCGGGTCCATCTTCTGACAGTCGGCGAACGACTGCGTCCTGGCGTAGAGGAAGACGCCGTTGGCGCCGACCAGGCCGACGCGGTCGTAGGTGGCGTAGAACCAGCCCATGTACGCCATGACCGGCACCAGGGCGGCGGCCAGCAGGACGCCGGTCAGGGCGAGCTGCCTGCGGATCAGGAACCAGCAGGCCAGCAGCACGACCAGGGGCTGGCCGATCGTCCTGGTCAGGGTGGCGGCGGCCAGGAGAAGACCGACGGCGGTGGCCGTGCGCCAGGTCATCCGATCCCGGATCGCCAGCACGACGGCGGCGGTGACCAGGAACATGAACAGGGTGTCGGAGACCAGCAGATGTTCCAGCTCGATCTGGTACGCGTCCAGGAGGACCGGGACCGTCGCCAGCGTCCTGATCCAGGGGCGGGCCCTCCTGGCGGCCAGGTAGATCATGACCGCTACCGCGAGGCCCATGAGGTGCTGCACCGCTGTGACGGCGGCGAAACTGCCGAACGGTTCCAGGAGCTTGAGGAACATGGAGTACCCGGCCGGGCGTACCAGGTCGGGGCGGGGGCGGAAGACGGTGACGATGTAGGTGTAGGAGTCGGGGAACCACAGGGCCGGACGGAAGCCGAGCATCGCCAGCAGGCGCAGGACGGCTCCTGCGGCGAACAGGCCCACGAACCAGCGGTGCTGCTTGGCGGCGGCCCGGACGGCGATGTTCGTGGCGCGGCTGAGGACCGCGGCCGCGGCCTTGGCGGCGGGCCTGCCGAGACCGGATTCTTCCTGCGCCCGATCCGCTGCTTCTTCCGGCGCCTGAGCCGTTGCCTTTTCGGATGCCCGAGCCACTGCTTCTTCGGGTGCCCGAGTTGCTGCCTTTTCGGGCGTCTGAGCCGCATCTTCTTCCGGCGTCTTAGCCGCTGCGCCGGGTTGGTCCGGTGTCGCCTCCTTCAACGGCCCTCCCCTGTTCACCGCCGTCCGGCCGTACGCTACCGGCTTCCATACGTATCGCGATCTCACGCGGGCGTGTTGTCGGCCTCGTTGGATACCCTCGCGATCAGCGATGGCACCCTCCTGG
Source organism: Nonomuraea sp. NPDC059007 (assembly GCF_042740555.1). NCBI lineage: Bacteria > Bacillati > Actinomycetota > Actinomycetes > Streptosporangiales > Streptosporangiaceae > Nonomuraea > Nonomuraea sp. NPDC059007. The sequence continues at coordinate 251,003 of NZ_JBHYJD010000004.1, read as the reverse complement.
CTGCGGCCCGACGAGACGCGGAGGCCGTCGGCGGGCCGGGTGCTCGCCACGGCCTCGCTGCTGCCTGCCCTGGCGGTGGCGGGCTGGCTGCTGGCCGGGCTGCCGCTGCTGATGGCGGGGGCGTTCCGGCCGGTGTTCACGGTGGTGCTTGCGCTGCCGGTCATCGCGCTGTTGTGCTGGGCGGGGCTGCGGCGCCTGCCCGAGGCGGTGGAGGCCACCGGGCGGCAGACGGCCGGGGTGCTGGCGATCGCGGTGGGCTCCGGGGTCTTCAACGCGATCTTCCACAGCGAACAGCTCATCGTCCGCCGCGACCCGGCCACCTACGCGCAGTACACCGCCTGGATCGCCGAGCACGGCTCACTGCCCATCCCGTACCAGGAGCAGGCCTTCGGCGGCCCCGACCCGGCGCTCGTCTTCGACAGCGTCGGCTTCTTCGACTTCGGCGGGGCGGTGGTGCCGCAGTTCATGCCGGGCCCGCCCATGCTCTTCTCGGCGGCCGACTGGCTCGGCGGGATGCTGCTCGGGCCTCCGGTGCTGGGGGCGCTGGCGGTGCTCACGGTCGGCGGGGTGGCGGCCCGGCTGGCGGGCGGACGGTGGGCGCCGGTGGCGGCGCTGGCGTTCGCGGTGAGCCTGCCGATCCTCTACACCTCGCGGACCACGTTCAGCGAGATCCCGTCACTGATCCTCCTGTTCGGCGGCCTCTCCCTGGCCCACGACGCCCTGACCCGCATCTGGACCCCCCACCCGGCGGACACGACCGGCCGGCCACGCGTCCTCGGGGCAAGGGCGACGACCCGCCGAACCACCGCCACGCACGTCCTGCCCGGGCAGGACGACCCGGCCGTTCCCGGCAGCGCGAGCGCCGCGAGCGCGACGCCCGGGGATGCCAAGACCCTCACGAGCGAAGAAGCCGCTCCGGAGCTCAGCACCGCAGCGCACGGGCCCGGCACCGCAGGAGCGGTGGCCGGTGGGGAAGGCGCTGATGCCGCCGGAACCGGAACCGGAGCCGGTGGTGCGGGTTCGGCGAGCGATGGGAGCCCGGCGGGGGTGGGTGCGCGGGCTGGGGGTGGTGTAGCCGGGCCGGAGGGTGGGGTTCGGTGGGTTGCCGGGTTGGCGGGGCTGGTGTTCGGGCTGGCCACTCTGGTGCGGATCGACGGGTTGCGGGACGTGCTGCCCGTGCTGGCGTTCGCGGGTCTGCTGGTCGCCATGAGCCGGTTCCGGCGGCCGGTCGGCGTGCTGGGGCTGCCGCTGCTCGGAGGGCTAACGGTGGGAGTCGGGCTGGGGTTTCTGGCGGCCTACACGTTCGCGCGGCCGTACCTGGCCTATCTGTCGCGTTCGGTGGTGCCGCTGCTGCTGATCTGCGGTGTCGTCCTGGTTCTGACGCTCGTGGGTACGGCCGCCGCCCCCCGCCTGGCCCGGATCCGGCTGCCCCGGCGGCTGCCCGAGATCGGCGCGGCGCTGGTGGCCCTGGTGATGGTCGGCTTCGCGGTGCGGCCTTGGGTGCAGACGGTGCATCGGGAGCCGGTGAGCAGGGACGACGTGCGGACGGCCCGGTTCATCGAGGAGACGCAGAAGGCCAACGGCCTGCCGGTCGATGGAACCCGGCTGTACTTCGACGAGTCGCTCTACTGGGTGATCTGGTACGTGGGCGTCCCGGTCGTGGTGCTGGCCACGGTGGCGGCCGCCGTTCTGGTGCGCAGGCTGCTGCGCAACGCCGCCGCGTTCGAGTGGCTGCTGCCGCTGGCCGTCATCGGCTGGACCACCGTCACCACGCTGCTGCGTCCCGAGATCACGCCGGACCAGCCGTGGGCCGCGCGCCGCCTGGTCCCGGTGGTGATACCGGGGCTGATCGTGCTGGCGGTGTGGGGGCTCGACTGGGTGCGTGACAAGACCCGCAGGCTCGGGTACGGCTCGCGGGTCCAGGCCTGGACGGCCGGCGTCGGGACGGTTCTCATCCTGGTCCCGCCGGTCATCACGTCCATCGGCACCGCGTTCACCCCGATCGAGCGGGGCGAGCGCGCGGCCGTGGAGGCGATGTGCCGGGCGATCCCGCGCGACGCCTCCGTCCTGATCATCGAGCGGGTGACGGCCGACCGCTTCACCCAGGTGGTGCGGGGCATGTGCGGCGTCCCGGCCGCCGACGTGCGCCGGGAGGGGAGCTCGGACACGGCCAGGAGAGAAGACGTCGACCGCCTGATCGCCGGGGTCGAACGGGCCGGCCGTACCCCCGTGATCCTCGCGGCGAGCGCGGACCAGGTGCGTTTCTACGGCCCGTTCGAGCAGGTCATGGCCCTGGCCACCCGCCAGGACGAACGGTCGCTGACCGAACCGCCCAACGGCACCTGGAGCCTGCGGATCAACGTCTGGATGTCCCACCCCAAAAACCCCATTTGACCTAGATCATGGGTGATCGCGATTATGTGTCGCCATGAGGCGTACGTGGGTGGTCGCGGCGTTAACGACGGCGCTGGCGACCAGTGGAATGGGCTCGGCCGCGGCCGACAACCCGGCGGACAGCACGCTGGGCGAGACCTCGCTGAACGAGGCTCAGGAGAACAGGGACGCCGAGCCGGGCGCCGGCGACGTGAGCGTCGAGCCCGGGAGCGGCGCGGACGGCGTGGTCGCGGTCGCGGTCTCGCCGCTCCCGACCCCCAAGGCCGCCTGGCCGACGACGGGCCGCCTGACGGTCTACCTGTGCTCCAAGGCCAGTCTCCAGAAGAAGTGCGACGGCCGCGGACCTGGTGACGAGCAGAAGCGGAAGATCGAGCGGCTGCTGAAGCGGCTGTCCGGGCTGTCCGGCGTGCGGTACGTCTCCGAGGACGAGGCCTACCGCAACGCCCGCGAGGACGGCCTGCGCGTGCGGAAGGGCGCCATCCCGGCTTCCTTCCGGGCGGAGGTCAAGGTCCCGAACGTGAACCTGGGCCCGAAGCTGGAGAAGCTGCCCGGGATCACCACGGCCAGGGTCTGGCGGACGGACTTCTGGGCCGGGAGGGCGCAGGCGAAGGTCGAGCTCTGCGGTCCGGCCAACTGCCCGGGGCGCGGCGCGATCACCGACCACGAGCGGGACGCGGTCTTCGAGGCGCTGCGCACGCTGCAGGGCGTGAAGAAGGTCTACCTGGAGTCGCGCCGGCACGCGATCGACAACTGGCGGCGCGTCACCTACGAGAACCGGACGCCCGCCGTGGGCGAGTACTTCCATCTCGTGCTGACGGACTCGTCGGTGTTCGAGCAGATTCGGCCTGCTCTGCGGGGTCTTCCGGGGGTGGATCAGGTTTCCCGGCATCGCTGATGTGGACGCCGCGTTCCGTTGGGCAGAGTAACCTCGACCCACGTGAGCACGCCTGAGACCCCCCAGAGTGGACCCGCCGTGGAAGAAGCGCCGTACGTCACGATCGTCCTGCCTTGCTACAACGAGCAGGATCATGTCATCGACGAGGTCGAGCGAATCACCGAGGCGATGGACTCCAGCGGCTACACCTACGAGCTCGTGGCCGTCGACGACTGCTCGACGGACGCGACGCTGGCGAAGCTGCAGGAGGCCGCCCCGCGATTCCCGAACATGCGGATCCGGGCGTTCCACCGTAACGGGGGATCGGGCACCGTACGCAGGATCGGCACCCAGGAGGCGCGCGGCGAGATCGTCGTGTGGACCGACGCCGACATGACCTACCCGAACGAGCGCATCCCCGACCTGGTCCAGATTCTGGAGAAGGACCTGACGATCGACCAGGTCGTGGGCGCGCGCACGTCGGAGGAGGGCTCGCACAAGCTGCTGCGGGTGCCGGCCAAGTGGGTGATCAGGAAGGTCGCCGAGAAGCTCGCCGGGCAGAAGATCCCGGATCTCAACTCCGGTCTGCGGGCCTTCCGCAAGTCGGTGGCGCGGCCGTACCTGCGGCTGCTGCCGCCCGGGTTCTCGTGTGTCACGACGATCACGCTGTCGTTCCTGTCGAACCAGCACGACGTCTACTACCTGCCGATCGGCTACGCCAAGCGGGCGGGCAAGTCGAAGTTCAGCTTCGTCTCCGACGCCTACCGCTACATCCTGCAGGTCCTGCGGATGATCATGTACTTCAACCCGCTGAAGGTCCTGATGCCGCCGGCGTTGTGGCTGGTCGGCATCGGGTTCGTCAAGGGCGTGTGGGACATGGTCCAGCATCCCTTCTACTTCCCGGCCAACACCGTGATGATCTTCCTGTCGGGCATGCTGATCGGCGCCGTCGCGCTGCTGGCCGACCTGATCGTGCGGAGCAGGGGAGAGTAGGTGCGGATCGCGATCGTCGGCCCGACGTACCCGTACAAGGGCGGCGGGGCGCAGCACACCACCGAGCTGGCGCACCGGCTGAGCGCGCTGGGGCACGACGTGGTGATCGAGTCGTGGAAGGCCCAGTATCCGGGCTTTCTTTACCCCGGTCAGCAGACGATCTCGGCTCCTGAGGGCCGGCCGTACCCGAAGACGCTGCGCAGGCTCGACTGGCGGCGGCCGGACGGATGGGTGGCGTGCGGACGGCGGTTGCGCGGCGCTGACCTGGTGATTTTCGCGGTGCTCAGCCCTGTGCAGGTGCCTGCTTATTTGGGGATTTTGTACGGCATGGCGGGCAAGACCACGGCGGTGGCGCTGTGCCACAACGTGTTGCCGCACGAGCGCAAGCCGTATGACAGGCCGCTGATGAAGGCGCTGCTCAAGCGGGTCGACAGGGTGCTCACACACTCGGATCAGCAGGCCGCGCTGGCAAGAGAGCTCACGGCCAAGCCGGTCCGGGTGGCTGCGATGGCACCCCACCTTCCCTCGAAAAATGCCGAAAAATCGGGGCAAGTCCACAACAATCTGCTCTTCTTTGGGATCGTCCGGCCGTACAAAGGGCTGGATCTCCTGCTCAGGGCGTTGCCGGACGGGGTCGGGCTGACCGTCGCCGGGGAGTTCTGGGGCGGGCTGGAGGAGACCGAGCGGCTCATCTCCGAGCTGGGCATCGGCGACCGGGTGGAACTGCGGCCCGGGTATGTGGCCGCCGATGACGTGCCGGAGCTCTTCGCCCGCGCCGACGCCCTGGTCCTGCCCTACCGCAACGCCACCGCCAGCCAGAACGTGTGGCTCGGCCACGAGCACGGCGTCCCGGTGATCGCCACCCGCGTGGGCGCGCTCGCCGACCACATCACCGACGGCGTGGACGGCCTGCTGGTCGAGCCGGAGGACGTCGAAGGGCTCAGGAAGGCGATCGAGCGGCTCTACGCCGACCCGGTCGGGTTGCGCTCCGGGGTCAAGTCGGTGGACCCGGAGCCGTTCTGGTCGGCGTACGCGGCGGCCTTGCTGGAGTCCTGACGGCCCAGCAGGAAGGCGACTCCGGCCGCGACGGCGTCGGCCAGCGTGAAGGCCACGCGCGACAGCAGCGCCACCGCGAAGGCGGCGCCCGTGCCGATCAGCGGAGTGAACACCAGCACCAGCGCGCCCTCGCGCACGCCCACCCCGGCCGGCACCACGAACGTCAGCAGCCCGGTCGCCCAGGCGAAGGCGTAGGCGCCGGTCGCCAGCACGTAGAGGTCCCACCGGCCGGCCAGCAGCATGGTGTGCACGCCGTAGATCAGCCAGCCGAGCGCCGTCCACGCCACGGCCACCAGCACGGTACGGCCCGGCAGCACGCTCTCCAGCGGCTCCTTGCGCGCCAGCCGCAACGCAAGATTGAGCCCCCAGGTCAGCACCTTGGGATGCAGGCAGACCACGATGACCGGGACGATGAGCAGCAGGTACCAGGCCTTGCGCAGCGCCTCGTGCGTGGCCAGGGTGGCCGCGGCGATCGTCAGCGCCACCCCGAGGTTGATCACCAGCGCGAGCGAGATGCACGCGAACGTACGCCGCGGCGGGCTGCCGTGGTCGCGCCCGAGATCCATCATGGCCGCGTAGGCCCAGACCGAGCCCGGGATGTACTTGCCCAGCTGGCCCACGAACATGATCCGCCCGCTCACCCGCAACGACAGCGGCGAGCCCAGCCCGGCCAGCACCTCCCGCCAGGCCACCAGCATGCAGAACTGCCCGGCCAGGACCGCGGCGAACGCCCCCGCCAGCGCCCAGGGCGACAGGCCGGACAGCGCGGCCGTGGTCTCACCCCAGTTCTTGGCCAGGCCGTACCCGAGAAATCCGAGCGCGACCAGGGCGAGCAGGACACGCAGCAGGCGGCGGAGCATTCGCCAAATCTACGCGCGGTTGGCGATGATTAGCCAGACGACGAGCCCGATGAGCGCGGCGGCCGCCAGCGCGGTAAGGGTGATTTTGACCCAGCTGTAGGGGCGCTGGCCCTGAACCTCCCCGGTGACGCCGTTGATGAGCACCTGGTAGGTCTTGCCGCCGAACAGGTAGCAGCCGATCCACACCGGCAGCAGCAGGAGCTTGAACCTGACATCGGTGTACGTCGTGTCGACCGTGCTCACGCGCTGCTCGTCGCCGCCGATGTCCCGGCGGCAGTCCTGCTCGATGACCTCGGCCATCTCCTGCTTGGCGGCCTCGATGCCCTGTTCCGGCTCGACCTCGTAGCGCAGGGTGTGGTGGCCGGAGATGTAGGCGGGCTCGAAGGGGAGGGCCTGGCCGGTGGGCCACGGTTCCAGCTCGGCCAGTTGCTCGGGGGTGACCCGGTGGGTCGCGGGCACGAGCACGTCGTCGAAGTGGCGCGAGACCGTGCCGGAGGCCGGCCACCAGCGGGTCTTGCGCACCCGGCGGGTCTTGGTCTGGCCGTTCTCCGTGTAGGTCTGGGTGACGTAGTAGTGCTCGCCGCGCGAGCCGGTGTAGTCGGAGGTGGTGCCGGAGTCGAAGGTCCAGTGCGGGACATACGTGGACTTCATCGACTCCGCCTCGCTGACCTTCTTGAGGCGGTTCGGGGCGAACCAGCGGGACTTCACCCAGCCGCGCAGGGCCGTGCGCGAGCCGTTCTTGTCCAGCGCGAACGGGACCACGGCCTCGGGCGCGATCTGGTCGCCCGCCGTCGTGTCCGCGACCAGCGCGGCGCCGCAGAACTGGCAGCTCTTCGACAGCGCGTCGCTCTCCGTGCGCGCGCCGCACCCTGGACAGGCACTCTGGTGTACGGCTACCGCCGCCACCCGCGGCTTGGCCAGGAAGGCGGCGTAGTCGTGCTCGCGCACGGCCCGTTCCGGGGCGGCGATGCGCTGCTCGAAGCCGCAGTACGGGCAGCGCTGGACGCTGGTGCCCGGGGCGTAGGCGACGCTCGCGCCACAGCCCGAGCACGGATGGGTGGTCGGTGCGGGGGAGGACAAATCCGGAGCCTTTCTGCGGTTCAGGCGGGCGGCAGCGGCGGGGGCGTCTGGGCGAGCAGCCCGGCGAGTTCGGGGACGTCGCGGGCGGGCGACCACTGCGCCATCCCGGCCTTCCACACCAGCGTCTCGGGGGTGAGGCCGGAGAGTGCTTCCTGGTCGTAGGGGCCCTTGCGCTCGCCGCCGACGCCGACGTACCACTGCGCGGACGGCAGGGGCGGCGGCGTGGCGCGCGGTGGTGCGGCGGCCGGTGGTGCGGCGGGCGGTGCGAAGGCCGAGGCGGCGGCCTGGCCCGCCACCATGCCGACTCCGAGTCCCATGGCGCCGTTGGGGTTCTCCGCGGCGGCCTCCACCGCGTTGGCCGCCTGGAACTGGGAGTAACGTCCCAGGTCGCCGACGATGCCCATCTGGGTGCGCTTGTCCAGCGCCTGCTCGACCTCGGGCGGCAGCGAGATGTTCTCGATGCTGAAGTTCGGGATCGAGATGCCCACCCCCGCCAGGTCGGCGCTGAGCACCTCGGCCAGGCGGCGGCCCATCTCGTGCTGCTTGGCGGCCAGGTCGAGCACGGGCATCCCGGCCGTGGCCAGCGCGGGCGCGAGCCGGCTGACGATCATTTGGCGGAGGTAGCCCTCGACCTCCTCGGTCCTGAACTGCTGGTCGGTCCCGGCCAGCTCGGTCAGCAGCTTCCTGGCGTCGATGACGCGGGCGGAGTAGGCGCCGAAGGCGCGCAGCCGGATGGGGCCGAACTCGGCGTCCCTGATCATGACGGGGTTCTGGGTGCCCCACTTGAAGTCGCTGAACTGGCGGGTGCCGACGAAGTACACCTCGGCCTTGAAGGGGGAGTGGAAGCCGTGCTTCCAGCCCTTGAGCGTGGACAGGATCGGCAGGTTCTGGGTTTCCAGCGTGTACGTGCCGGGCGGGAAGATGTCGGCGATCTGGCCCTCGTTGACGAAGACCGCGACCTGCGACTCGCGCACGACCAGGCGCGCGCCCATCTTGATCTCGTTCTCGTAGCGGGGGAAACGCCAGACGATGGTGTCGCGGCTGTCGTCGAGCCATTCGACGATGTCGACGAACTCGCCCCGGATCTTGTCGAACACGCCCACATTTCCCCCAACGGTCGGAAATAACTGGCGGGCACGCTACCAAAGGGCGTTTGACAACTGGTTAACGCGCGAGCCCGGTACCCTTGGGCAGCATGGCCGGGACTGAGCCCGGCGCACGGAGCGGAGTGAACGAGCGCCCGCGCGGCGGTGGAGGAACGGCTAGCGACCCATGAGCAGGCAACAGCAGCTCGAATACTCCGAGTTCCAGGCGGCGATGCTCGACGAGGGCAAGCGCCGCCGCAAGGCCGCGAAGATCATCGCGGTGCTGGAGCACTTCCACGGGCCGCTGGCGGGGCTCACCGTGGGCGACGTGGGCTGTTCGGCCGGATTCATCGCCGACGAACTGGCCGACGCCGGCGCCAAGCACACGCTGGGCATCGACATCGACGTGCCCGGCCTGCGCAAGGCCGCCGACCGCTTCGGCGAGCGGGTGGCGTTCGTCTGCGGTGACGGCACGGCGCTGCCGTTCCCCGACCGCTCGGTTGACGTGCTGGTCTTCAACCACATCTACGAGCACGTGGTCGACCCCGACGCGGTCGTCGCCGAGATGCACCGGGTCCTGGCCGACGACGGCGTCCTCTACCTCGGCCTCGGCAACCGGCTCGGCATCATGGAACCGCACTACAAGCTGCCGTTCCTGTCCTACCTGCCGCCGTCGCTGGCCGACCGCTACGTGCGCGCCTTCGGCCGCGCCGACCACTACTACGAGCGCTTCCGCACCCGGCGCGGGCTCAAGCGCATGCTGCGCGCCTTCCACGTCTGGGACTACACCTTTCCCGTGCTGGCCACGCCGACCCGCTTCGCCGGTGGGGAACTGTTCCCCGGTGTGCTGGGCAAGGTGGTGCGGGCCGTACTGGCGAAAACCCCCCGTGAGGTGCTCAAGCTGCTCCTCCCGGTCGTGCCGACCTACCTGTGGGTGGCCACCAAGACGCCGCGCCGTCCGCGCGGCGCCGCACTCCCGCAGCCGCCGGAAAGAGTGCATTGAGTACGGCGGAGCCGCGCACGGCACGCCGCTCCGTGGTGAAGAAGGTGGTCAGGTTCGGCTTCCTGGCCATCGCCCTGGGCTTCGGCACCTGGGCGGTCGCCTCCCAGTGGGACGCCGTGACCGCCGGGTTCGCGAAGCTGTCGTGGCCCATGGTCGCCGCCTCGCTGGTCGCGGTCGTCGCGGCGCTGCTGGGCGCGATGCTCACGTGGCGCACGCTCCTCGCCGACCTGGGCTCGCCGCTGCCTTTCAGGTCCGCGGCCAAGGTCTTCTTCGTGGGCCAGCTCGGCAAGTACATTCCCGGCGCGGTCTGGCCGGTGATCGCACAGATGGAGATGGGCCGCGACCTCGGTGTGCCCCGGTCGCGCAGCGCCGCGGCGTTCTTCCTGATGATGCCGATCCAGCTGGCCACCGGCCTGCTCGTCACGCTCGGCACCCTCGGCTGGGACCGCTACGGCTGGCTGCTGCTGGTCCTCCCGGTGATCCTCGTGCTGCTGGAGCCCAAGGTCATCAACGCGGTGATCGGGTTCGGGCTGCGCAGGCTCAAGCGCGAGCCGCTCGAACGCCCGCTCACCCGGCGCGGCATGCTGACCGCGCTCGGCTGGGCGCTGGCCGGGTGGGCCGCCTACGGGGTGCACCTGTACTTCGTCGCGCCGCAGACCGGGCTGCTCTTCGCGATCGGCGCGTTCGCGCTGTCGTGGTGCCTGGGCATCCTGACGTTCGTCGTGCCCGCGGGGGCGGGGGTGCGCGAGGTGGCCATGGTGGCGGTGCTGTCACCGGTCATGGATCGGGGCTCGGCGATCGCCGTGGCCCTTGTGTCGCGGATTGTCATCATCGTCGGTGATCTGATCTGCGCGGGTATCGCCGGATTCGTTGCGCGTCGCGACCGTGTGTGATTTGGACCACGTTTTTGGGGACGCTGGTCTTAGGCTGAACAAGAGAGGGGGACAACCGGTCCCACGTTGATCTTGAGGGGAGAAGATCTTCGTATGCCTCGTGTGCTTGTCGACGCCGCCGCGGTCCCCGCTGACCGCGGTGCGTTGATCCGATATGTAGACGGCCTCATCGGCGCCCTTCACCGGGCCGGGGCCGACCTCGCGGTGGTCTGCCAGCGTTCCGACGCGGAGCGTTACGCCAGGCTGGCGCCCTCGGCGCGGATCCTGCCCGGACCCGTCGCCATCACCAACCGGGCCACCAGGCTCGCCTGGGAGCAGACCGGGGTACCCCTGCTCGCCCGGCAGGCCGGTGCCGACGTGATCCACGCGCCCTACTACTCCATCCCGCTGCGCTCCGGCCTGCCGACGGTGGTGACCGTCCACGACGTCACCTGGTTCACCGAGCCCGACCAGCACGGCACGGTCAAAGCGTCCTTCTTCCGCTCGGCCACCCGCACCGCCGTGCGACACGCCCGGCGGGTCATCGTGCCCTCCAAGGCCACCCGCGACGAACTCGTCCGCGTCCTGGCCGCCGACCCCACTCGCATCGACGTCGCCTACCACGGCGTCGACCAGGAGATCTTCCACCCGCCGACCGAGGAGGAGACCCGGCGCGCGGCCGAGCGGTGCGGACTGCACGACCAGCGCTACGTGGCCTTCCTCGGCGCGCTGGAACCGCGTAAGAACGTTCCCAACCTCATCCGCGGCTTCGCCATGGCCGTCAAGAGCCTGCCCGACCCGCCCGCGCTGGTGATCGGCGGCGGCGTGCACGAGGACGACGTCGACGCCGCCTGCCGCGAGGTCGAGGCCACGGTCAGGGTCATCCGCCCCGGCTACCTGCGCAGCCCCGACCTGCGCGGGTTCCTCGGCGGCGCGCTGGTGGTGGCCTTCCCGTCGAAGGGCGAGGGCTTCGGGCTCCCGGTGCTGGAGGCGATGGCCTGCGGCACGCCCGTGCTGACCACCCACCGCACCTCGCTGCCCGAAGTGGGCGGGGACGCGGTGGCGTACAGCGAGCCGGACGCCGACAGCATCGCCACGGCGCTCGGCCAGCTCCTGGCCTCCTCCGAACGGCGGGCGCAGCTCCACCGGGCCGGGCTGGCGCGGGCCCGCGAGTTCACCTGGGACGCCTCGGCCGAGGCGCATCTCAGCTCCTATCAACGGGCGGTCGAATAGTTGGATAACCTCGCGGAGTGATGGAGAGCTCTTTGCCAGGCCTCGAGGCGATCCTCCTGGTCGGGGGCCAGGGCACGCGCCTGCGCCCGCTGACACTGGGCACGCCCAAGCCGCTGCTGCCGACCGCCGGTGTGCCGTTCCTGGCGCACCAGCTCGCGCGCGCCCGCTCGTTCGGGGTGCGCCGCATCGTGTTCGCCACCTCCTACAAGGCGTCGATGTTCGAGCCGGTCTTCGGCGACGGCGCCGACTTCGGGCTCAAGCTGGAGTACATGACCGAGGAGACGCCCCTCGGCACCGGCGGCGCCATCCGCAACGCCGCCCAAGCCCTGACCGTCTCCTCCGACGCGCCCGTCCTCGTGCTCAACGGCGACATCCTGTCCGGCCACGACATCGGCGACCAGATACGCGCTCACGTGGACCGGCAGGCCGCCGTCACCCTCCATCTCACCGAGGTCGACGACCCGACCCGGTTCGGCTGCGTGCCCACCGACTCCACGGGCCGGGTCACCGCCTTCCTGGAGAAGACCCCCAACCCGGTCACCAACCGCATCAACGCGGGCTGCTACGTCTTCACCCGGTCGGTGATCGACTCGATTCCCGCCGGGGAGGTCGTGTCCGTCGAACGGCAGACCTTCCCCGGGCTCATCGAGTCGGGCGAACTCGTGCTCGGTTACGCCGACCGTACGTACTGGCTGGACGTCGGCACACCGGCGGCGCTCGTCCAGGGCTCGCGCGACCTCGTACTCGGCAAGCTCGCCTCACCCGCGCTACCCGGCCCGACCGGCGAGCACCTGGCATTGCCCGGCGCCCTCCTGTCTCCGGAGGCCAAGGCGGTGGGCGGCACCGTCGTGGGCGCCGGGGCCCGGGTCGAGGCGGGTGCCACGGTGACCGGCAGCATCCTGCTGGACGACTGCGTGGTCGGCGCCGGCGCCACGGTGACCGACTCGGTGGTGGGCGCGGGAGCCCGGATCGCCGCCGGCGCGGTGGTACGCGACGCGCTGATCGGCGACCGGGCGGTGGTGGGAGCGGGCAACGAACTGCAGGCGGGCATCCGGGTATGGCCCGACATCCAGCTCCCGGACTGCGCCGTCCGCTACTCCAGCGACGTCTAACCCCACCCAAACACGCGCCCCCGGGCACGCGGGCGCCCCGGGCACGGGCTGTCTGTGTGCTTGGGTGCCCCAAGCTTGGGGTGGCCTCCGCTCCGGGGTTCCGCGGGCTGTCCGGGGATGCCCGAGGGGCGCTGCTGTGGTCCCCCGGCAGGGAGTTGCCGGAAGGTGGTGCGGGGGCTTGGCGTGTGGTGATGCGGGTTCTGGCGTGAGGAGTCTGGGCGAGGTGAGGCTAGAAGGTGCGGTAGTCGCGGATGGGCATGCGGGGGCCTCGGGGTGGGGGGCGGAGGCCGGTTAGGCCGATCAGGACGGTTGCGCGGTGGCGGTGGCCGGTGTAGGGCTCCAGGAGGCGCATCATGCCGGGGTCGTCCGTCTTTTCGCCGGTCAGTGCGTAGCCGACGATTTTGGCCAGGTGGAAGTCGCCGATGCTGACGGCGTCCGGGTCGCCGAAGGCGCGCTGGCGGACTTCGGCGGAGGTCCACACGCCGATGCCGGGGAGGGTGCGCAGGAGGCGGTCGGCTTCGGCGCTGGTCTTCGCGGATTCTAGTTTTGTCGCGTGCCAGGCCGCCGTCGCGATGGTTTTCGCGCGTACGGCTTCCGCCCCCGACCGGTGCCACGCCCAGGCGGGGATCTCGCGCCAGACGGCGGGTTCCGGCACTACGCGCATGCCTTCTGGGGCCGGGCCGGGGGCCGGTTCGCCGTAGCGGTTGAGTAGCCAGCGCCAGGCCCGCCACGCCTCGCGGCCGACGACCTTCTGCTCCAGGACGGCGGGCACGAGGGCTTCCATGACGCGGCCGGTACGCCCGATCCGCAATCCCCGGTGTTTGCGGAAAACGTCCTCCAACACCGCATGTTTTACGGTAAATCCGGAAATGTCGTCGTCGGCCCCTACCAACCCGGGCAACGATTCCAGCAGCCAGTCCGCTCCGGGGCCCCAGGCGTGGCCGTACACGGTGGCGGATGTGAGGGAGACGCGCAGGGTGCCGGGGCCGGCGGGCGTGCGGGACGTGCGCCAGATCGCGCCGTCGCGCCCCTGCCGCCAGGTGGGGTCGCCGCCGCCGTGCCGGTGCGGGCCCACGACGAGGCCCACGTCAACGGGCTCGTCCGGCGTCCACGCTCGCTCTTTCACGTCTCCAGTGTGCCCGTACCCGCGCGGCCTGGACGACCGCGCGGGTCAAGGGGACGGCGTCAGCCGTACCGGATCAGGAAGGGAAACCCCATCCGGGGGTGCCGGGCTTCGGCGGCGTGAACTCCCGCAGAGACCTGACCTCGGACGGCGGCACCGCGGGACAGCGGGCGCCGGGCGCGGGCAGGCGCTGGGAGAGCAGGTACGCGTCGATCGTCCCGGTCGCGCAGGCGCCGCGGCCGTAGACGATGTGGCCCCAGCCTTCGTAGGTGAGCAGCCGGCCCGAGCGGCCGAGCTGCCGCGCGGTGCCGAGCGCCCACGGGTAGACCGTGGCCGGGTCGTGCAGCGAGTTGGCCACCAGCAGCGGGGTCTTGGTGCGGACCTTCAGGTCGTGCTGCGGGTTGGGGATCGGGGCGGGCTGGCCAAGGCAGGAGACGACCGGGAAGATCGCCAGGCTGCTGTAGCGCATGTCGGGCGCGATCTTGCTCTGGCGGCGGACGTGTGAGTTCCACTCGCGGTAGTCGCGCACGGGCAGGCGGAAATCCAGGCAGAAGATCTGGAACGGGTTCGGCTGGACCTCCTGTGTACGGTCGACGGCCGGGGTCAGGGCGCCGTCCCTCAGCGTCCCGGTGCTGAGCAGCTCGTCGATGCCCTGGGAGAGCCGCGGCCAGCCGCGCGGGTCGTAGAAGTTGCCGACCGCGAAGGAGATGATCTCGAAGGCGGTGACCTTCACGTCGGGCTGTCCCGGCGGGTGGATCTCGCCGCGGTCGGCGCGGGCCAGGAGGTCCTTCCAGATCGCCCGCAGGTCCTTGCCGTGCTGCAGGCAGGAGGCCTCACGCTCGCACCAGGCGGCGAACTCGTCGAACGCGTCCTGCGCGCCCCACGTCTCGGTGTCCATGAAGCCGCGGGTGCCGAGGCTGTGGTCCATGGTGCTGTCGAGCGTCAGCGCGCGTACACGCTGGGGGAAGTTCTCGGCGTAGAGCTGGCCGAGCAGGGTGCCGTAGGAACCGCCCCAGTAGGTGATCTGACGCTCGCCGAGCGCGGCGCGGAAGGCGTCGAGGTCCTTGGCGGTGCTGAGCGAGTCGACGTGGTCGAAGACCGGGCCGGTGCGGGCCCGGCAGTCGGCGCGCAGCCGCTCGTTGTAGGCCAGCCGCTTGTCGAAGTCGGCCTGGTTCCGCATCAGCGGGTGGGGCGACTCGGCCAGCACCGAGGTGGAGCACACCACCGGGTTGCTGCGGTTGGTGCCGCGCGGGTCGAGGCCGACGACGTCGAAGCGGCGCAGGAGCGCGGGGCTGAGGTACTGCGGGGCGAAAAGCACCTCTTCCACTCCGGACCCGCCGGGCCCGCCGGCACCCAGCACGAACGCGCCGATCCTGGCGGCCGGGTCGGTGGCCTTGCGCCGCGCCACGCCGACGTTGAAGGTGCCGCTCGCCGGGTTGTTCCAATCCACGGGTACGGCCAGCGTCCCGCACTCCACGGCCGGATCCTCCGGGCACGGAGCCCAGGCGATGGACGGCTTGGCCGGCGTCGCGGCCGAGGCCGTGGGCGCCAGAAGGGACAGGGGAACCAACAGCCCTGTTAAAAGGGCGGCGAATCTTCGCATGACTTGATCATCAGTTGCGGAACCCGGTCAGGGAAAGGGACTTGAGGAGGGTTGGAGGAGTAGGCCCTAGGGAGGAGTGGGCGTCATACCGAGGGCTGGGTGCGCTCCAGAGACTCAGAGGGTCGTATCGTGCCGCTATGACTGTGGTCAGTGATTCCGCTCTGCGCCGGGCGCTCGCCCGCGCCCGCGATGGCAAGGCACTCGACGTCACCGAGGCGACCGTTCTGCTGCACGCCCGCGACGGGCACCTCGACACTTTGCTCGAACACGCCGGACGGGTGCGTGACGCCGGGCTGCGCAACGCCGGGCGGGACGGGGTGATCACGTACAGCAAGAACGTGTTCATCCCGCTGAGCCGGTTGTGCCGCGACCGCTGCGGCTATTGCACGTTCGCGACGGCCCCGCACAAGCTGCCCGCGCCGTTCCTCAGCCCCGACGAGGTGCTGGAGATCGCCCGGCAGGGCGCCGCCTTGGGATGCAAGGAAGCGTTGTTCACGCTCGGCGACCGTCCCGAGGACCGCTGGCACCAGGCGCGCGAGTGGCTGGACGCGCACGGCTACGACGACACGATCTCCTACGTCCGCGCGATGGCGATCCGGGTGCTGGAGGAGACCGGCCTGCTGCCGCACCTGAACCCGGGCGCGCTCACCTGGCGCGACTTCCAGCGGCTGAAGCCGGTCGCCGGGTCGATGGGGATGATGCTGGAGACCACCTCCACGCGGTTGTTCACCGAGAAGGGCGAGGCCCACTACGGCTCGCCGGACAAGGACCCCGCGGTGCGGCTGCGGGTGCTGGAGGACGCCGGCCGGTCGAACGTGCCGTTCACGACCGGCGTGCTGATCGGCATCGGCGAGACCGTCCAGGACCGCGCCGAGTCGATCTTCGCGATCAGGAAGGTCGCCCGCGAGTACGGCGGCGTCCAGGAGGTCATCGTCCAGAACTTCCGCGCCAAGCCGGACACGGCGATGCGCGGCATGCCCGACGCCGACCTGCGCGAACTGGCGGCGACCATTGCCGTCGCGCGGCTGGTGCTCGGCCCGAGGATGCGCATCCAGGCGCCCCCGAACCTCATCGGCGGCGAGTTCGAGCTGATGGTCAGGGCCGGCATCGACGACTGGGGCGGCGTCTCGCCGGTGACCCCCGACCACGTCAGCCCCGAGCAGCCGTGGCCGCAGATCGACGACCTGGCCGAGCGCACCGCCGCCGCCGGGTACGGCATGCGCGAGCGCCTGACCCTCTACCCCGAGTACGTGCTGGCCGGCGAGCCCTGGATCGACCCCCGCGTGATGGCGCACATCAGCGCGCTGGCCGACCCGGAGACCGGCCTGGCCAAGGAGGACGCGGTCCTGAAGGGCATCCCCTGGCAGGAGCCGGACGGCGGCTTCTCCGCCTCCGGCCGGGTGGATCTGCACACCGCCGTGGACACCGAGGGCCGGACGAACGATCGCCGCGACGACTTCGACAACGTCTACGGCGACTGGGACGCGCTGCGCGAGCGGCTGCCCGCCGCCGCGCCCGCGGCGATCCTGGGCGACCTGAGCCAGGCGCTGCGCCGCGCCGAGTCCGACCCGGCCGGGCTGAGCGACGCCGAGGCGGTGGCGCTGCTCGGCGCCGACGGCCCGGCCCTCGACGAGCTGGCCCGCATCGCCGACGACCTGCGCCGCGAGGCCGCCGGGGACGACGTGACCTTCGTGGTCAACCGGAACATCAACTTCACCAACGTCTGCTACACCGGCTGCCGCTTCTGCGCCTTCGCCCAGCGGCGTACCGACGCCGACGCCTACACGCTCAGCCTCGACCAGGTCGCCGACCGGGCCGCCGAGGCGTGGCAGGCGGGCGCGACCGAGGTGTGCATGCAGGGCGGCATCCACCCCGACCTGCCGGGCACCGCCTACTTCGACATCGCCAAGGCGGTCAAGGCGCGTACCCCGGACATGCACGTGCACGCGTTCTCGCCGATGGAGGTGGTCAACGGGGCCAGCCGTACCAACCTGTCGATCGAGGACTGGCTGCACGCGGCCAAGGAGGCCGGGGTCGACTCGCTGCCCGGCACCGCCGCGGAGATCCTTGACGACGACGTGCGCTGGGTCCTGACCAAGGGCAAGCTGCCGACCAGGGAGTGGGTCGAGGTGATCACCACCGCGCACAAGGTCGGCCTGCCGACGACCTCCACGATGATGTACGGCCACGTCGACAACCACCTGCACTGGGTCAAGCACATCAAGCTGATCAGGAGCCTGCAGCAGGAGACCGGCGGCTTCTCGGAGTTCGTGCTGCTGCCGTTCGTGCACCACAGCGCCCCGATCTACCTGGCCGGCATCGCCCGGCCCGGCCCGACCGCGCAGGAGAACCGCGCCGTGCACGCGCTGGCCAGAATCCTCCTGCACGGCTCGATCAAGAACATCCAGTGCTCGTGGGTGAAGCTCCAGGACGACCTGTGCCGGCAGGTGCTCCAGGGCGGCGTCAACGACCTGGGCGGCACGCTGATGGAGGAGACGATCAGCCGCATGGCCGGTTCCGAGAACGGCTCCTACAAGACGATCACGGAGATCGGCGAGATGGTCGCGCCGACCGGCCGTCCGCTCCACCAGCGCACCACCGGGTACGGCCGGCCGGACGCGGAAAGGCTGGCCGCTTCGGCCAAGAGCGACGGCGTCTGCCGTAGCGTCCTGCGGATCGTTTAGTTATAACAAGTTCTACCTGACCTTGCGCCGCCCCCGGGCGGCGCTGGGAGAATCGTCACTCCCGAATGGAGAGGTAGCACCGTGCGGTTGGCTCGACACCGCGCCGCTCCGGCGCCTGAGCAGCGGCGGAGGCAGGCGCTCGGCCGGGGCGTGCTGGCGGGGCTGGCGGCCGTGGCCGTTCTGGTCGCCGGTTTCGTGGTCGTCTTCGGCGGTGGCGGACCCCTGTGCTCGACACGAGAGCCTGTTCTGGTCAGTGTGGCTGCCGCGGTGGATGTGGCGCCTGTGGCGATGCTGGCGGCCGAGCGCTTCAACGAGACGAAGACGGCCACGGGCGGGCGCTGCGTCCTCGTCCAGGTGACCGAGCAGCCGCCCGCGACCGTGCTGCGCACGCTGATCGGCGACCGCGCCGGCGTGCTGCGCCAGCGGCCCGACGGCTGGATCGCCGACTCCTCCGCCTGGATCCGGCTGGCCCGCAAGCAGGGCGCCAGCGCGCTGCCTGCCGGGCAGAGTACGGTGGCGACCTCGCCGCTGGTCTTCGCCACCCGCCAGTCGCTGGCCGAACGCTTCGCGGTGGGCAGGACCGAGATGAACTGGCGCATGGTCTTCCCCTCGACCGTACGCGGGCGGCTGCGCCCCAACGAGAACGAGCCCGACGTGGTACGCGTGCCCGACCCCTCGCTGGCCGGAGCGGGCATCGCCACCGTCGCCGCGGCCAGGGACGTCGTCGGCACCGGCGCCTCCGCCGACCGGGCGCTGACCGCGTTCGTCCGCTGGGCGCAGGCCGGCTCGGCCCCCGACTACCGCTCGATGCTCGCGGCGGTGGACGACCGGGCGTTCTGGCAGCGGCCGGTGGTGATCGTCCCCGAGCAGTCGGTGCGCGAGCACAACCGGCGGCCCTCCGCCGATCCGGTGGTCGCCTTACACCCGCGTGAGGGCACGATCAGCCTCGACTACCCCTACGTCGTCACCGCCACCGACCCCGAGGTGGCCGAGGCCTCCGCGGTCTTCGCCGACTGGCTGCGCGGCGACGAGGCGCAGGAACTCGTGCGCCGGGCCGGGTTCCGCTCCGGTGACGGCACGCTCGGGCCGATCTCGCCCGGCCCGCAGATCCCCGCCGAGACGCCGCGCACCCGGCCGTCCATCTCGCCGACGGAGATCGACGCGGCGCTGCAGGCCTGGAGCAGGCTGGCGCCGCCGACCAACATCCTGGTGCTGGCCGACACCTCCAAGCACATGACCGACCGGCTCGGCACCGCGCTGGCAGCGGCGAAGATCGGGCTGCAGCTCTTCCCCGACTCGACGCACATGGGGATGTGGGAGTTCGCGGACACGCTGGGCCGTACCAAGGGATATCGCGAGCGCGTGGGCCTCGGCCCGATCAACGAGCCGGAGTCCGGCCAGGTCGTACGGCGCGGCCGGCTCGACGAGCTGACCTCGGCCATCACCGTCCACCCCGGCCTGGACAGTTCGCTGCACGACGCGATCCTGAGCGGCTTTCGCGAGGTCGGCGGCGAGTTCCGCGAGGAGATGAACAACACGCTCCTCGTCATCACCGCGGGCAGGGACGACGGCAAGGGCCTGACCCGCCGTCAGCTGCTCGACCGCCTGCGCGCTGAGTGGGACCCCGACAAGCCTGTGCAGATCGTCGTCATCGCCTTCGGTTCGGGCGTGGACCGCGCGGGTCTGTCGGAGATCACCACCGCCACCAACGGCTCGCTGCACGTCGCGCAGGAGCCGGGGGAGATCATCGAGGTGTTCCTGGCCGCGCTGGCGCGCCGCCTGTGCCACCCCACCTGCAAGGCCACCTGAGGGGCCGCGGGCACCCGCCACCCGCCGCACGGAGCGGGTGCCCGTCCACAAAGACCGCTAGGGGCCTTGGGGAACTTTCATGCGGCGGCGGAGGTGTGCCACCACCGTGTCCAGCGACCACGAGCCGCTCCCGATGAGAACGAGAATCAGGAACGACCAGCAGAAGAGGGCGGCGAGCTCACCGCCGTTGATGAGGGGAAACAGCCCCTTGGGTTGGTGGACGGTGAAATAGGCGTAAGCCATCTCACCGGCGGCGAGGAACGCCGCCGCCCGGGTGGCCAGTCCCAGCAGGACCAGGCCACCCGCGACGAGTTCGATCACCGCAGCCCACCAGGACGGCCATTCGAGAAAGGCCGGTGGAGTGCCGCCACGAGGTCCGCCGAGCACGCCGAAGAGCTTGGCGGCACCGTGACAGGCGAACAGCAGCCCGACCACGATGCGGAACAGTGACACACCCGCGTCACGAACTTGCTGCTGCATGGATTCAGACCCGCTGCCAAAGAGCCGGGACATTGGGCGGTTCCCATCCCGCTATCGCGGTGTGCGACTGGAGGCAACGGTAGGACTGTCCGGCGTAGGTGACGGTGTTGCCCGGTGCGTAGGCGGTGCCTGCCGCCCAGGTGCCACCGGGGTTGGTGGCGGTGGGAGTCGGTGTGGGAGTGGTGGGGGTCGGTGTCGGAGTGGGGGTGGGAGTGGGGGTGGGCTGGCCGGGGCCGCCGCCGATGTTGACGTCGACGCAGGCGTAGAACGCCATGGCGGTGTCGGCGATGTTCCAGATGGCCAGGACCTTCTGGCGGCCGCTGAAGCCGGACAGGTTCACGTTGTGCGTGACCGTGGCTCCCGGTTGCTGGCCGTTTCCTGCGACGTAGCCGACGCGGGTGCTACCGATGTAGTACTCGTACGACAGCGTCGCGTGGCGGGCGGTGAACGTCCAGCTGAAGCTGGTGGACGAGCCTACGTTCGTCACCGGCCACGGCTTGCTCTCGTCGCTGAGCGGAGCCCAGCGGGAGTCGCCCGCGTGGCAGTTGCGCTGACCCTTGGCGCCTTCGACGCTCTGCGGCTCCCAGACGATGGGTCCGCAGTTCTGCACCTTGCCGAGCTTGCAGTTGTACTGCCGGCTCGGGGGCGAGTTGACGTAGCCGTGGGCGAGCGCCGGGGAAGCGACGAAGATCGTGGCGGATATCGCCACGAGCATCGCGCTGGCTAACGTGAGCACCCTTCTCATAAAAATGCTCCTCTACATGGGGGGATACCCCGAACATAAAGGAAAGTTTCCTAAGGGTAAATGCCTGCTTTACCCCTAAGTGCTGGGAAGAGTCAGATCAGCGCAGCACGATGCGGGCCGCAAAATCTTGGGGCTCCCGGTCCGCGGGGGTCTCGGCGGGATGGCCCACCGCCACCAGACCGATCGGCCGCCAGCCGCCGGGAAGATCCAGAATCTCCTCCGCGCCCCCCGGCGGCAGCCACGCCGAGCCGAGGCCCTCCATCGCGAGCTGGATCAACAGGTTCTGCACGGCCGCGCCCGCCCTGGCCGCCGCCTGTTCGCCCGGCACGGTCACACAGGGCACCACCAGGTACGGGGCCATCACCAGCTTCTCGCGTACGGCCGGCGACTCCACCAGGGCGAACCGGGTGTGCTCGGCGCCCGGGGCGGTGAAGGCGGCTTCGACGGCCTGCCGTACCAGCGACGGGTCGACCGGGTCGCCGGTGAAGTCGCGGACGGTGCGGCGGGCGGGGACCACGTCGCGGGAGCCGTAGCGGAAGAGGTCCTCGTCGGCGGGGCGGATGAGCGGGCGCACGCCGGGACCGTCCTGCGCGGTCACCAGGTGCGCCAGGCCGCGCACCACCGCGACCGGGACGCCCGCCAGCTTGCCCTTGACCAGTTCCGCCGCCGCGGCGATCTCGTCGGCCAGGGCGGTGACGGTGGCGTTGAGCGGGTTGCCGTAGGCGTCCTCGCCGCCGCGGAAGTCCTCCAGGGGGAGCACGCCGGCGGCGCCGATGGCCACGTCGGTGAGGCCGTTGCGCCACGGGCGGCCGAACGTGTCGGAGATGATCACGCCCACGCCGTGGGGGAGGCCGGCGCGGATGCGGCGGGCGGAGGCGTCGCTGTCCTCGGGCAGGAGCAGGACCGTGCCGGGGGCGACGTTGGAGTTGTCGACGCCCGCGGCGGCCATGACGAAGCCGTGGCGGGTCTGGGCGATGACCATGTCACCGCGCCTGGCCACGACGCGCTCGGTCTCCTCCTCGATGGCGGCGGTACGGTCGGGGGCGTGCCGGAGGCGGTTCTCGGCCTTGCTGACGATCTTCGAGGTGATGACCACGATGTCACCGGGCCGCAGCTCCGCCCCCTTGAGCAACCCGGCCAGATCGTCACCGGGCCGCACATCGGGCAACCCCAGAACCGGCACCACCCGAACCTCTCCGGAAACACCCCCTTCCGGTTCGGGGGCAGCGTCTTCGGGGGTGGGCCCATCTGGGGTTTCTGGGGTGGTCATCGGTTGAGGTCCAGGGCGAGGTCGAGGGCGGCGCGGGCGATGTCGGCGGCCGCGTCGGCGTCGTGCATGATCAGGGGGCGGGACTCGACCCGGATGCCGTCCACGGCCACCCCGTCGTCCTCCGGCGCGACCAGCCAGCCGTCGATCAGCTCCGGGCCGTAGAGCTCCAGCACCGCCTGGGCGCTGGTCTCCACCCCGATCGCGGTCAGGCACGCGTCGGCCATGCCGCGCACGGGCGCGCCGCCGATGATCGGGGAGACGCCCACCACGGTCTTGGCCAGCAGCGCGTCCCTGATGCCGGGTACCTGGAGAATCGTGCCGATGCTCACGACCGGGTTCGACGGCGGGAGGATCACCACGTCGGCCTCCTCGATCGCCTCCAGCACGCCGGGCGCGGGCCGGGCGGTGTCGGCGCCGATCAGGGCGATCGACTCGGCCGGGATCGAGGCGCGCAGCCTGACCCACCACTCCTGGAAGTGGATCGCCCGCCGCCCCTGCTCGTCGGTGATCACGACGTGGGTCTCGCAGCGGTCGTCGCTCATGGGCAGCAGCCGTACCCCGGGGCGCCAGCGCGCGCACAGCGCCTCGGTGATCTGTGAGAGCGGGTAGCCCGCCTCCATCATCTGCGAGCGCACGATGTGGGTGGCGAAGTCACGGTCGCCGAGCCCGAACCACTGCGGCTCCACGCCGTACGCGGCCAGCTCCTCCTTGACCGTGTGCGTCTCCTTCTCCCGGCCCCAGCCCTGCTCCTCGTTGATGCCGCCGCCCAGCGTGTACATCACGGTGTCCAGGTCGGGGCAGACCCGCAGGCCGAAGAGGGTGATGTCGTCGCCGGTGTTGCCGATGACGGTGATCTGGGCGTCGGGGGCGGTGGCGCGCAGGCCGCGCAGGAAACGGGCGCCGCCGATGCCGCCGGCGAGGGACACGATGTGCATGTCACCCAGTCTTCCATCTGTCCCAGAGGTCAGTCTTACCCCTCCCCATGCCAGAAAAATCCTCGCAATGAGGGACATGTGAGGAATGAGCCTCCTGGGTTCCCCGCCGCGTAAGTCGGTCATGTGGCAAACTCACTGCGGGCCAAAGGGCTCGATGGGGGTAGTTGTGAGCAAACTTGACGTCGCCCGGCTGAAAGAGCCGGCTGCCTGGATCATGCTGGCTGCCGGCGTCACGTCCACGCTGGTGGCCGTGGGCCGGTTTCTGATCGGCGGAGACGGTGCCTACGGATCGAGCATCGGTCTCACCGAGCGCGGCGCCATCTACTTCTCGAGCCTGACCAGCCCGGTCACGATCGCGCTGCTGGTCGGCGCGGTGCTGCTGCTGACCAAGGTCGGCCCGCCGGCCAAGTCGGCGGGGCCGGTCACGATGGCCGCGGCGATCACGCTGTCGGGTATGGCGCTGTTCGGGGTCCTGGCGCTGTTCGTCGCCCTTTTCGCGGGCAACGGCTTCCGCTCCATCGTCGAACTCCTCCTGACCGGCCTGCCCACCCTCGCCCTGACCGTTCTGGCGGCCCTCTACCTCATGCCGCAGGCCCTGCCCGCGCGCCGTCCGGTGACGACGTTCTCGCCGCAGCCCGGCTTCGGCCAGCCTCAGGGGTACGGCCAGCAGAGCTTCGCCCAGCAGCCCGGCTACACTCCGCAGCCCGGTTTCGGCCAGCCCGAATACGGTCAGCAGCCCGAGTACGCCCAGCAGCCCGCCTCCGGCCAGGCCTTCGCCCAGCCCGCCCCGGGCCAGACGTTCGGCCAGCAGCCCCCGTCGGGCCAGCAGCCCGCGTACGCCCAGCCCGGATACGGCCAGAGCCAGCCCGGCACCGGCCAGCAGGGCTTCGGCCAGCCGGGCTTCGCCGGCGCCGACCCCGGCCAGCAGCCCGGCTACGCCCAGCCCGACCCCGGCCAGCAGTACGGCCAGCCGCCCTTCGCCCAGTCCGAGCCCGGTCAGCCCGGTCAGCCCTTCGGCCAGCACGGATTCGGGGCCGAGCAGGAGGCGTACCAGGGCTTCCAGCAGCCCGCAGCCCCCGAGCCGCCCGCGCCGCAGCCCAGGGCCGCGCTCCCCGCCGCCCCCGAGCCCCAGCAGTACGCGCAGCCCGAGCCCGAGCAGTACAGCCAAGACCCCCAGCCCTACAGCCAGGAGTCACAGCAGTACGGCCAGGAGCCCCAATACGCCCAGCCCGCCCAGAGCGGCGCGTACACCACGCCCGGCTACTCCTCGCAGGACACCCCCAACGTCTACGCGCCGGAGCCGCCCCCCGCCCAGAGCGGCTACAGCACGGTCGACACCGCGCCCCCCGCCGCCGGCTACGCCCCCGCCGACACGGTGCCCCCGTCGGGCGGCTACACGCCGTCGGAGACGATGCCCGACTCCGGCTACACCCCGGCCCCCTACGTCCCGGCCGACAGCCAGCCGGACGTCTACCGCCAGCAGCCCCAGTCCGGCGCGTACACGGCTCCCGACCCCAACCCGTACGCCCCGCCGCAGAACCACGACGCCTATGCCACCCCGAGCTCCTTCGCCCCGGCGGCCGACGCGCCCAACCCGTACGCGCCGCCCCAGGACGGTCAGGCGGGCACGCCGTACTACGAGCGCCCGCCCGCCTTCGAGCAGCAGGGCCAGCCGTTCACCGGCGTGTCGGGCCAGGAGTACGCCCAGCCGCAGCACTACCAGGAGCCGGACCCGCCCGTCGACCCGCGCTCCCAGCAGTTGCTCGACGCCTACCAGCAGGCCGAGCACTACCAGCACTCCACCGCCGGCACCGCACCCGACCTGCGCGTGCCGGACTACACGGGACAGGCGGGCCCCTACGACGACCCGTTCGGGCACCCCCAGCAGCAACCCCCGGCACCCCAGCAGCCGCAGCAGGCCTACCAGCCCGGCTGGAACGGCGGCGAGTCGCCGGCCGAGTCGACCGTCCGGCTTGACCAGTCGATGTTCCGCGGCGGCGACGCGCTGAACGACCCGCCCAGGCAGGGGGACGACCCGATCGACCCCACCGCCATATACACCCCCAACGAGCCTCGCAGGTAATGAACTGGCTAAGCACGGCTAGAGAGAAGGTGGGCCACGGGCGGGGGTCAATCCCGCCCTGGTACGGTTTCGACCGCTGAGAGCGCGGAACACGCCAGGTCAAGGCCATGGTTCATGGAAACCGCCGGGCGCGAACATCACATGCCAAACACACCGGGGCGAGATCTGGTCTTTCCCCGGATACCGGCATGCCGCTTGACGTCACGTACGGCACGCGCGTGTAATTACAACCATGTTGTTACGCCTTCCTGTGGGTGGGTAATAAGGAAGGCGTTCATGGGGGGCTCCATTGCGGGCGGGCGGCAGGGAGGTGCGCAGTGACCGATCTGGTCATCGCACAGGACCAGCTTGATGCGGAAGAACTCGGCTGGCAGGAGCGCGCACTGTGTGCGCAGACGGATCCGGAGGCGTTCTTCCCGGAGAAGGGCGGCTCCACACGCGAGGCCAAAAAGGTCTGCCGGACGTGTGAGGTCCGAGCCGAGTGCCTGGAATACGCGCTGGAACACGACGAGCGGTTCGGCATCTGGGGAGGGTTGTCCGAGCGGGAACGTCGGCGGATCAAGCGCCAGGCCGTATAGGCAGATATCCGGTTCAGGGGTCACGCGGCATCGTCCGCGTGGCCCCTCGCCGGTTTTCGGTCAGCTCAGCCGTGGGTGTCGAAGCCCGGATCGACCTCGTCCGGCGAGCGGCCGAGCAGGAACGCCACCTGCTCCACCACCGTGTCGTGCACCAGCGCGCCCAGCGTCTCCCGGTCGCGCGAGCGGGCCTCCAGCGGGCGGCGGTAGACCACCACGGAGGCGGGCTGGGCGCCACGGGCCGGCTCGGCGCGGCCGAACGGGATCGGGCCTGAGCGGCCGGGGCCGTCGCCGAGCTCGCTCAGCGGCGGCACCTCCTCCACGGCGAACTCCACCGCCGCCAGCTGCGCCCCCCAGCGCGGCTTGAGGCGCTCGACGGCGTCCAGGACGAAGTCGTCGAAGCGCTCGCCCCTGGACTTCGCGATGGGCACGTGGGAGGGAGCCAGCGGGCCTCGGAGGCCGCGACCGTGGCGGTCACGGCGTCGTGGAGTCATCCGCACAGTTTACGAGGAGCGGCCGCCGTACTGCAGCATTGGTACAGGTGGGTGTAAAGCCTGCGACAGGTGTCCGAATTGTGGCGACACGCTCGTTAAGAGCGCTCAGATAGTGGCGCCTCGGACTCTTACCAGATACGGTCCCTCCGTGAGCCCCGTCCGCCGCTGTTCCCGCACCGCTTGCAGCCAGCCTGCCGTCTTCACGCTCACGTACGTATACGCCGACTCGACCGCTGTTCTCGGCCCTCTGGCGACGTACGCCGAGCCGCACTGCTATGACCTGTGCGCCGAGCACGCCGAGCGGCTCACCGCCCCCCGCGGCTGGGAGGTGGTGCGGTTGCCCACGGACGGCGCCTCACCCAGCTCGGACGATCTCGAAGCGCTCGCCAACGCCGTCAGGGAAGCGGCCAGGCCGAGCCCCTCCGGCACCGAACCCGTCGGCCAGGGAGTCGAGGTCGGCCGCAGGGGCCACCTGCGCGTGCTCCGCTCCGCCCAGCAGCAACGCGGCGACCGGTAGGCTCGTCTCAACGACGACCTAGGAGCAGGAGTGGGCGATCTCGCCAAGATCTTCAAGGCCTACGACGTACGCGGCGTGGTGCCTGACGAGCTGGACGAGCCGATCGCCGAAGCCGTGGGGGCGGCCTTCGTCGACGTGACCGGCGCGACGTCGCTGGTCGTGGCGCGGGACATGCGCACCTCGGGAGTCGCGCTGGCCGGAGCCTTCATCCGGGGCGCCACCGGGCGCGGAGCCGACGTGATCGACGCCGGGCTCGGCTCCACCGACCTGCTCTACTACGCCAGCGGCAGCCTCGACCTGCCCGGCGTGATGTTCACCGCCAGTCACAACCCGGCCCGCTACAACGGTCTGAAGATGTGCCACGCGGGCGCCGTCCCGGTCGGCTCCGACACCGGGCTCACCGCGGTGCGCGATCGCGCCGCCGGCCTGCTCGCCGCCGAACTGCTCGCCCCCGGCTTGGAGCCGGGCGCGACCCGCGGCTCGGTCACCGAGAAGGACCTGCTCCACGGCTACGCCGCGCACCTGCGCGGGCTGGTCGACCTGCGCGCGATCCGGCCCCTGCGGGTCGTCGTCGACGCCGGCAACGCGATGGGCGGCCACACGGTGCCCGCGGTCTTCGACGGCCTGCCGATCGAGGTGACGCCGCTCTTCTTCGAGCTCGACGGCACCTTCCCCAACCACGAGGCCAACCCGCTCGAACCGGCCAACCTGGTCGACCTGCAGCGCGCGGTCATCGAGACCGGCGCCGACCTCGGCCTGGCCTTCGACGGCGACGCCGACCGCTGCTGGGTGATCGACGAGCGGGGCCGCTCGGTCTCGCCGTCGGCGGTCACCGCGCTGGTCGCCACCCGCGAGCTGGCCAAGCACCCGGGCGCCAAGATCATTCACAACCTGATCACCTCGCAGGGCGTACCGGAGATCGTCCGCGAGCACGGCGGCGTGCCGGTACGCACCCGCGTGGGCCACTCCTTCATCAAGGCCGAGATGGCCGCCACCGGCGCCGTCTTCGGCGGGGAGCACTCGGCCCACTACTACTTCCGCGACTTCTGGTTCGCCGACTCGGGGATGCTGGCCGCCATGCACGTGCTGGCCGCCCTCGGGGAGCAGGCGAGCCCGCTGTCTGAGGTCGTGGCCGCCTACTCGCGCTACCACGCCTCCGGTGAGATCAACAGCACCGTCGCCGACCAGGCCGGTGCGCTGGCCAGGGTCCGCGAGACGTTCGGCGGCCGGGGCTCCTTCGACGAGCTCGACGGGCTGACGGTGAGCGGCTCCGGCTGGTGGTTCAATCTGCGTGCGTCCAACACCGAGCCGCTGCTCAGGCTCAACACAGAAGCGGCCGACGAAGGCAAGATGACGGCGATCAGGGACGAGGTCCTCGCCGTCGTAAGGAGTTGAAAGTGAAGATCGACGACTGGCTGCTCGAAATCCTGGCCTGCCCGGCGTGCAAGTCCGCGCTGCGTGCCGAGGCGGAAGCCGACGAGCTGGCCTGCACCGGATGCGGTCGCGTCTATCCGGTACGCGACGACATCCCCGTCCTGCTGGTCGACGAGGCCAGGACTCCGTGAATTGGGAGTCCGACCGGCTCGATGACCAGCGATTCCTTACCGACAACGATCCCGGCGGCATGCTGCTGGCGGTCGCCGCCTCCGCCGCGCAGGTCCGGATGGGGCAGCGCGCCGCGGCCGAAGCCGGCCTCGCGGAGCTGCGGGGCCGTCCGAGAGCCGTCGTGGTCGTGGGCATGGGCGGCTCGGCGATCGTGGGGGACATCCTGGCGGCCGTCGCCGGCCACGGCGCGCCGCTGCCGATCCTGACCGTCCGCTCCTACCAGCTCCCCGGCTGGGTGGGCGCGACCGACCTGGTGATCGCGGTGTCGGCCTCCGGACGTACCGAGGAGACGTTGTCGGCGGCGACCGAGGCGGTCAGGCGCGGCTGCACGCTCGTGGCCGTCGCCTCGCCCGACTCGCCGGTGGAGTCGGTGGCCAGGCAGGCTGGCGGCATCTTCGTGCCGGTGCAGGCGACCGGGCAGCCGCGGGCCAACGTGTGGCTGCTGGCCGTACCCCTGATCGTGGCCGCGGCCGGGCTGGGGCTGGCGCGGGTGGACGAGGCGCTGATCGAGGGCGTGGCGAAGTCGCTGGAGGACATCGCGCACCGCTGCCGTCCCTCCAGCGAGTCGTTCATCAACCCGGGTAAGCAGCTGGCGATGGAACTTGCCGAGAGCGTGCCCATGATCTGGGGTTCGTCGCAGGTGAGCGGGGTGGCGGCGTACCGGATGGCCTGCCAGCTCAACGAGAACGCCAAGTATCCCGCGGTCTTCGGCGAGCTGCCCGAGGCCAACCACAACCAGGTGGTCGCCTTCGACGGCCCGCTGGCCAAGCGGGACATCTTCGCCGACGAGGCCGGGCGGTCGCTGCGGCTGGTGATGATGCGGGACGCCGACGAGCACCCGCAGGTCACGCGGCGGCGCGAGGCGTCGGTGCGGATGGCGCGGGACCGCGACGTCGCGGTCACCGAACTGACGGCCGAGGGCGCTCATCCGCTCGAACGGCTGGCCTCCCTCATCGCCCTCGGCGACTTCGCCAGCACCTACCTGGCGCTCGGCTACGGCATCGATCCGACGCCAGTGACAGCGATCACAGAACTTAAGGCGAGGATTTCCCAATAAGATCCGGGATTGATCTGATCGACCCTATGAGTGGAGATTCGCAGTGAGCGCGAGTGGCGGTACCAAAGCGATCGTCGCGGCTCTGGTCGCGAACCTGGCCATCGCCGTGGCCAAGTTCGTGGCCTTCGTTTTCACCGGCTCGTCCTCGATGCTGGCGGAGTCCATCCACTCGGTCGCGGACTCGGGCAACCAGGCCCTGCTGCTGATCGGTGGCAAACGGGCCCAGCGGGAGCGGACCAAGGAGCACCCGTTCGGCTACGGCCGAGAGCGATACTTCTACGCGTTCGTCGTGGCCGTGGTGCTGTTCACCATCGGTTCGGCGTTCTCGATCTACGAGGGCATCCACAAGCTGAGCTCTGACGAGGAGCTGGGGAACCTCAACTGGGCCATCGGCGTGCTGATCTTCGCGATCATCGCCGAGAGCTTCTCCTTCCGCACCGCGATCAAGGAGTCGAACGCGGTACGCGGCAAGCAGGGCTGGGTGGAGTTCATCCGCCGCTCGAAGTCGCCCGAGCTGCCGGTCATCGTGCTGGAGGACCTCGGCGCGCTGCTGGGCCTCATCTTCGCGCTGTTCGGCGTCTCGATGGCGGCCATCACCGGCGACCCGGTCTGGGACGCCATCGGCACGCTGATGATCGGTGTGCTGCTCGGCATCATCGCGATCATCCTGGCCATCGAGACCAAGTCGCTGCTGCTGGGCGAGGGCGCCTCGCCCGACGTCGAGCAGCAGATCAGGGCCGCTCTGGAGAACGCCCCCGAGGTCACCCGCGTGATCCACATGCGCACGCTGCACCTCGGGCCGGAAGAGCTGCTGGTCGCCGCCAAGATCGCGGTCGAGCACGACGACACCGCGGCCGAGGTGGCGCGCGGCATCGACGAGGCGGAACAGGCGATCCGCGCGGCGGTGCCGATCGCCCGCGTCATCTATCTGGAGCCGGACCTGGACCGCGCTCCGTCCGCCTGACGCATGGGCCCCCGTTACTCGGGGGCCCAGACCGCGGTGAAGAACGGGTGGTCGGCGGTGCCCGAGACCTGCAGGGCTGCCGGGTAGTAGCCCTTCGGGGCGATCTGGCGGAGCTTGGTGCGGTAGGCGTCCGGGGTGAGGTCGCCGTAGTGGAAGTAGGCGCTGCTCTCCTTGCGCCACACCGCGCTGTACCGGCGATCCGGGGTGGCCGCCACCATCGTCGGGCGGTAGCCCCGCGCGTGCAGGCGGTCGTAGGCGCGCTTGTGCTGGGCCCAGCCCAGGTCCACGGTGGCCCGCCAGTCGGCCGTGTCCACGTTGGGCTCCCAGACGGCGGCATAACGGCGGTTGCCCGCGGGGCCGTAGGCCGAGACCCAGCGCAGGGTCATGCGGCCGCGGTCCTGGTAGTGGCGGAGCTTGTCCTGGAACTGGGCCTTGGTCATCCGCCAGAAGCTGTGGTTGACGGCGGCGCCGTCCTGCTTGACCATCACGCCGGCGTACGTGGCGTTCTCCCACGCGCCCAGCCCCGCGATCAGCTTGAGCCGGTAGCCGGCGGCCATCGAGCGGGTCAGGAAGCGCTTGGCGGCGTCCGGGTTCAGGCCGTGGAACAGTCGCGGCGCCGGCCCCCGGCGCTTCACCCACACCGCCGTGTACCGCTCGCCCGGCGCCAGGCTCAGCGACGTCGGCTGGAATCCGGCCGCGACCAGCTTGGCGGCGCGGGCGGCGTGCGCGGCCCGGGGGAGGTTGTAGTAGATCCGCACGTTCCCGGTGGTCTGCTCTTTCGGGTACGGCGAGGCCGGCGCGGCCGTCGGGGGCCGGGTGGTGCCCGGTTCCGCGGACTTGCCCGGTTCGCGGGCCGGGGCGGCGGAGGGGGTCTCGGTGGCCTGCCCGGCGGATTTGCCCGGTGGCGGCTCCGTGCCGGGCTGCCGGGCGGCGGCGGTGACTCCGGGGCCGGGGGTGCCGGCCGTACCGGAGTCGAAGGCTCTGACGGCGAAGACGCCGCCGACGGCGGCGGCGACACCCACCAGCGCCCCCACGACCCGCACGGCCCTCCCACGGGCTCTCACGCGGCCGCTGGGCGTCTCCGCGCGGTCCTGGGCGCCCGTCTCCTGGCGGGGTGCCGCTTTCGCGGGGGCCGGTTCCGTCCTGCCGATGGGCGGGGGCGGGAGGTGGCCGACGGTGGTGAGTTCGAGGAGGAGGCCGGCGGCGGTGGGGCGGGCGGCGGGGTCCTTGGCCAGGGCGGCGGCCACCGGGGCGCGCAGGGGTTCCGGCAGCGGCGACAGGTCGGGGGAGTCGTTGAGAATGCGGTGCATGACGGCGGGGATCTCCGCCGCCTGGAAGGCGTGGCGGCCCGTGGCGGCGAAGTACACGACGGCGCCCCAGGCGAACACGTCGGAGGGCGACTCGGCGCGGTGGCCGAGGAACGACTCGGGGGCCAGGTAGAGAGGCGTGCCGACGACGTTGCCCGAGGTGGTGGCGGTCATGTCGGAGGTACGGGCCACGCCGAAGTCGATCAGGCGCGGCCCGTCGGGCCCGAGCAGCACGTTGGCCGGCTTGAAGTCGCGGTGGACGATCCCGGCCCGGTGGATGGCGGCCAGCGCCATCATGAGCCCGGAGGCCAGCCGCATCAGGGGTTCGGGCGCGAACGGGCCGGTGGTGGAGACGGCGCGGGCGAGGCTGGGGCCCTCCACGTACTCGCTGGCGATGTACGGCCGGGGGCCGTCGAGTGAGGCGTCGACGATGCGGGCGATCCAGGCGGGGGAGACCCGCTGGGCGGCGGCCAGTTCCTTGGCGAAGCGGTCGCGGAGTTGCGCGTCGCCCCTGGTGTGCAGCACCTTCAGGGCGAGTTGCCGCCCGTCGGCGGCCTCGGCGAGGTAGACCACGCCTTGACCGCCGTCGCCCAGCCGGCCGCGCAGGCGGTAGCCGGCGATCGTCTGCGGATCATCAGACGTCAGGGGCTGCATTCACGGGATATTAGAGGAATCGGGCTACTCGTGCCCGGTCAGGCAGGATGTCCCGGCGTCGGTCTGGTCGAACAGACACCGGCCTTCCTTGTCCAGCGTCACGACCTTCTTCACGGCCCTGAACTGCAGCAACGTCTTGCCGATCGTGTGCAGGACGCGGGCGTCGCCGCCCACGCCGAGGCCGTAGACGGTCCGGCAGAATCGCAGCGTCGCCGTACCTGAGGCGATCTTCAGCTGGAAGTCGGCGCCGCAGTCGGAGCGGCCGCGGATCTGCGCGCCCAGCTCGGAATGGAGGCCCCGGCGCTTTTCCGCCTTGGTGGGGCCGTTGATCAGCTGTTCGACGGAGAAGCGGGCGACGCCCCGGTCGGGCGCCTTGCGGGTCACGGCCACGGTCTTGCCGGGGATGCCGAAACCCTTCGAGAAGTAGACCTTGACGGTCTGAGCGGTGCCCGCGTGCGCGGGTGAGATGGCGAGGACCACTGCCATCAGCAGCTCTTTCATGCTTGTTATGACGCAAGCAGCGGACGCTTGGTTGGCACCGTCACCCGCCCGCGCGAGGCGGTCCCCGGCGCGGTGAGATCGGCGCCGAGCAGACCGGCCACCGTGTACAGATGCCAGACGAGCGCGGGCTTGACCAGCCTGCCGCCGTCGAACAGCGCGGGCACCTTGTCCAGGCGCACGATCTCGCCCAGCCGGGCGCACGAGACGATCGTCTCCCGCAGTTCCTCTGCGAGCTCGCGGCCGGGTTCTGTCCGCCAGTTCCAGGGCTTGGGCTTCGGCGCGGTGATGTGGCGGGCCGCCTTGTGCCGCCAGCGCGCGAGCACGCCCTCGGTGCGGAATCGCCACGGCCGGCCCTCCAGCGGCACGTCGGCGAGCGCGGGCGCGAACGTCCTGACGAGCCGGTGGACCAGCCGCTCCGACCGGCGTAGCCCCGGGTCCATGCCGAGCGCCGCGCTGACCACCCGGTTGTCCAGGAACGGCTGCACCGGCGTGCCCCGGCGCAGCATGGCGGCCCGCGCGGCGGCGTGCCAGCGGCCCACGCGGAAGCGCACGTACAGGTGGTCGGGCACGTGGAGGGAGTCCGAGCTCCAGGCCAGTTCCTCGGCGTGGGCGTTGGCCGTCTCCGTGAACAGGCCACGGTTGGACAGGAACAGCGTCTCGGTGCGCCGGCGGACCGCCTCGGGCGTGGTCTCCTCCATGCCGGACAGGTAGCCGCCGCGCAGGATCTCCCCGTTGTGCCCGCCCAGCCGGGGGACGTCGCTGTAGGGGGCGTCGGCGGTGATGTTCTCGTAGGCCGACAGCATGCCCTCGCAGGCGCGCAGGATGTGGTGGACCCGGTCGGCCGGGTGCACGACGGACAGTTCGTTCGCGGTGGTGAGGGCCGGTGCCGTCACCTCGTGCTCCACGCCGAGCGCCGCGGCCACCTGGCGGGCCACCACCACGTCGGGGTGGTCGTCGAAACCCGAGGTGGAGGCGCGGAACGGGATGCCCGCCCCGTGCAGCAGCGCGGCGATCAGGCGGCTGTCGCGGCCACCGGTCAGCGTGACGCGTACCTGGTCCTGGCCGCCGGCCAGGGGGCGCACCGCCTGCACCATTCGCTCGGCCACCTGCGCTGCGCCGGTACGGCCGCGCCCCACGGGCAGCGGCTCGGTGGTCACCGTCAGCCGGTCGCCGATCTCCAGGGTCGAGGCCGGGGGCAGGGCGCTCACCCCTGCGTACGGGGTCTCCTCGGACAGGAAGTAGCCCTGCCTGGCCACGGACTGCAGGGCGGTCAGGTCGTAGCGGACGCCGTCGTGGGCGGCCAGCCGTACCAGGAGGGCGCGGTTTCCCACGACGAACAGGTCGGGCGTCTCGGCGTAGTAGACGGGGTCGGCGGGCGCGATCGAGGTCGAGGCGGTGATCCCGTGCTCGCCGGCACGCAGGAGGGCGAAGCAGCCGGGCTGTCCGGCGGCGGGCCCACGGCCGGGTTCGCCCGGGTGGTGCCCGGCGACGACGGTGATGCCGCCGGGGCCGGACCATGGTTCCCAGGTGGGCTCGTTGGTCCAGGTCAGCACGTGCACGCCGCCGTTCTCCGCGCTCCACTCGCGCGCCCTGACGCGCTCCGGGGCGACGGGGAAGGTCACCGCGATCGACTCGCGGGCGCGCTGGACCGCTTGGCCCAGGGCCTCCTGGCGGTGTGGACGTGCCGAAACTGCCAGGAAAACCCTCATGACGCCCCCCGACGCGCTAGCGATCACCTTTCCTGGGGTTGGATGCGGGAGAGTGTCCGGAGGTTCGCAGAAGGCGGAGCGCCTTCTCCTTCTCGAAGTCGAGCGCGCGGCGCGGGGCCTGCAGCCGGCCGATGCGGATGCCCAGCTCACGTACGGCCTGGGCGACCGCCGGCTCGCTCAGCACGCGCAGCGCGAAGGCCAGTTCGGCGGGGGAGACGTCGAAGCGTCGTTCCAGGTCCACGCCTTGGGCGACGGCCTGGAGTTCTTCGTCGCCGAAGCGCCGGTGGGCGCCCTGCTCGCGTACCGGGGGCAGAAGGCCCAGCGCTTCGCGGTATCTGAGCATTCTGGGCGACATTCCTAGCCGCTTCGCAGCCTCCGTAATCCGCATTCTTACATTCTTACGTCAGATTCGGGGTCTGTGAGTCGCGACTGGCTTCATCTGGTGCCTAAACTCGCAGGCGACAACTTCGTGACACGAGGGGAACCCAGATGGACTTCAAGGTCGCCGACCTTTCGCTGGCCGAGTTCGGGCGCAAGGAGATCCGGCTCGCCGAGCACGAGATGCCCGGCCTCATGGCGGTTCGCAAGGAGTACGCGGCCTCCCAGCCCCTGCGCGGTGCGAAGATCATGGGCTCGCTGCACATGACAATCCAGACCGCCGTCCTCATCGAGACGCTGGTCGCGCTGGGCGCCGAGGTCCGCTGGGTGAGCTGCAACATCTTCTCCACCCAGGACCACGCCGCCGCCGCGGTCGTCGTCGGCCCCAACGGCACCGTCGAGAACCCGCAGGGTGTGCCGGTCTTCGCCTGGAAGGGCGAGACGCTGGAGGAGTACTGGTGGTGCACCGACCAGGCGCTCGCCTGGCCGGGTGGTGACGGCCCCAACATGATCCTGGACGACGGCGGCGACGCCACGCTGCTGGTCCACCGGGGCGCCGAGTACGAGAAGTCCGGCGCCGTACCCTCCGCCACCGAGAACGACCCGGAGGAGTGGCACGTCATCATCGACCTGCTCAAGCGCACGGTCGGTGACGAGAAGCGCTGGACCAAGACCGCCGAGCGCATCAAGGGCGTCACCGAGGAGACCACGACCGGCGTCCACCGCCTGTACGAGATGTTCAAGAACGGCACGCTGCTGTTCCCGGCCATCAACGTCAACGACTCGGTCACCAAGTCGAAGTTCGACAACAAGTACGGCTGCCGCCACTCCGTCATCGACGGCCTCAACCGCGCCACCGACGTGCTCATCGGCGGCAAGGTGGCCGTGATCTGCGGCTACGGCGACGTCGGCAAGGGCTGCGCCGACGCGCTGAAGGGCCAGGGCGCCCGCGTCATCGTCACCGAGATCGACCCGATCTGCGCCCTGCAGGCGGCCATGGACGGCTTCCAGGTCACCACGCTGGACGAGGTCGTCGGCATCGCCGACATCTTCGTGACCACGACCGGCAACTTCGACATCATCCGCGCCGACCACATGGCGAAGATGAAGCACCAGGCGATCGTCTCCAACATCGGCCACTTCGACAACGAGATCGACATGGCCGGCCTCATGAAGACCGAGGGCATCGTCCGCAACAACATCAAGCCCCAGGTCGACGAGTGGATCTTCCCTGACGGTCACAGCATCATCGTGCTGGCCGAGGGCCGCCTGATGAACCTCGGCTGCGCCACCGGCCACCCGAGCTTCGTCATGTCGAACTCCTTCACCAACCAGGTGATCGCGCAGATCGAGCTCTTCGCCAAGACGGAGGAGTACCCGATCGGCGTCTACGTCCTGCCCAAGCACCTGGACGAGAAGGTCGCCCGCCTGCACCTCGACGCCCTGGGCGTCAAGCTCACGACCCTCACCAAGGAGCAGGCCGAGTACATCGGCGTCGACGTCGAGGGCCCGTACAAGCCCGACCACTACCGTTACTAAACCTTTTCTCTAAGTTACGGCAAGCCGCCCCCACGCCACCCGCCGTCGTCGGCGGGCGCCGATCGTGGGGGTCGCTTCTCACGTCGGACGTGGTGCTCGCCGTTACGGCGCCCCCTTGACCGCCTGGGTGGTCTTGGGGGCGCCGCCGTACATGGCCATATCTAGGAGATGTCGATGGAGCTGGGGGAGCGGCGGATCAGCTGGGCGGCTCGGGCCATGCCTGTGCTGACCGCCATCGGGGCGCGCTTTGATGATGAGAAGCCGCTTTCCGGGTTGACCATCGCGGCCTGCCTGCATGTGACTGCCGAGACCGCTGTGCTCATGGGGGCCTTGCGGGCCGGGGGCGCGCGGATCGCTTTGGCGGCTTCCAATCCGTTGTCCACTCAGGATGATGTGGCGGAGGCGCTGGCTGGGTATGACATTTCGGTTTATGCGCGGGCTGGGGTGGATCGGGGGACCTACTACCGGCATATTCATCAAGCGTTGGATATTTCGCCTGATCTGGTGCTTGATGATGGCTGTGACCTGGTCAACATTCTGCACACCGAGCGGACCGATCTTCTCGGGCAGGTTTCCGGGGGGTGTGAGGAGACCACGACCGGGGTCATTCGGTTGCGGCAGATGTCGGCCGAGGGGGCGCTGCGGTTTCCGGTCGTCGCCGTCAACGACACGCGGACCAAGCGGATGTTCGACAACCGCTACGGGACCGGGCAGTCGACGCTCGACGGGATCATGCGCGCCACCAACACCATGCTGGCCGGCAAGACCGTGGTCGTGGCCGGGTTCGGTTACTGCGGGCGGGGTGTGGCCGAGCGGGCCAAGGGGCTCGGGGCCCGGGTGGTCGTCACCGAGGTGGACCCGGTCAAGGCGCTGGACGCCACGCTCCAGGGCTACGAGGTCATGGGGATGGGGCGGGCGGCCGAGGACGGCGACGTGTTCATCACCGTCACCGGCAACCGCGACGTGATCAGGGGCGAGCATCTCGCGGTGATGAAGGACGGGGCGATTCTGGCCAACGCCGGGCACTTCGACGTGGAGATCGACGTGCGGGCGCTCGACGGGCTCGGCGTGGAGGTGCACCGCGGGGTGCGGCCCAACACCGACGAGTACGTGCTGGCCGACGGGCGCCGCCTGCTGTTGCTGGCCGAGGGGCGGCTGGTCAACCTGACGGCGGCCGAGGGGCATCCGGCGGCGGTCATGGACCTGTCGTTCTCCGCCCAGGCTTTGGCCGTGACCTGGCTGGCCAAGGAGCGTTTCGGGCTGGCTCCGGGCGTCTACGACGTACCCGGGGAGATCGACGTGGAGGTCGCGCGGCTCAAGCTGGCCGCGACCGGAGTGGAGATCGACACGCTCACCGCCGAGCAGGAGGAGTACCTGCACTCGTGGCGTTACGGCTCCTGAGTGTGTGACAGAAACCGGACAAACACGGGTTCGATCATTAGATAGGCGGATAATTCGGGGCACTTCCATCCGTAGGAGGCCTCCGGTGAGAATCGCCGTCTTATCCTCCCGCCTGGCTGCCATAGCAGCTCTGGCTCTGGCCACCGTCATGGCCGGGACGCCCGCGAACGCCGCGGACGACGTCGTCAAGAGCGACAACATCCGTCTGGAAGCGCACCTCGACCTGCCGGCCGGTGCGGCCGTCAACAGCGACCTCGCCTTCCAGGGGGACTACGCCTACGTCGGCAACTTCAACGGGTTCTCCATCTACAACATCAAGAACCCGAAGTCGCCCCAGCTCGTCAGCTCGGTGAGCTGTCCGGGCGGTCAGATGGACGTGACGATCCTGGGTGACGTCCTGGTCACCTCGGTCGACTCCTCCCGCAACAATGACTCCTGCCAGAGCACGCCGCAGAGCGCGACGGTCAAGGAGTCCTGGGAGGGCGTGCGGATCTTCGACGTCAGCGACAAGCGCAACCCCAGGTACGTCAAGTCCGTCGAGACGAACTGCGGCTCCCACACGCACACCCTGGTGCCCGCCAGAGGGCGCGACGCCAGGAAGTTCTTCTACGTCTACGTCTCCTCCTACCTGCCCGCGGCCAACTTCCCCGACTGCCAGCCGCCGCACGACAAGATCTCGGTCGTGAAGGTGCCGTTCGCCAACCCGGCGGCGGCCTCGCTGGTGGGCACCCCGGTCGTCTTCCCCGACGGCGGCAACGAGACCCAGCCCGGCCTGCTGCTGCCCACGAGCGGCTGCCACGACATCACCGTCTACGCCGAGAAGGACCTCGCCGCCGGCGCCTGCATGGGAGATGGCGTGATCTTCGACATCCGTGACCGGGAACGGCCGCGGATCAAGGCCAGGACGACCGACCCGAACTTCGCGTTCTGGCACTCGGCCACGTTCAACAACGACGGAAACAAGGTCGTCTTCACCGACGAGCTCGGCGGCGGCGTCGAGGCCATGTGCACCACCGCGCAGGCCCCGAACCGCGGCGCCGACGCGATCTACGAGCTGCGCGGCCACCGGCTGGTCTTCAAGAGCTACTACAAGATCTCCCGCCCGCAGACCGACCAGGAGAACTGCGTCGCCCACAACGGCTCGCTGCTGCCGGTCAAGGGCCGCGACATCATGGTCCAGGCCTGGTACCAGGGCGGCCTGTCGGTGTGGGACTTCACCGACTCCTCGCGGCCCAAGGAGATCGCCTTCTACGACCAGGGACCGGTCGACCCGACGCAGCTCGTGCTGGGCGGCTACTGGTCCACGTACTACTACAACGGCTACATCTACGGCAGCGAGATCGCCCGCGGGTTCGACGTGCTCAAGGTCGACGACCGGCGGACGAACTCGGCCAACCGCGTGAAGCTGTCCCTGCTCAACGCGCAGACCCAGTCCCGCTATCCCGAGCGCGGCTGGTAAGAGCCCTTCTCCGGGGTACGGCTCGCGGCCCGGCGGGCCGTACCCACTGAGGAGCTTCTAGAGCTCTGACTGGATCTGCTGCATGCGGCGGATCTCGGCCGCCTGGGTGACGCCGACGTCGTTGGCCAGCTCCTCGACCCTGATGTGCGAGCCGCCCTTGAGCACCTGCTCGGTCATCGTGAGCGCGCCCAGGTGGTGCTTGATCATCAGTTCCAGGAAGAGTTTGTCGAACGCCTTGCCGGTGGCGGCCTTGAGCGCCGCCATCTGCTCCGGCGTGGCCATGCCCGGCATGCCCTGGTGCTGCGCGTGGTGCTCGGGCACCTTCTGGCTCTGTTCCTGGAGCCAGGTGGTCATGTACTGGATCTCGGGGCCCTGGGCGTCCTTGATCCGCGACGCGAGGCCCTTGACCCTGGCCGCCTCGGCCCGGTTCGGGGCGAGAACCGACATGTCCAGCGCTTGGCGGTGATGGATGATCATGTCCTGCATGTACTTGATGTCCGAGGCGTTGGCCGTCGGCGACGGTACGGCCGTGGCGGCCTCGGAGGGTGACAGCGTCTTGGCGCTCTCCCCGGGACGGCCCGGCGCGATGACGGGAGCCGTGGAGTCGGCACGAGGGGGTGTCTGCTTCTCGCCGGTGCACCCGGCGAGGGCGACAACCGCGCCCATGACGACGATGAGCGCGACGCGCAACTGGCCTCCCTGACTACCCCATGTCGTAAAAGCGCACTCTAGACGACGATCGCGCAGGTTGGAAGACGGCAAATTGCTACAAACTTTGACAGCTTGCGTGCTGGCCAAATGACCGTTTTCGTACGAAAATTTCTTCATTTATGCCCCCTTTATAGGAGGACTAAGTGTTATCCCCCCGCAGGGCCCTCATCGTGCTCGGTGCCGCCATCGCCCTGGTCGGAGGTGTGCTGCCCGCTCAGGCGGCCGACATCCCCGCCCCCGGCGAGGTGGTCATGAGCGACAACATGCGGCAGGTCACGAACGTTCCGAAGCCCGCCGCGCTCGCCGACATCAACACCGACATGGCCTTCCAGGGCAACTACGCCTACGTCGGCAACTACTACGGCTTCTCGATCTACGACATCCGGCGTCCTTCGCGGACGTCGCTGGTCAGCTCCGTGATCTGCCCGGGCGGCCAGATGGACGTCTCCGTCTACGGTGACCTGCTCTTCGCCGCCGTCGACTCCTCCCGCAACAACGACTCCTGCAGCAGTACCGGCCAGAGCGCCACGATCAAGGAGTCCTGGGAAGGCGTCCGGATCTTCGACATCAGCGACAAGACCAACCCCAAGTACATCAAGTCGGTCGAGACGAACTGCGGCTCGCACACCCTGAGCCTCGTGCCCGGCAAGGGCCACGACCGCCGGCGCAACCTCTACGTGTACGTCTCCTCCTACAGCCCCCGGGCCGACTTCCCGGACTGCGGCGTACCGCACGACAAGATCTCGATCATCAAGGTGCCCCTGCGCAACCCGACGGCCGCCGCCGTCGCCGCCACGCCGGTGCTCTTCCCCGACGGCGGCAACCCCGGGGTTCCGCTGCCCTACCCGGACGGCAAGTCGGCCACCAGCGGCTGCCACGACATCACCGTCTACGCCGAGAAGGACATCGCGGCCGGCGCCTGCATGGGCGAAGGCATCCTGATGGACATCTCCGACCGCCTCAACCCCAGGGTCACCGCCACCGTCCGTGACGACGTCAACTTCGCGTTCTGGCACTCGGCGACCTTCAACAACAACGGCAACAAGGTCGTCTTCACCGACGAACTCGGTGGCGGCGGCGCGGCCACCTGCAACACCGTCATCGGCCCGAACCGCGGCGCCAACGCCTACTACGACATCCGCAGGGGCCAGCTCAAGTTCAAGAGCTACTTCAAGATCCCGCGCCCGCAGGCGGACACGGAGAACTGCGTCGCCCACAACGGCTCGCTGATCCCGGTCAAGGGCAAGGACATCATGGTCCAGGCCTGGTACCAGGGCGGCATCTCGATCGTCGACTTCACCGACTCGGCCCGCCCGAAGGAGATCGGCTGGTACGAGCGCGGCCCCGACAACACCGCCCCGGCCCTGTCCGGCGGCTTCTGGTCGGCCTACTACTACAACGGCCACATCTACGGCTCCGACTTCAACCTCGGGCTCGACGTGCTGTCGATCGACGACCGGCGTACCGACCAGGCCAAGCGTGTCCGCCTGGACAGCCTCAACCCCCAGACCCAGACCTCTTACCCCGACCGTGGTCACGGTCACGACCACGACTGACCAGGAGGACTCTCCCTTGCTGCTGTCCAAGTCACGGCGCTTCCTCGTCGCGGCCGGTGCCGCCGTCGCCTTAGCGGCGACGGCGGTTCCCGCGGCCGCCAACGACATCCCACCGGTCGACACGGTGGTGACCAGCCCGAACGTCTCGCACGTGCTCAACGTGCCCAAGCCGGCCCCGATCGCCGCCACCATCAACACCGACATCGCCTTCCAGGGCAACTACGCCTATGTCGGCAACTACGGCGGTTTCTCCATCTACGACATCAGCAACCCGAAGCGGACCAAGGTCGTCAGCTCGGTCGTCTGCCCCGGTTCCCAGATGGACGTCTCCGTCTACGGCGACCTGCTCTTCGCCGCCGTAGACTCCTCCCGCAACAACGACTCCTGCAGCAGCACCGGCCAGAGCGCCACGATCAAGGAGTCCTGGGAAGGCGTCCGGATCTTCGACGTCAGCGACAAGGCCAACCCCAAGTACATCAAGTCGGTCGAGACGAACTGCGGTTCGCACACGCTGACCCTGGTGCCGGGCAAGGGCCACGACCGCCGGCGCAACCTCTACGTGTACGTCTCGTCGTACCTGCCCGCGGCGAACTTCCCCGACTGCGCGCCGCCGCACGACAAGATCTCCATCATCAAGGTCCCGCTGCGCGACCCGACGGCCGCCGCGGTCGCCGCCACGCCGGTCGTCTTCCCCGACGGCGGCAACGAGACCCAGCCCGGCCTGCTGGTGCCCACCAGCGGCTGCCACGACATCACCGCCTACGCCGAGAAGGACATCGCGGCCGGCGCCTGCATGGGTGACGGCGTGCTGTTCGACATCCGCGACCGGCTCAACCCGAAGGTGACCGCCAGGACCACCGACCCGAACTTCGCGTTCTGGCACTCGGCGACGTTCACCAACGACGCCAGAAAGGTCGTCTTCACCGACGAGCTCGGCGGCGGCGGCGCGGCCACCTGCAACGAGGCGACCGGCCCGACCCGCGGCGCCAACGCCTACTACGACATCCGCAGGGGCCAGCTCAAGTTCCGCAGCTACTTCAAGATCCCCCGCCACCAGGCGGACAGCGAGAACTGCGTGGCCCACAACGGCTCGCTCATCCCGGTCAAGGGCAAGGACATCATGGTCCAGGCCTGGTACCAGGGCGGCGTCTCGTTCGTGGACTTCACGGACATCTCGCGGCCGCGTGAGTTCGGGTACTTCGAGCGGGGGCCGGCCAGCCAGGGTGGCGGCGGCATCTGGTCGGCGTACTACTACAACGGCTACATCTACGCGGCCGACTTCCACAACGGCCTCGACGTGCTCAAGGTCAACGACCCACTGGTCCGCGGCGCCGACCGCGTCCGCACCGACCGCCTCAACGTCCAGACCCAGGAGTCTTACCGGGATTGGGGCTGGGACCACTAGCCGCTCTTCTCGGATTCCCCAACCCAACGCTCGCCCCCACGCCCTTCGTGGGGGCGAGCCCCTTTCTCCGGTCCGCTCTCACCGCTGCCTTTCGCCCCTTCGCCGGGTCGCCTCCTTCCGCTCGATCCGGTCGTTGCCGCCCTTCTCCGCGGGTCTCCTCCCCGTGCACACTGTGCGGCTTCTCGTCTGGCGTGGGTTTCCGTCACGGCCCTCCATCCCCTACGGCAAGCCGCCCCACCGCCACCCGCCGTCGTGTGCGGGCGCCGATCGTGGGGGTCGCTTCTCACGTCGGACGGGGTCGGGCGCCGTTACGGTCAAGATTGCTGACATAGTGGGACATCAGGTGATCAGGGGAGGTCTGTGTGGTGTCCAGAGTCGGCAGGGTCCTGATGTCCGCGGTGGCCGGACTGGCGCTCCTGGGAGCCGTGCCCGCCCACGCGACCGAGAAGCCCGAGAAGCCCGAGACCAGCGCCAACGTCAAGCACGTGGCCAATGTGCCGAAACAGGGGCCCTTCGCCGCCGAGGACGCCTACAACACCGACCTGGCCTTCCAGGGGCGGTACGCGTACCAGGGCAACTACAACGGCTTCACCGTGTACGACATCGGCGATCCGGCCAAGCCGCGGGTCGTCAGCCGCGTTTCTTGTCCGGGGGCGCAGAACGACGTTTCCGTTGTCGGGAAGCTGCTGTTCCTGTCGGTGGACGAGTCGCGTACCGGTGACTCGTGCTCCAGCGAGTACGGTTCGCCGACGGACAAGGGCGCCTGGGAAGGCATCCGGATCTTCGACATCAGTGACAAGGCGCGGCCCAAGTACATCAAGGCCGTGAAGACCGCCTGCGGCTCCCACACGCACACGCTGGTGCCGGACAAGAAGGGCAAGGCGGTCTACCTCTACGTCTCCTCGTACGGGCCGGGGGACATTCTCGCCGGGTGCAAGCCGCCGCACGACAAGATCTCCATCGTCAAGGTGCCGCTGAAGAAGCCCACCGCGGCCAAGGTCGTCGCCACGCCCGTGCTCTTCCCCGAGCAGTCCGGCGGGCCGACCACCTCCGGCTGCCACGACATCACCGTGTACCCGGCCAAGGACCTCGCCGCCGGCGCCTGCATGGGC
This sequence comes from Nonomuraea sp. NPDC059007, assembly GCF_042740555.1. Lineage (NCBI taxonomy): Bacteria > Bacillati > Actinomycetota > Actinomycetes > Streptosporangiales > Streptosporangiaceae > Nonomuraea > Nonomuraea sp. NPDC059007. The sequence continues at coordinate 206,765 of NZ_JBHYJD010000004.1, read as the reverse complement.
GACGGGGTGCTGCTCGACATCGCCGACCGCGAGAAGCCGAAGGTCACCGCCCGCGTCACCGACGAGAACTTCGCCTTCTGGCACTCGGCCACGTTCAACAACGCGGGCACCAAGGTGTTCTTCACCGACGAGCTCGGCGGCGGCGCCGCGGGCGTCTGCGACAAGGCCACCGGGCCCGAGCGGGGCGCCGACGCCGTGTACGACATCTCCGGCGTGGAGCTGGCCAAGCGGGCGTACTTCAAGATTCCCCGCACCCAGGACAAGCGCCAGAACTGCGTCGCCCACAACGGCTCGCTCATCCCCGTCAAGGGCAAGGACATCATGGTCCAGGCCTGGTACCAGGGCGGCGTGTCGTTCGTCGACTTCACCGACCCTGCCCGGCCGCAGGAGATCGGCTACTTCGAGCGCCCGCCGTTCAAGGGCAGCGACATCGCCGGCTCCTGGTCGGCGTACTACTACAACGGGTACGTCTACAGCAGCGACATCCAAAAGGGCCTGGACGTGCTGCGCATCGACGACCCGCGCACCGACCCGGCCAAGAACGTGAAGTTCAAGATCCTCAACACCCAGACCCAGTACGGCTACTGACGTCCTAGGCAGGCGGCGCGAACCCGCCCGGCGTGACACCGGGCGGCTCCTCCGGCCTGCGGTAGTCGGGCAACGCCGTGGGCCGCCGGTCCACCCCGGGCCCCGCCTGGACGGGACCTGGCTGGGCGGGGTGCGGCATCGGGTGCTGCGGGCTCACGTGGCCGGGCTGCCATCCCGTCTCGGGCTGACCGGGCGCCTGCGGTCCCTGGGGCGACGGAAGCGTGGGGCCCGGGTGCCATCCCGTCGCGGGCTGGGGCTGGGCCGCCTGCTGGGCGGGCGCCGACTGTCCGGGCAATGCCCAAGGGTTCGGCGAAACGGTCCCCGGCGGCGAAGGCTGCGGCACCGAGGGCTGCGGCACCGGCGACGCCGACTGCGGCACCTGCCAAGGCTGGGACCACGGTGCGGCCGGTTCCTGCTGAGCCCATCGACCCGGCGGCACCGGAGCGGGCTGGGCGCCGACGGGCTGCGGGTGCGGGGCGCCGGGAGGCTGAGCCCAGGGGGCCTGGGGCGCGGGGATGGGCTGCTGGGTGTGCGGGGGGCCGGCGGGCTGGACGGGTTGGGGGCCTGGGGGTTGAGACCAGGGGGCTGGGAGGCGGGTGTGGCGGGCGAGCCGTACCTCCTCGCGGCGGCGGCGCTCGGCCAGGACGGCGCTCAGGTACGCGTGCGGCGGCGCGCCACCGGGGGCGGCGGGCGAGACGTAGGAGGCGACCTGGTTGGCGATGCGCACACCCATCTCGTGCTGTACGGCGGGCGCGAGGTCATACCAGCGCGCCAGGTACTGCCGGGCCGCCGAGGCCACGTCGTCGGGCAACTGGGACAGCTCCAGCCGCGCGGCCCAGGCGGCCAGCTGAGGCGGCATCACGATCGCCTGGGTGGTGTCGCGCGGCGCCCGTTCCGAGATCACGATCGTCCCGGCGAACACGTCACCGAGCCGCTTGCCGCGCTGCGAGACCAGGGACGAGATCAGGGCCGGGGCGCCGGAGAACATCCAGAACTCCATCACCCCCGCCAGCCCCCGCATCAACGCCTGCCGGAACCGCTCCGGACTGCCGTCGTCACCCACCACCCGCAGGCCGAGCGCCAGTTTGCCCAGGCTGCGTCCGCGCGTGGCCGTCTCGAAGATGACGGGGTAGCCGACGATCACCAGCACGACCATGACGATGTTGGCCGCGGCGAACAACGCGGAGTCGCTGATGCCCGCGAAATTGAGCAGCAGGACGGCGAACCCGATCATCAGAACGCCCTGGACCAGCATGTCGATCACGACCGCGACGGCCCGCGAGGGCATCTGCGCCACGCGTACTTCGACGACGACGGCGTCTCCCGTCACAACCTCGGACATACCGGGAGCCTAGTCGGTGACAATGGTCGGGTGGATATCGACGCGTTCATCGCCGCACACCGTCCCACCTGGGATCGGCTGGATCATCTGGTCAAGCACCGCGGCAGGCTGACCGGGGCGGAGGTGGACGAGCTCGTCGAGCTGTACCAGCGGGTGTCGACGCACCTGTCCATCGTCCGCTCGGCCTCGACCGACGCGATGCTGACCGGCCGCCTGTCCGCCCTGGTGGCGCGGGCGCGTTCGGCGGTGACGGGGGCGCACGTGCCGGCCTGGCGGGAATTCGCGCGCTTCTTCACGGTGTCGTTCCCCGTGGTGGCCTACCGGGCGCGGTGGTGGTGGCTGGCGGCGACGGTGGCGTTCGTCGTCGTGTCGTGGGTGATGGGCGCGTGGGTCGCGGGCAACCCCGAGGTACAGCGGGCGATCGCCACCCCGGAGGAGATCACCCAGCTGGTCGAGCACGACTTCGCCGACTACTACTCGGAGAATCCGGCGGCGTCCTTCGCCAGCCGGGTGTGGATCAACAACGCGTGGGTGGCCGCGCTGATGCTCATCGGCGCCATCTTCATGGGTCTGCCCATCCCCTACTTCCTGTTCCAGAACGCCGCCAACGTGGCCGTTTCCGGCGGGCTCATGGCCTCCCGCGGCAAGCTCGACATCTTCTTCGGCCTGATCACCCCGCACGGCCTGCTGGAGCTGACGGCGGTCTTCCTGGCCGCGGCGGTGGGCCTGCGACTGGGCTGGACGGTCATCGACCCAGGTCCCAGGAGGCGCGCCGAGGCGCTGGCCGAGCAGGGCAGGGCGGTGATGAGCGTGGCCATGGGCCTGGTCGTGGTGCTGTTCGTGTCGGGCCTGATCGAAGCATTCGTCACCCCGTCCGGCCTGCCGACCTGGGCCCGCATCGCCATCGGCGTCCTGGCGGAGGCGGCCTTCCTGGCGTACGTGGTCTTCTATGGCCGCCGGGCCATGCGTGCCCAGGAGACCGGCGACGTGGAACGCGCCCCCGACCTCGCCCCCACGGCCTGACCTCGGGCACAGACACGGCTCAGAGGCGGCTCAGACACGGCTCACAGGCGGCCGGCGGCCTTCAGGGCGAGGTAGGCGTCGGCCAGGGCGGGGGCGATGTCCTCAGGGGCGGCGTCCACGACCTCGACCCCGTGGCGGCGCAGCCTCGCGGTGATCCGGCGGCGTTCGATGCGGGTGTATTCGGCGGCCGCGGCGTCGTACACCTCCTCCGCCGTCGCCTTGCGGCCCGCCATGTCGGCCACCGCCGGGTCGGACACGCCGGCGACCAGGACCAGATGGCGCGAGGACAGCTGGGGCAGGACCGGCATCAGGCCCTCGTCCAGCGCCGACGCGTTCAGGTCGGTCAGCAGGACCACGAGGCAGCGGCGCTTCGCGCGGGACAGGATGCCGGCCACCATACCGGGGGAGTCGGCTTCGACGAGTTCCGCCTCGATGGGGGCCATCGAGTTGACGAGCGCGGTGAGCAACTCGGTTCGGGAGGCGCCGGAGACCCAGGCGCGCACCGCGCGGTCGTAGGCGAGGAAGTCGACGCGGTCGCCGGCGCGGGCGGCCAGGGCGGCCAGCAGCAGCGCGGCGTCCATGGACCAGTCCAGGCGGGGCCAGCCGGGGACGGGGCGGGCCTGGTCAGGCGAGGTGAGGGACTCCAGGGGCGCCCTGCCGGTGTCGCCGGTCAGCGGGACGGGGGCGGTGCCCACGCGGCCGGCGGACGTGCGGCCGGTGTCCAGGACGATGAGGACCCTGCGGTCGCGTTCGGGACGCCACGTGCGGACGACCACGTCGTGGCGGCGGGCGCTGGCCCGCCAGTCGATGGAACGCACGTCGTCGCCGACCACGTACTCGCGCAGCGAGTCGAACTCGGTGCCCTGGCCGCGTACCAGCGCGGGGTGCTGGCCTTCGAGCTCACGCAGCTTGGCCAGGCGCGAGGGCAGGTGCTTGCGGGACAGGAACGGCGGCAGCACGCGTACCGACCAGGGCGCGCTGTGGGCGCCCTGCCTGGCGGCCAGGCCGAGCGGGCCCACGGAGCGGACCGTCACCGAGGCGGAGGCGCGGTCGCCGCGCCTGGTCGGGGTCAGCGTCACGACCAGGCGGCGGCGTTCGCCCGCCGGGACGTCCAGCTTCAGCTCGCGGGGTGTGGCTCCGGCCGAGGGCGGCCAGGCGTCTCTGAGCACGCCCTGGACCCTGCGGGGGCCGGGGTTCTCCACGGTCAGCTCGATGGTGCCGGTCTGGCCGAGCCGTACCAGATTGTCGCCTGAGCGGTGGAAGCGCAGCGGGCGCACGGAGCCCGCGAGCACGAGGTCGACGGTGATCGCGGCGGCCAGCACGAACAGCCAGCCGAGCAGCGCGAACCCGGGCTCGGGCGCGATCAGCACCACCACGATCCCCACCGCCGCGACCAGCGCGGCCCGCCCCGTGAGAGCCATCAGCGCGGGACCGGGACCGAGGCCAGGATGCCGTCGAGCAGGCCGTCGGCGGTCGCGCCCTCCAGCTCGGCCTCCGGCCGCAGCTGGATGCGGTGGCGCAGCGCCGGACGGGCCAGCGCCTTGACGTCGTCCGGAGTGACGTACGGCCGGCCGGACAGCCACGCCCACGCCCGCGCGGCGGCCAGCAGCGCGGTGGCGCCACGCGGCGAGACGCCGAGCTGCAGCGACGGCGAGGTGCGCGTGGCCCGGCCGACGTCGACGATGTAGCTGAGCACCTCGGGCGCCACGTGCACCTTCGCGACGGCCTCGCGGCCCGCGGCGAGGTCCTCGGCGGTGGCCACGGGCTTGATCTCCGACAGGTCGCGCGGGTCGAAGCCGTTCGCGTGGCGCTGGAGCACCGCGATCTCCTGCTCGCGCGGCGGCAGCGGCACGGTCAGCTTCAGCAGGAACCGGTCGAGCTGGGCCTCGGGGAGCTGGTAGGTGCCCTCGTACTCGACGGGGTTCTGGGTCGCGCACACCACGAACGGATCGGGCAGCATGCGCGCGGTGCCCTCGACGCTGACCTGCCGCTCCTCCATGGCCTCCAGCAGCGCGGCCTGCGTCTTCGGCGGCGTGCGGTTGATCTCGTCGGCGAGCATGAGGTTGGTGAAGACCGGTCCCTCGCGGAACTCGAACTCGGCGGTCTTCGCGTCGTAGATCAGCGAGCCGGTCACGTCGCCGGGCATCAGGTCGGGGGTGAACTGCACCCGCTTGAAGTCCAGGGACAGTGCCGACGACAGCGTACGCACCATCAGGGTCTTGGCGACGCCGGGTACGCCTTCGAGCAGCACGTGCCCGCGGCACAGCAGTGCGATGACCAGGCCCGTCACCACCGCGTCCTGGCCGACCACGGCCTTGGACACCTCGGCACGCAGCGCGCCCAGCGCTTCCCTGGCCGAGTCGCCCCGGGCGGTGGCCGCGACGCGCGTCGTCTCCTCAGTGTTCACGCACGATCCTTTCGATGAATTCCAAGTATCGGGCCAGAGCGACGAGCCCGGCGTCGTCGGCGGGCGGCGGGCCGTACAGCGCGCCGCCGACCTGATGCGCGTCCTGTCCCGTCCGTACGGCCACCGCCGTCACGACCTCATGCTGACCGGCGCCGGGCGCGAGCCCGACCCGGGGCGTCAGCCGGTCGACGGTCCCGGCCCTGAGCACGGCGGCGGCCCGTTCCCTGGCCCGCCTGGCCCGGTAGAGGCGCCCGCGGCCCTCGACGGTCTCGGCGGCGCGCACCACGACGGGCAGCTTCTCGGCGACGACGGGCCCGAGCCTGCGCCCGCGCCAGTAGGCGGTGACGAGCACGGCCAGGCAGGCGGCGAGCACCGCCCACGGCACGCTGTCCGGCACCAGTTCGCCCAGCGACTTGCCGCCCGCCCCGGCCAGGCTGCCGGTCGGCGGCTGTTCGGGACGTACCAGCCAGGTGACGGCCGGCTTGGTTCCGAGCAGGTTGAGCGCGAGCGCGGCGTTGCCGTCCTCGGCCAGGTACTGGTTGGTCATGAACGCGCCGTCGCCGAGCACGGTGACCGTGCCGCCCTCGCCGGGCGCCTGGACCAGCGCGGAGCCCTTCTCGCCCGGGTAACAGCCGTTGGCGCCCCTGAACAGGTCGCCGCCCAGATACGCGCTGCCCGCGGCTCTGGCGGCCGGCAGGTCGCACTCGGGCTCTCGCGAGCGCACCCGGGCCGACTCGGACTGCGGCCTGATGCTGGGAGCCAGCAGGCCGAGCCCCTCCAGGTCGCCGACGATCACCCGGTCGCCCCGAAGGTGGGCGAGCTGCTCGAGTTGCTGCCAGTCGAAGTAGGCGGTGTGGGTGACGAGCAGGAGCCTGCCCTCGCCCTTGGCGAGCGCGGCGTCGATCGAGTCGACCCTGTCGACGGTGACGCCGCGCTTGCGCAGCAGCTCGGCCAGCGCCTTCGAGCCTTCCAGCGAGGTGTCGGCGGGGTCGAGGCGGCGTGCCTCGCGGGCGCCGGGCGCGAGGACCACGCCGATGATCGCGGTCAGCGCGACGAGGGCGCCGAGCGCGATCCAGAACCGGCCGGCCCGCCACAGCGAACCCGTGGTGGGTGAGGTGCTCACACTCATGCCAGCACCGGCTTCGCCGCCTGGAGCCGCTGGTCCAGGGAGGTCATCGCGTCGTAGGCGGCGGGGGTGCCGGGCACGTCGCCGTAGGTGACGTCGTCGAAGGAGCGCGCCGCGGCGGCCAGTTCGCCGGCGAACGCGGGCAGCGCGGCCCCCGCCTCCGCGGCCAGTTCGTCGGCGGTGCGGCCGGGCATGCCGTTCACGAGCGCGCGCTCCTCCAGGTCACGGGCGATGGCGCGCAGGCGTTCCTGGAGCGCCTCGCTCCAGTGCTGCTCGGCGGCCAGCCGCTCGGCGATGGCGCGGTGCTCTGCGGCGGTCAGCGTGCGATCGTCGAAGACGAGGCCGGTGGCGGGGGCGTTGCGCCGGGACGTCTTGCGCAGCCGCCAGACGACCAGCGCCGCGACGCCGAGGATGATCAGCCCGATGAGGATCGCCGCGATGACGCCGCCCGCGGCGCCGCCGCCCGTCGCGGCGTCCAGCAGGTCGCCGATGAACTGCTGGACCACGCGGGTGATGCGGGCGAGCAGCCCTTCCTTCTCGTACTCGGGCCTGAGCAGCTCTTCCGCGGCGCGTCGCTGCGCCTCGTCCCGGCCTATCGGGGTCACGACCGGGCGGCGTTCGACGGGTGCCAGAGCTCGTCAGCGGAGGAGTGCACCCACCCCTGTCGCTGCTGTTCGATCGCCGCGGTCTGGAGGACCAGGTCGAAGGCCTCGCTGCGCATCCTGCGGTCGGCGTAGAGCAGACCGGCGACCGCCGCCTGGAACGGGTAGACGATCATCGAGGCCAGCGTGGCGCCGATCGCGATCAGGACGGCGCTGATCGCGACCACGCCGACGCCGTCGGCGCCCGTCACGCCCAATAGCTGCGCGGCGAAGGAGAAGGGGATGCTCAGAACGCTGCTGACCAGGTACGCCAGAATCCCGGTCAGGAGCAGGATGCCGAGCACGCGCCAGAAGTCGCCGGTGACCAGCCGCCACGAGCGCTTCATGGCCTCGACCGGCCCGCGGCCCTCCAGCACCACGATGGGCGCGGCGAAGGCGAACCTGGTGGTGAAGAACAACGCGTACACGGCGTACAGCAGGAGCATCAGGAGGCCCAGCCCGATCAGGCCGAACGCGCCCTCCGCCGAGCTGGTGTTCAGGCCGAGGACGACGAAGAGCGCCACCAGCGGTACGACAGGTGCCAGCATCACCAGCCCGACCAGCACCACGACGCCGAACAGCGCCCCGATCCTGCCCTTGACCAGGTTCCACGCCTCGCCGGGCGTGATCTTTCCGCCGAAGACCGAACGGCCGAGGATGCGGGTCAGGATGCCGGTGAGCACGGTGGTCACGACGAAGCCGACGACCGCCGAGACGAGGATGCCGCTGTAGCCGGCGACGATGGTGCCGAACATCCCGCCGCTGGTGACGCTCTCCGGGTCGCGGCTGAGCGTGTTCAGCTGGCCGTTCATCACCGCGGTGGCGATCGCCACGGGCACCGAGGCGAGTGCGGCGGCCAGCGCCGACATGCCGAGGATGGCCTTCGGGTTGGAGCGGATGAACTTGATGGAGCCGTCGAGGATGTCGCCGAGCCCCAGCGGGCGCAGCGGGATGATGCCGGGCCGCAGGTGCTGCGGCGGCGGCATGTGGCCGTATCCGGGCGGAGGCGGCAACTGCTGGTACGGCTGCGCTCCGGGAGGGGGCGGCGGGGGAGGAGGGGGCTGTTGCCGCGCGCCGTAGGGCGGGGGCGGAGGCGGCTGCTCACCGTACGGCTGACCGTAGGAGGCCGGCTGCGGCCCGGATCCGGGCGCGGTCCATGGGGAAGCCGGCGGCGCGCCGTAGGGTGGGGGCTGCTCGGCCGACCATCCTGGTGGCCGCTCGGGCGAAGGACCGTCTGACATATCCCAATCCTGGCATGGTGGGCGACTCATTGGGGTCACGCGGTCGTTTCGCCCGGCTGAACTACCCCTGCATTCCAGGGTGTTTCCGGCCCGGGCAGAACTTCGGGGATAGCCGAAAGTCGGCCGGTTACCGCAGACTGAGAAGGTGGACGCCGCTGCAAGTCTAAAATTCGGCTTTTGATGTGCTGGAGTCACACCCATGAGCTGGGCAAGGGTAACCTACAGCAATCATGCGGGTATGTCCCACAATGCGTAGAACGAATGAGGGGCCATGAAAGGTCGCGTGCTGGTCGTCGACGACGACGCCGCTCTCGCCGAGATGCTTGGCATCGTGTTGCGCGGAGAAGGCTTCGAACCATCCTTTGTCTCCGACGGCGACAAGGCCCTCGACGCGTTCCGGGATACACGCCCGGACCTGGTTCTGCTCGACCTGATGCTGCCGGGGGCGGATGGCATCGACGTCGCGCGCAGGATCAGGGCGGAGTCGGGGGTTCCGATCGTGATGCTCACCGCCAAGAGCGACACGATCGACGTCGTACTCGGACTCGAGTCCGGGGCCGACGATTACATCGTCAAGCCGTTCAAGCCGAAGGAGCTCGTGGCTCGGGTACGGGCGCGGCTGCGCCGTACCGACGAGCCGACACCTGAGATCCTGCAGATCGGCGACATCACCATCGACGTGGCGGGCCACTCCGTCAAGCGCGGCGAGGAGACCATCAACCTCACGCCGCTGGAGTTCGACCTGCTCGTCGCGCTGGCGCGCAAGCCGCGCCAGGTCTTCACCCGCGAGGTCCTGCTCGAGCAGGTCTGGGGCTACCGGCACGCGGCCGACACCCGTCTGGTCAACGTGCACGTCCAGCGGCTCCGGGCCAAGATCGAGAAGGACCCCGAGCACCCGGAGATCGTGGTGACGGTCCGCGGCGTGGGATACAAGGCAGGCCCGGCCTAGCGCCGGACCACCCCGAGCCATGCCCCCGACGACGAAAAAGGCCGGCCGCCGCCGTACGCTCCGCCAGATCCTCGGCGGCGTCCGGCGGCGGACCAGGCGTGCGGTGGGCACGGTCAGGCGCGTCTGGCGCCGCTCGCTCCAGCTCCAGGTGGTCACCAGCACGCTGGTGATCTCCATGACCGTGGTGGCGGTGCTGGGCGCCTTCCTGTTCCAGGAGATCAACGAAAGCGTCGTCAACGGACGCGCCCGCGCGGCGATGAACGAGGCGCTCAGCGACCGCACCCAGATCCTCGCCGCCCTGGCCCAGAAGCAGCCCGAGGACTCCAAAGCGGGAGAAGCGGGCAAGAAGCAGCCGCCCGACCCGCTCGACCAGGTGCTCAACGCCATCGCCGGCGTCAGCGAGAACGCCCCGCGCCTGCGCTACGACCTGCTCGTCCTCAACCCCCACGAGCCCGGCAGATCCCGCGCCATCGGCAACGTCAACCCCGCCGACATCCCGCTCCAGCTGAGCGAGTACCTCGAACGCGACGTCAAGCGCCAGAAGTTCGACCACCCCTACTCCTGGCTGACCACCATCCCGGTCAAGGGCGAGCCCCGTCCCACCCTGGCCACCGGCGTCGTGATCAGCGTCCCCGGCGAGACCGGCGTCCAGAACTACGAGCTCTACCACTTCTTCCCGCTCACGCAGGAAGTCGAGATGCTCACCTCGGTGCGCCAGCTCCTGGTCGTCGTGGGCGTGGGCCTCGTGCTCCTGCTCGCCGCCATCGCCTACCTGGTCGCGCGTCAGGTCGTCACTCCGGTACGGCTGGCCCGCCAGGCCGCCGAGCGCCTGGCCTCGGGAAAGCTCGACGAACGATTGAAGGTACGCGGCGAGGACGACCTCGCCCGCCTGGCCACCTCCTTCAACGAGATGGCCGCCAACCTGGCCTTGAAGATCCACCAGTTGGAGGAGCTCTCGCAGGTCCAGCGGCAGTTCGTCTCCGACGTCTCGCACGAGCTGCGCACCCCGCTGACCACCGTGCGCATGGCCGCCGACCTGCTCTACGACGCCCGCGAGGACTTCGACCCGATGGCCTCGCGCTCGGCCGAGCTCATGCAGGCCCAGCTCGAACGCTTCGAGTCGATGCTGGCCGACCTGCTGGAGATCAGCCGCTACGACGCCGGCGCGGCCACGCTCGACCTCGACTCCACCGACGTGCGCGACGTGGTCCTGCGCGCGATCGCCGACTCCGAGGCGCTGGCCGAGCGGCACTCCACCCGCTTCGAGCTGCGGCTGCCCAGCGAGCCCTGCATGGCCGAGATCGACAGCCGCCGGGTCGAGCGGATCCTGCGCAACCTGCTGTTCAACGCCATCGAGCACGGCGAGGGCAAGGAGATCGTGGTCTCGGTGGGGGCCGACCGGGACTCGGTGGCGGTAGCCGTACGGGATCATGGGGTTGGTCTGAAGCCCGGCGAGGACAACATGGTCTTCGACCGCTTCTGGCGGGCCGACCCCTCGCGGGCTAGGACCATCGGCGGCACCGGGCTCGGCCTCGCGATCTCGCGTGAGGACGCCACGCTGCACGGCGGCTGGCTGCAGGCGTGGGGGCAGCCGGGGGACGGCTCGCAGTTCCGCCTGACGCTGCCCAGGGCGGCGGGGCTCGACCTCAAGGGCTCGCCGCTGTCGCTGGTGCCGCCCGAGGTGGAGATGCGCCGCACCTGGCGCGGCCACATGACGCCGGTGCTCACCCCGGCCACGGGGGATCTCCATGACGAGTAGCAGACGGGCCCTGGCCGCGGTGCTCACGCTCGCGTTCGTGCTGTCGTGCGGCTGCGCGGTCATCCCGGTGGGCAGCCCGACCGCGCCGGAGGAGGCGGTGGGCGGCGACCTGACCAAGCCGTTCGTGCGCCTGATCGTCTCCCCGCCCAGGAACGACTGGACTCCGCGGAAGGTCGTCGAGGGGATGCTCGCCGCCATGGCCGCCTACCCCGACGACCCCACGACGCTCCTGCAGTACATGACGCAGAGGGCGCGCAACGCCTGGCGTCCCGTGGGGCCGATCACCGTGATCGACCCGCCCACGTTCAAGGAGGACAACGGGACGGTACAGCTCACCGCCAACAAGATCGCGCGCATCGAGGACGACGACCGGTACGTGTCCGACACGGAGAAGCGGACGCTGACCTTCAGACTCAAGAAGGAGGCGGGCGGCTGGCGCGTCGACGGCGGGCTGGAGAACGGCCTGATGATGCGGGCCGACGATGTCGACCGGGCCTACCGCCCCACGCTGCTCTACTACCTCAACGGCGCGCAGAAGCCGGACGGGCTGCTGGTCTCCGACGCGGTCCATTTGCGGCTCAAGCCGGGCGAGAACCTCGCTGAGACGATCATCGAGCGGCTGCTCAAGGGGCCGAGCAGCGCGCTGCGCGGCGCCGTCGGCACCGCGCTGACCGGCAACGTCGGCGTGGACTCCGTCACCGCCACCGACGACAAGGTCGTCATCAGCCTCAGCGGCGCGCCCGCCCTGGCCGACACCGACGCCTTCAAGGCCCAGCTCCGCGCCAGCCTGGAGAAGGTCACCGCGGCGCAGCCCATCGACGTGATGCACAACGGCGACCCGTACATCCTGGGCATCCAGCCCAACGACGCCCAGACCTGGTATCCGTCCACGAAGAGCCCCTCCTACTACACCACCGGCGGCGCGGTGCACTTCACCAGCACCGAGGGCGCGGGCAACGCGGTCAACGGCCAGGCGGGAAAGCCGAACGGCTACACCGGCCAAGCCCTCTCCAAGGACGGTGACAAGGTCGCGGCGGTGGGCGCCGACGGCATCTACGTCGCGCCGGTCAATCCGAACGGCAAGTGGGAGCGGGTCATGGAGGGCCGCCTCACCTCGCCCTCCTGGCATCGCGACGGATCGTTGTGGGCGTTCGAGAAGGGCTCGGGCGCCGTCCTGCGCCGCGACCCGGGCGGCGCGCCCACGCGGGTGGCGGCCCCGGAACTCGACGGCAAGGACGTCACCGACCTCCGGATCTCGCGTGACGGGGTACGCGTGGCCGCCGGGGTCGGCGACAGGGAAGTGCGTGTCGGGGCCATCACCGGCGGCAGCCTCGGGCTGATGCTCGGCAACTTCCAGCAACTGCTGACCGTCCGCCAGGGCGAGACGGTCAAGGACATCGCCTGGCGCGACGGCGAGCACCTGCTCGTCCTGGTCTCGGGCAAGGCCGGGCAGACGCTCATGGAGATCGACGTCGGCGACGGGGAGACGGCCACGCTGACCTCGGACAAGCGCCTCGACTCGATCGCCGCGCTGGGGCCGCAGATCATGGCCGGGACCCTGGACGAGGCGACCGGCGGCCCCGCCGAGATCCTGGAGTTCAAGGACCAGCAGGGGTGGGTCACCAAGGTCAAGGAGACCTCGCAGGAGCCGATCTTCCCGCTGGGATGAGACCGTCCGGGATCGGAACTGTCGGTGACGCCCGGCAGGCTGTGCGTCATGTTCACCGCTTTGCTGGACGTGCTGGCGCCGCAGGCCTGCCTGGGATGCGGTCTGGCCCATATGGGGCGGGTGTGCGACGGCTGCCTGGCCGGGTGGGTCGGCTCGGTGGCGCAGCGGATGCCGGTTCCGGTGCCCGCCGGGCTGCCCCGGTGCTGGTCGGCGGGTGACTACTCGGGGTCGCTCCGGGAGGCGATCCTGGCCTACAAGGAGCGTGGGCAGACCGGGCTGGCGGCGCCGCTGGGGGAGGCGCTGGCGTACACGGCCCTCACGGCGCTGGCGGGTTCGGGCGGGCCGCGCGGGGGTGTCGTGGTGGTGCCGGTGCCGAGTGCGCGGCGGGCCGTACGGGGGCGTGGGCACGATCCGGTGCGCCGGCTCGGCGCCCTGGCGGCTTCGCGGATGCGGGCGGCGGGCGTGCGGGCCGTCCTGGTTCCGGCGCTGGCGCAGGCGCGGCGGGTGGCCGACCAGGCGGGCCTGAGCGCCACTGAGCGGGCCGCCAATCTTCGGTCGTCTCTCAGGGTCACCGGTCGGCTGCGAGGCGCTCCAGGGGCCTCTGCGGTCCTTGTGGACGACATCGTGACCACCGGCGCCACGCTGGCCGAGGCCACGCGGGCGTTGCGGTCGGCGGGGGCGGAGGTGGTGGCGGCCGTGACGATCGCCGCGACACGCCGAAGATCTTGAAACGCTTTACCATCACACTGGGTGAGAACGGGTGTCAGTGGCCTGTCTCACCTTGGGGCCACATCTACGTTGCCTGGTCGGGGCGCTGTGGCAGCTCACCCCTCTAGAGAGGCGCGTCCATAAGGGATACGGCCCCACCAAAAGGGGCATCTCACGCCTCATGGAAGACGAGAGAAAATCACGGAAAGTGATCCTTTGACCGATCCTCCGGCTGACATTCCTTCCCGATGCGGATAGCGTTCTGACATGGCACCCGTTCGGGTCCGTGGTTGCGCAGAGCCGGGGCTCCCGGCTCTGCTAGCCGATGCCAGCCGCAGGCAAAACGGTCCACGTAAGGCGACTCTTTGTCGACTGATCACGGTGCGGCTTAGGGGTAAGTCCTGCCTTCCCGAGGGTCCAGATGTCCCTCGTCAGGAGAGAAGGGCAGTAGTGGCAGCAGAGCTGCGAAACCCTCAGCAGGCGAATGTGGGGTCGAAGACCAGGTCGGCCGGGCGGGTGCCATACACCGAGTTCCCGGTAACGAATCGTCGGAAGAGGGTAACGGTGCGAGAAAGGCAGACAGAAGACCCCGCCCGGCAGGCACGTCGTCGGGTGCTCTTTCTCAGTCGTTAGACGAAGGGGGGCTGTTGCATGGACATCATCGTCAAGGGCCGGCACACAGGAGTGAGCGACCGGTTCCGCGACTTGGTGACGACCAAGCTGGCCAGGATCGAGCGTCTGGACAACAAGCTCATTCGAGTCGATGTGGAGGTGTCGAAGGAGCGCAATCCGCGCATCACCGACCAGCGTGAGCGCGTCGAGCTGACCATTCACTCCCGAGGCCCGGCCATCCGCGCCGAGGCGTCGGCCGACGACCGATTCGCCGCCCTCGACATCGCACTCGACAAACTGGAAGGCCGCCTCAGGAGGCTGGCCGACCGCCGTAAGGTCCACCACGGCAACCACGCCATCCCCTCGGTGGCAGAGCTGACCGCGACCCTCGGCGACGTCGCCGAATCGGCGCCGCGGAAGGCCAAGGTGGTCCCCGAACAGGCAGAACCCGAAGTGGACGACCTGCCTGACGACAAGCAGTACGACGACATCGTCCCCATCGAAATGGACGGCGACGGTCCGCTCATCGTCCGGGAGAAGAATCACAAAGCGGAACCCATGACCATCGACCAGGCCCTCCTCGAGATGGAGCTGGTCGGCCACGACTTCTATCTGTTCCGTGACAAGGAGAGCGGTCAGCCGAGCGTCGTGTACAACCGGCGCGGCTACAACTACGGCGTGTTGAGGCTCGTCGAGCCCTGATCGCCGGATCAGAAGATCTTCTCGACCACCCTAGGACCGCGGCACCCGTGCCATCATTGGCGGTTCAACGGCTCTGGCCCCCCACGAGGAGGAGACGTGAGCGAGCGAAGCGTTCGCGGTTGCGAACTCCAAGCCCTCCGGCGAGGAGTTCCCATCGGCGAGCCCACGCGAAGCGACGACAACACCGTCGCGCGGCCGATCAGGGAGGCCGTGTGATCGAGCGGATCATCGACAGCGGCGCCGTGCGTGACATCCCGCGCGGCGCCCGTCACGGACAGATCAGGCCGCACGCGGCGGTCGCGGAGCCGAAGGAGGCTCCGTGACCATGCGGGGCAGGCGAGGGTACTCGGCCGACGACCGGCTGAGGAGGCTCCGTGGCTGACAGCGGCGAGACCCCCACGCCGGAGAGAGACGAGCCGATCCGCGTGCTGATCGTGGACGATCACGAGCTGATCAGGCGCAGTCTCGCGCTGGCACTGGCCGCTGAGGCCGACATCGAGGTGGTCGGAGAGGCGAGCGACGGTCAGGAGGCGGTCGAGATGGCCGACCGCCTCATGCCCGACGTGGCGCTCATGGACGTGCGGATGCCGCGCCAGGACGGCATCGAGGCCACGAAGGGCATCAAGGCCTCGGTCCCCAGCACGCGCATCATCATGCTGACCGTGAGCGACGAGGAAGAAGACCTCTTCGAGGCCATCAAGGCGGGAGCCACCGGCTACCTGCTGAAAGACGTCCAGATCAACGACGTCCCCGACGCCGTGCGCGGGGTGCACGAAGGCCAGTCCCTCATCAACCCCGCCATGGCCGCCAAACTCATCACCGAGTTCGCCAACATGAGCCGCAAGGAGGCCGAACGGCCACCCCAGCTCCCCGTCCCCCGGCTGACCGAGCGCGAGATGGAAGTGCTGCGCCTGGTGGCCAAGGGCATGAACAACCGGGAGATCGCCAAGCAGCTCTTCATCTCGGAGAACACGGTGAAGAACCACGTCCGCAACATCCTGGACAAGCTGCAGCTGCACTCGCGGATGGAGGCCGTGGTTTACGCGGTGCGCGAGCGCATGCTGGAAATAACCTGACGACATAGCCGCCTACCAGGGGGATCGCTCCCACCTCGGGACGCGATCCCCACCCACCTTTCCCTCCACCGGCCAGCCGCCCACACTCCCGGCCTCCTGGCGGACGCTTGTCGGGCAGGGCGGGAAGCCATGCGCCCTCACCTGAGCCGACGGCCGCCCGCGTGCCCCCTGGTTGCACTCCCGGTCTCCTGAGACGTCGCATGCGCTGCCAGGGCGCGCCTCTCCGTGAAGCCCGCTCACCAGGGCGGGGCTCGGGTTTCCGTCTGCGGACAGGGTCGTTGGCTTGTCGAGCCATCAGGCGTGCGTGTCCCGCACCCGGGGATCCCCGGCCGGCTCGGCGACGATCCGGGTTCCCTGTCTGTGGACCGGATGGCAGGGTCCTGATCTGCCGACGCCGCGTCGCAGTCCGTGCGTGCCCGTACCCGGCCTGGCGGCAATCTCGTTGCCCGCGTGTGAGGTCGGGTGCCTGGTTCTGCCGCTTCTCTCTCGGCGGTAACCCGCGGGCATTTCCGGGAGGGTGTGCCGTTGGTGGCTGGGGGCGTCAGGTGGGGGTGGCTTGGAGGTGGGTGGTCAGGGAGGGGTCGGCGCGCTCTACGCGGACCGTGTCGCAGCCGACCCACGAGGCCGCCTCCCACAGCGCCTCGCGGACCGAGTCGCCCCACTTGGACACCGACAGGCCGGGTTCGAGGCTGATCTGGCGGGCCACGAACGTGGTGCCCTCGCGGCCCGGGTCCACGCGGCCGATGAGTCTGCC
Organism: Nonomuraea sp. NPDC059007; assembly: GCF_042740555.1. Lineage (NCBI taxonomy): Bacteria > Bacillati > Actinomycetota > Actinomycetes > Streptosporangiales > Streptosporangiaceae > Nonomuraea > Nonomuraea sp. NPDC059007. The sequence continues at coordinate 190,168 of NZ_JBHYJD010000004.1, read as the reverse complement.
TCCGGCCAGGATCGGCATGGTGAAGTAGCCGTGGACGCGCTTGTGCTTGGGGACGTAGAGCTCAAGCGTGTAGTCGAAGCCGAACACGCGTGAGGTGCGCCCCCGGTGCCAGATGAGCGAGTCGAACGGGGAGATCGGCGTGGCGCGGTGGCGGCCGCGCGGGGCGGACTCCAGGGCCACCGGGTCGGCCCAGGCCTTGGCGGGCTTGTCCTTCTGTCCCCAGCCTGCCACCTCTACCGGGACCAGGCCGGCGGCCCCGTTGGCCAGGGACTCCTCCAGGATCGAGCGGTGGTGGTTGCGCACGCGCAGGAAGTCGACGAGGTCGGTGGTGGTGGCCACGCCCAGGGAACGGCCGGCCACGCCCGCCAGCCGTACGATGCACTCCTCGTCGGTGAGGTCCTGGCCGAGCAGGTCGGCGGGGACGGAGCGTTCGGCCAGGTCGTAGACGCGGCGCCAGCCCACGCGGCGGGTGCAGACGAGTTCGCCGATGTCGAGCAGCCATTCCAGGCCGATCTTGGAATCGGACCAGTCCCACCAGGTGCCGCCGTTCTTGGCGCCGCCGACGTCGGAGGTGGTGATGGGGCCGCTGCGCCGTACCTGATCGAGGAGCTTTTCCACGCCGTCGGGGACCTCGTGCCAGCGGAAGCGGCGCTCGCGGTACGCCCGGCGGCGGAAGGAGTAGAGGGGCCAGTGCTCGATGGGCAGGATGCAGGCGGCGTGGCACCAGTACTCGAAGCTCTGGGCCGGGGCGTGCCAGTAGGCGCGCTCGACCTTCTGCCTGCCGACCGCGCCCAGGCGGGCGTAGGCCACGAGTTCGTGGGAGCGGGCCAGCACCGAGACGGTGTCGAGCTGCACGGCGCCGAGTCTGCGGAGCACGGCGTGGGGGCCGCCCTTGCGGCCGTCGGAGCCCAGCAGGCCCTGGGCGCGCAGGATGATCCGGCGGGCGTCGTCGGCGGTCAGAAGCATGCCGGGAATGCTAACGGGGGGCACCGACAAAACGGCGGGCACCGGCATGATCGCTGAGCGCCCGCCGTCGTGGAGGTCCTAGCGGTGGTGCTCCGCTCGCATGCCGACCCGCGGCGCGTCGATGACGACGTCGGACATGATGTCGAACACGAGAGCGAGGATGGCGCCCACGACGACGAGGCCGATGCCGATCCAGATCATCAGCCAGCTCTCGACGGGCATGCCGACTCCGGCGACGATAAAGCCCGCGAGGGCCACCGTCACCGCGAGCCACGACGACGCGCGGCCGGCGTGATTGCCTAGGTTTTGTCCGCCTGACATGGCCTTGTCCTTCCTATGTTCTCCCGCCAGCCAGTCATTGGTGCGAGATCGGTCTACTTCGGCATACGCTCTGCCGAAACACCATTCTCCCAGAAGGGGGATGCGGGTGGCCCGTCGCATTGGCTGTGTCTGGTAGCGAGACCGCCTACGATGGCAACGGGGAAGTTTGTCTCGGCCTCTCCTCCTGGCGGCGCCGCCGGGGTAGACCTGCGAGGAGCTTTACATAAAGTGGCAGCCATTCTCGACAAGATCCTACGTGCCGGCGAAGGCAAGACCCTCCGCAAGCTGAAGCGCATCGCCGATCAGGTCAACTCCATCGAGGACGACTTCAGGAGTATGGCCGACGCGGAGCTACGCGCGCTCACGGACGAGTATCGACAGCGCTACGCCGACGGCGAGTCCCTTGAAGATCTGCTTCCCGAAGCGTTCGCGACCGTGCGCGAGGCCGCCAGGCGCGTGCTCGGCCAGCGTCACTTCGACGTGCAGATCATGGGTGGGGCCGCGCTCCACATGGGCAACATCGCGGAGATGAAGACCGGTGAGGGCAAGACCCTGACCTGTACGCTCCCGGCGTACCTCAACGCGATCAGCGGCAAGGGCGTTCACGTCATCACCGTGAACGACTACCTGGTGCGTGTCGGCGCCGAGAACATGGGCCGCATCTACCGCTTCCTCGGCCTCGACGTCGGCATGATCCTCGCGGGCCAGCAGCCCGACGAGCGGCGCAAGCAGTACGAGGCGGACATCACCTACGGCACCAACAACGAGTTCGGCTTCGACTACCTGCGCGACAACATGGCGTGGTCGCTGGACGAGTGCGTGCAGCGCGGCCACAACTTCGCCATCGTCGACGAGGTCGACTCCATCCTCATCGACGAGGCGCGTACGCCGCTGATCATCTCCGGCCCCGGCGAGCAGTCCGGCAAGTGGTACGCCGAGTTCGCCAAGATCGTTCCCAGGCTCCGCCGCGGCGTCGAGGCCAAGAACCAGGGCGAGGAGAGCACCGGCGACTACATCGTCGACGAGAAGAAGCGCACCGTCGGCATCCTCGAGGACGGCGTCGCCAAGGTCGAGGACTGGCTCGGCATCGACAACCTGTACAAGCCCGAGCACACCCACCTGGTCGGCTTCCTGAACAACGCCCTGAAGGCCAAGGAGCTGTTCAAGAAGGACAAGGACTACATCGTCGCCGACGGCGAGGTGCTCATCGTCGACGAGTTCACCGGCCGCATCCTGCACGGCAGGCGCTACAACGAGGGCATGCACCAGGCCATCGAGGCCAAGGAGAGCGTGAAGGTCAAGGACGAGAACCAGACGCTCGCCACCGTCACCCTCCAGAACTACTTCCGCCTCTACGAGAAGCTGTCCGGCATGACCGGCACGGCGGTCACCGAGGCCAACGAGTTCCACCAGACGTACAAGCTCGGCGTGGTCCCGATCCCGACCAACCGCCCGATGATCCGCAAGGACCAGGCGGACGTGGTCTACAAGACCGAGGACGCCAAGTTCGCCGCCGTGGTCGAGGACATCGTCGAGCGCAACAACGCCGGCCAGCCGGTTCTCATCGGCACCACCTCGGTGGAGAAGTCCGAGCGGCTGTCGAAGGCGCTCAAGCGCCGCGGCGTCCAGCACGAGGTGCTCAACGCGAAGAACCACGCGCGTGAGGCCGCGATCATCGCCGAGGCGGGCCGCAAGGGCGCCGTCACCGTCGCCACCAACATGGCCGGCCGAGGCACCGACATCATGCTCGGCGGCAACTCCGAGTTCCGCGCCGACCTGGAGCTCCGTGCCAAGGGCCTCGACCCGGTCGAGACCGCGGAGGAGTACGAGAAGGCCTGGCCCGAGGTCCTGGACAAGACCAAGACCGCGGTGAAGGAGGAGCACGACGAGGTCACCGACCTGGGCGGCCTGTACGTGCTCGGCACCGAGCGCCACGAGTCGCGCCGCATCGACAACCAGCTGCGCGGTCGCGCCGGCCGCCAGGGCGACCCCGGCGAGTCCCGCTTCTACCTCTCGCTCGGCGACGACCTGATGCGCCTGTTCAACTCGGCCAGGGTCGAGATGATCATGACCAGGCTCAACATCCCCGACGACCAGCCGATCGAGTCGGGCATCGTCTCCAAGGCCATCGCCTCCGCCCAGCACCAGGTCGAGCAGCAGAACTTCGAGATCCGCAAGGAAGTTCTGAAGTACGACGAGGTCATGAACCGCCAGCGCAAGGTCATCTACGCCGAGCGCCACCGCGTCCTCGAAGGCGCCGACCTGCACGAGCAGGTGCGCGGCTTCATCGAGGAGGTCGTCGACGGCTACGTGGCCGGCGCCACCGCGGAGGGCTTCGCGGAGGAGTGGGACCTCGACAAGCTGTGGAAGGCCTTCGGCGAGCTCTACCCGGTCTCGCTCAAGCTGGAGGACTTCATCGAGGAGGCCGGCGGCCGCGAGGAGGTCACCGCCGAGCTGATCAGCACGAAGGTCAAGGAGGACGCGCTCAACGCCTACGTCCGGCGCGAGGAGGAACTCGGCGCCGAGGCGACCCGCGAGTTCGAGCGCCGCGTCATCCTGTCGGTCCTCGACCGCAAGTGGCGCGAGCACCTCTACGAGATGGACTACCTGCGCGAGGGCATCGGCATGCGGGCCTACGCGCAGAAGGACCCGCAGATCGAGTACCAGCGCGAGGGCTTCGAGATGTTCTCCGGGATGCTTGAGGGCATCAAGGAGGACTCGGTCGGCTTCCTCTTCAACATCGAGGTCGAGGTTCAGGAGAACCCGATCGTCGAGGAGGAGGACGAGATGATGGCGGAGACCCGCTCGATCATCGCGCGCGGCCTGCGTGGTCCCGAGCGTCCCGCCGAGCTGGAGTACTCCGCGCCCGGTGAGCAGGGCGAGGTCGAGCACACCAGGGTCCGCACGACCGCCGCCGAGCGCGCCGCCTACGGCAACGTCGAGCGCAACGCGCCGTGCCCGTGCGGCTCGGGCAAGAAGTTCAAGCGCTGCCACGGCGACCCCAAGAACGCCGCCTAGCGCACCGCGAAAGGCCCCCGCTCCCCACCTCGGGCGCGGGGGCCTTTCCGTTCCCGTCCGCCGGTAAGGCGCTCTCCGGTACGGCGCCGCGTCAGGAAGTCCTTTCCGGTACGGCGCCGCGTCAGGCGTTTTCTTCGGTACGGCGCCGCGTCAGGCGGTTTCGAAGTCGGTGCACACCCACTGAACTCCCCGGCGCTCCAGGCGCACGGCCAGCACGCGGCTGCGGTCGCCGCCGTGCACCAGCAGGCACATCTCGATCGCCCCGTCCCGCGGCTCGTTGACGTGCGGCACTCCGACGAACGGCGGCCGCTCGGTGTCGATCATGCGCCCGGCCTGGAGCAACTCGTTGTAGGCCCGTTCGGTGAACCGGTCGGCGAGGTTCTCGGCCGGTCGCCTTCCGGCCAGCACCTCGGCCAGCGCCTGCCCGAACAGCCGCAGCCGGCGCTCGTCCGGCAGCGCCCCGGCCGGGCCCCAGATGAACGGCTTGAGTGCCAGCGCGCCGTCGACGCGGGGCCGGTCGCCGTCGTAGGGCGGCTCGGGCAGCGGGAGGATTCCGATTTCTGGGGACACGGCGCTCCTTCAGGGGGGTTGGATCGGCGTCGTAAGAAGGAGTTTTCGGCCACGCCGCCAGATACCTGGGCCGCCGACTTTCTCGCCGGGACCGCCGATATGCGGAGAATGGCGAAGAAGATCATCTGGGGTTGGAGCCCCAGGATGGGCGGGCATGATCGCGTTAAGGACCGGCCGCGCGGGCTTGCGACCGGCGCGAAATCCTTTCGGACGCCGTGAAACCGGCCGTCAGGGCGTGGCGGAATCCGCCGGACTGGCACTGCTGGGCGTGTCTTCCGGCTCGCGTCCGGGTGTGGGGATGTTCAGGCGCCGGATCAGGAACGAGAACAACACGTAATACAGCGCGAAATACGCCAGTCCGATCAGGATGATCAGTCCGAGGCCCCACGTGTTGGACTTGCTGGCGTTCAGGAGCATGTCGAAAAGTCCGGCGGAGAAGTTGAAGCCGAGGCGCGTCTCCAGCGCCGCCATGAGCGCCATCGCCGCACCGGTGAGCAGGGCGTGCGCGACGAACAGCAGCGGCGCCACGAAGATGAACGCGAACTCGACCGGCTCGGTGATCCCCGTCACGAACGCGGTCAGCGCGCCGCCGACCATGATGCTGCCCACCGCGGCCCGCCTGTGCTTGGGCGCCGCGCGCCAGATGGCCAGCGCCGCGCCGGGGATGCCGAACATCAGCACCGGGAAGAAGCCGGTCATGAAGATGCCCGCGCCCTGCTGGCCGATGGCGTAGCACTTGAGGTCGCCGGCCGCGTGGACGCCGTTGACCGTGCACTCCGGGATGACGGTCCAGACAATCGAGTTGACGAAATGGTGCAGGCCGAGGGGGATGAGGAAGCGGTTGGCCACGCCGTACACGCCGGCTCCGAGGGCGGAGTTCGTGGCCAGCCAGTCGCCGAAGCTGGTGAGGGCCTGGCCGATGGGCGGCCAGATGAGGCCGATGAGGACGCCGAGCAGCAGCGCGGCCACCGCGGTGACAATGGGGACGAACCGCCGACCACCGAAGAAGGCCAGCCAGGTAGGGAGCTTGATGCGGTAATAGCGCTGCCAGAGGACGGCGGCCACGAGCCCGATGAGGATGCCGCCGAGCACGCCGGTGGGCTGCGCAGAGGCCGCCTGGTTGATGACCCTCGTCCCGTCCACCAGCGTCTGCGTCACTTTGTCGTGTACGGCCGGCGCACTCGACTCGAAAAACATCCTCCGCGTCACCTGGTCGAACACCAGATACCCCACCAAAGCGGCCAGAGCCGTAGACCCATCCGCCTTCTTCGCGAACCCGATCGCCACCCCCAGCGCGAACAGCAGCGGCAGATTGTCGAACAACGCCCCGCCCGCGGCCGCGAAGATCGCCGCGACCCGGTCGAGAAAGGCGTTGTCGGTACGGCCCAGCAGATCGTCCTGGCCGAACCTGAGAAGCAGTCCGGCGGCGGGCAGGACGGCGATGGGCAGCATGAGGGAACGACCGATGCGCTGCAGGACGGCGAAGGCCGACGACCAGAAGGACGTGCCGGCTTCGGCGCTCGTGGTGCTCATGGTTCCCCCCGGAAGATCAGCCGGGGGATGCAGGATTCCTACCACGCGCGCGCACGGCAAAAACAACCACCCCACGCCCCGGCCACCGCCTCACCCACAACCCACACCCACGCCCCAACCCGCGACACGGACGGCCCACGACGCCGCACACCGGGTCTGCAACAGCCAGGCCGCGCCATGCCCGCGTGGACCCTACCGGGGCGCGCCGCCATCTCGGGGCGCGTCATGCCCGCGTTGGGCCGCTCCGCGTGGCCCGCTCGGGGTGGGCCGCGGCCGTGTGGGCCCTTCCGGGGCGCGCCGCCATCTCGGGGGCGCCATGTCCGCGTTGGGGCGCTATGCCCGCGTGGGCCATTCCGGGTGATCCACGGCCGTGTGAGAGCGCTCCGGGGGTTGCCCTTGGGGTGGTGCTGCTCCGGGTGGGGCGGATCTCGCGGGAGGTGGGCTCGCGCGAGATCCGCCCCCTCCCAAGGCATCGAGGGCGTGCTTGTCAGGGGACGGAGGCTCGGGAGCTTTAGGGGTCTCGGCTTTGGGTGGGGGTGGCTCCGGTTTCGCCGGAGTCGAGGTCGAGTTCCGGTTCGCGGCCCGGTGTCATGAAGTTGAAGCGCCGGATCAGGAACGTGAACACGACGTAGTACACGACCCCGTACACCACACCCAGCGCAAGGATGCCGACGATGTTCTGGGTGTTGGACTTGCCGATGTTGAGCAGCATGTCCAGCAGCCCGGCCGAGAAGCCGAACCCCAGCTGCCCCCCGATCAACGCCGTCAGCGCCATCGCGAGGCCGGTCAGCAGCGCGTGCACGACCAGCAGGACAGGCGCCACGAAGATGAAGGCGAACTCGATCGGCTCGGTGACGCCGGTGACGAATGAGGCGAGCGCGGCCGAGAGCATGATGCCGCCGACCGTGGCGCGCCGGTGTTTGGGGGCCGCGCGCCACATGGCGAGGGCGGCGGCGGGCAGCGCGAACATCATCACCGGGAAGAACCCGGCCATGAACTCTCCGGCGTTGGGGTCGCCGCCGAAGTAGCAGTTCCAGTCGCCGCTGAGGACCCGGCCGCCGACCTCGCATTGCGGCACGACGTACCAGACGATGGAGTTGACGAAGTGGTGCAGGCCGAGCGGGATGAGCAGCCGGTTGATCAGGCCGTAGATGCCCGCGCCGAGCGGGCCGAGGTTGGCCAGGCCCTCTCCGGCGTGTGAGATCCATTCGCCGAGCAACGGCCACGCCCAGCCGACGATGACGCCGAGCAGGAGGGCGACGATGGAGGTGATGATCGGTACGAACCGGCGCCCGCCGAAGAAGGCCAGCCAGGAGGGCAGTTTGATGCGGTAGAAGCGTTGCCAGAGCAGGGCCGCGACCAGGCCCATCATGATGCCGCCGAGCACCTTGGTGGGGTTCTGCAGGCCGTAGTCGATGATCTCTTTGACGCCCTCGGGTGTGTACTCCCTGATGAGCACGGTGTCGCGGATGCCCGAGCCGAAGAACATGACCTTGGTGACGCGGTCGAAGACCAGGTAGCCGACGACGGCGGCGAGCGCGGTGGTGCCGTCGGCCTTGCGGGCGAAGCCGATGGCGACGCCGACGGCGAAGATCAGGGGAAGGTTCTCGAACAGGGCCGATCCGGCGGCGTCGATGACCGCGGCGACGCTGCTCATCCAGGCGAACCCCGCGACGTCGGCCAGGCCGCCGGGTTTGGGGCCGTTGGAGCCGAGCATGTCGGGCTGGCCGAAACGCATTAAGAGCCCGGCCGCGGGCAGCGCGGCGATGGGCAGCATGAGGGAGCGGCCTAACCGCTGCAGCACGTTCATGACGCGGGAGAGCGGCGACGGAGCGGCCGCTGTGGTCTCGTTCACTGCGGGAGTCCTCAGCGTCGAGCGGGCATTTCCAGGATGGTGCGCAGCTGGTAGCGGTCGGCCCGGTAGGTGGACACGCCCAGCTCGGCGCAGACGCCGCCGGAGAAGGACCGGCGCTGGAGCAGGAGTACGGCTCCGCCGCGCGGCAGCTTCAGCAGGTCGGCGTCGCTGGGGTCGGCGATGCCGCCGTCTATGGTGAGCTCGCCGGCGTCCATGACGAGGCCGTAGCGGCTCTCCAGCAGCTCATACAGGGATCTGTCGGAAAGGTCGTGGTCGGCAAGGTTGGGGGCCAGCTTCACCGGGATGTGCGCGCGCTCGATGGACAGGGGCTCCCCGTCCGCGGTACGCAGCCGCTCGATGAAGTGGACCTCTTCGCCGGGCTGGATGCCCAACTCCTTGGCCAGGTGCGCGCTGGCGCGCACCACGCGGCGGTCCAGGTCGCGCGAGCCGGGCTCCATGCCGCGGGCGCGCATGTCGTCGGTGAACGAGGTGAGCTGGAGCGCCAGCTCGATCTTCGGGCGGGCGACGAAGGTGCCTTTTCCCGGCACCCGGTGCAGCCGTCCCTCGGACACCAGGTGATCGACGGCCTGCCGTACCGTCATCCTGGACAGGCCGAAACGCTGGCAGAGCTCGCGCTCGGACGGGATCGCCGCGCCGATGCTGAGCTCGTTGCTGTCGATGAGGTCCAGCAGGATCTCGCGCAGCTGGAAGTACTTGGGCACCGGGCTGTCCGGATCGATGTGCGCCACGGATCCTCCCCTCGATCTGACCTGGTCGATGAGCTATGGTTCGTACTGGTCTAGTCCGGACTAGACCACATGCCGGAATTATCAGTCAAGCCGATGAGGACAAGATGACCACGAAGATGCGCAGCGAGATCGCCGAGCAGCCCGCGGCGCTGCGGGCCACCCTGGACTCCTTGCTCCCCAGAGTCGATGAGGTAAGGGCGCTGGGCGAGCAGACCCGTCAGCTGCTCTTCATCGCGCGCGGCACCTCGGACAATGCCGCAGTCTACGGGCGCTACCTGGTGGAATCACATGCGGGTCGGCTCTCCGCGCTCGCCGCTCCGTCCATCGCGACCACCTACAAGCGCAAGCTCGACCTCGACGGCGTGCTGGCCGTGGCCATCTCGCAGTCGGGCCGCACCGAGGAGATCGTCGAGACCCTGGCCTGGGCCAAGGACTGCGGCGCGAAGACCGTGGGCGTCACCAACGGTGGTCCGGACAGCCCGCTCGCCCAGGTCGCCGACCTGGCGCTGGTCACGCTGGCCGGCGAGGAGAAGGCCGTGCCCGCCACCAAGACGTACACCACGCAGCTGGCCGCGCTGGCCGTTCTCGCGCTGGGCCTGGGCGCCGACGTGGACGCCGACGACCTGCAGAAGGTCCCGGACGCGGTGGAGAAGCTGATCACCGACCCGGGCGACCTCGACGCCGTGGTCGAGGGCCTGGCCGACAAGCCGGGCGTGGTCGTCTCCGGCCGCGGCCTGGCGTTCTCGACCGCGCTGGAGACCGCGCTCAAGCTCAAGGAGGCCTGCTACCTGCACGCCATGGGCCTGTCCTACGCCGACCTCCTGCACGGTCCCATCGCCGTGGTCGACGCCGACACCCCCGCGCTGCTGGTCGCCGCGGAGAACAGCCCCACGCTGTCCGGCACCGTCGCGCTCGCCGAGCGCGTCGTGGCGGCGGGCGCGTCCGCTTTCACCATCGGCGGGGGTACGGCTCTCGCCGGCGCCGGCACCGCCGCCCTGAACGGCCCGGACCTGCCCGAGTGGGTCGCCCCGATGGGCCTGATCGTGCCCGGTCAGTTGCTCACCGAATCGCTGGCCCGCAGGCTCGGCATCGACCCCGACGCGCCGCGCGGACTCAACAAGGTGACCCAGACCGACTGATCACAGAGCGTCGTTTAGCCTGGTCGGAGAGTATTCAGGAGGAGGACCGGATGGCGACGGACGTAAACGCGATCATCGCGGGACTCGGCGGCGCCGAGAACATCATCGAGATCGAACCCTGCATCACACGCCTGCGCACCGAGGTGCACGACGCCTCCAAGGTGGATCAGGCCGCGCTCAAGGCGGCCGGAGCCCACGGGGTGATGGCGGCGGGGAACGTGGTCCAGGTAGTCGTGGGGCCGGAGGCCGACACGATCGCCAGCGACATCGAGGACATCATCGGCTAGAGGGCGAGACCATGACGACTGTTCTCGCCCCGGTCGAGGGGGCAGCAGTGGGGTTGGCGGCCGTGCCCGATCCGGTCTTCTCCGCGGGCATGGTGGGGCCGGGCACGGCCATCGACCCCTTGCGGGGACCGGGCAAGGCAGTTGCCCCGATACCCGGAAAAATCATGAAATTGCATCCGCATGCCTACGTCATCGTGGGGGACGACGGCAGAGGCGTGCTGGTGCATCTGGGCATCGACACCGTCCAGCTCAAGGGGGAGGGGTTCCAGCTGCTGGCGGCCGAGGGGGACCGGGTCAGCGCCGGTCAGCCGGTCGTCGCCTGGGACCCCGCGGCCATCGAGGCGGGGGGCCGCTCGCCGGTCTGCCCGGTGGTCGCACTGGACGCGGCGGCCGAGTCGGTGACCGGCGTCGCGGAGGGGGAGGTACACGTGGGGGACGAGCTCTTCAGGTGGGAATAGATCCGGAGCGCAGGAGCTCGGACCGAGAGCGCGAGGGACGAGCCAACGAGGGCCGAAGCGGGCGCGACCATGAGTGCGCGCTTTTCGACCTTGACGGGACGCTGATCAATACCGAAGCCCGGAGCATGGCCATGTGGCAGTTGCTGCTCGACAAGCACGACGTCAAGCAGGACGTGCGTGTCTTCATGGGCCGCAGGGGCCGCGACGTGATCCCCGAGGTGTTCCCCGGCCACGACGTCGAGGAGCTGATCCGCGAGGTCTACGGCTACAACGACCACCCGGAACTGCCCGAGATCGTGCCGGTGCCCGGCGCGGCCGAACTGGTCCGCAAGGTCGCCGCCTACGGCTCGCCCATCGGCCTGGTCACCTCGGCCGGCCGCGCCTGGGCCGAGCTGCGCCTGGAGCAGGTGGGCGTACGCGAGCTGATCAGGGAGATCGTCGCGGCCGAGGACGTGGCCGTGGGCAAGCCGGACCCGGCGGGCTTCCTACTAGGGGCCGAGCGGCTGGGCGCCGATCCGGCCGACTGCGTGGTGTTCGAGGACTCGCTGGCCGGGATAGCCGCGGCCAAGGCGGCCGGGATGCGTTGCGTCGGCGTCGCCACCTCGCACGCCGGCGACGAACTGGCCCAGGCCGACCTCGTGGTGGCCGATCTCACAGCGGTCGACTGGCCGCCGTTCACCTAAGGTTCAAACTGGTCTGGACCGCCATCATCAAGGAGGAAAGTCTCATGGCAGAGCGCAAGGCCGTCATCGCCGCGGAAGTGGGCCTGCACGCCCGTCCGGCGGCGACGTTCGTGCAGACGGCCACCAGGGCCCCGATCGACGTCACGGTCGGCAAGGCCGGCGGTCCCCAGGTCAACGCCAAGAGCATCCTGTCGGTCATGGGGCTGGACGTCCGCCAGGGCGAGACCATCGTGATCACGGCCGATGGCGAGGGCGCTGAGGACGTGCTGGACGAGCTGGTCAAGATCGCCGAGACGCCGTGAAGGGCACGGGGGTCAGCCAGGGGATCGGTCACGGTCCCGCGTACGTCCTGACGGCCTCGGTGCCCGAACCCCCCGCGGGCCAGACCTTCACCGGCGAGGCCGTCCAGGAGAAGGAGCGCGCGCTGGCCGCGCTCAAGCAGGTCGCCGGGGCCCTGGAGGCCCGCGGCGACAAGGCCGGCGGCGAGGCCAGGGAGATCCTGCAGGCGCAGGCCCTGATGGCCGAGGACCCCGGCCTGATCGTGGGCGTCAAGTCGCTCATCGACGGCGGCCTGGCCGCGCCCAGGGCCGTGTACGAGTCGTTCGGCAGGTACCGCGACCTGCTGGCCAAGGCCGGCGGCTACCTCGGTGAGCGGGTCGCCGACCTCGACGACATCCGCGACCGGGTGATCGCCCAGCTGACCGGGCTGCCGCTGCCCGGCCTGCCGGTCGAGGCGGCGGAGCCGTACGTGCTGATCGCCCGTGACCTGGCGCCGGCCGACACCGCGCTGCTGTCCAGGGACGTGGTGGCCGCGTTCGTCACCGAGGAGGGCGGGCCGACCAGCCATACCGCGATCCTGGCCAAGGCGATGGGGGTGCCCGCTGTCGTGGCCTGCGCGGGCGCGACGACGATCAGGCCCGGCGCCCGGGTGCTGGTCGACGGGTCCACCGGTGAGGTACGGCTGGAGCCGTCCGACGACGACGTGGCCACCGCGGTGGGGGCGCAGGAGAGCAGGCAGGCCGCGATCGCCGCGGTCCGCGGCCCGGGGCGGACCAAGGACGGGCACCTGGTGCCGCTCCTGGCCAACATCGGCGGTCCGGGAGACCTCGACCCCGCGCTGGCCAACGGCGCCGAGGGCGTGGGCCTGTACCGGACGGAGTTCCTCTTTCTGGACCGCGCGCAGGCGCCCTCGATCGAGGAGCAGGAAGCCGCGTACCGGGCGGTCCTGGAGGCCTTCCCCGGCGGCAAGGTCGTGGTGCGCACGCTGGACGCCGGGGCGGACAAGCCGCTGGCCTTCCTGAAGCCGTCCGCGCCTGAGCCGAACCCGGCGCTGGGGGAGCGTGGGCTGCGGATGTTCCGCCTCCATCCGGAGGTGATGGCCGTGCAGTTGGCCGCCCTGGCCGCCGCGGCGGCAGGCACCGACGCCGAGCTGCACGTCATGGCACCGATGGTGGCCACGGCCGAGGAGGCCAGGTGGTTCGCCGGAGCGTGCCGGGCCGCCGGGCTGCCGAGCGCGGGCGTGATGATCGAGGTGCCGGCGGCGGCGCTGCGCGCGCACGGACTCGCCCAGGAGGTCGACTTCTTCTCGATCGGGACCAACGACCTGTCGCAGTACACCTTCGCCGCCGACCGGCAGGTGGGCGCGCTGGCCGGGCTGCAGGACCCGTGGCAGCCGGCGCTGCTCGACCTCGTCGCCGCCACGGCCACCGCCGCCTCGGACAACGGGCGGCAGTGCGGGGTGTGCGGGGAGTCGGCGGCCGATCCGGTGCTGGCCTGCGTGCTGGCCGGGCTCGGGGTGAGCACGTTGTCGATGAGCGCTACCGCGCTGCCGGCCGTACGGGCGGCGCTGGCGGTGAGCACGCTGGACGAGTGCGGGCGCGCGGCGCACGCGGCGCGCGGGCAGGCGACGGCGCGGCACGCGCGCGCGGCGGCCCGCTCCAATTTGCCCGGACTCGCGGAGCTCGGACTTTAGCCTCCTGCGGCTCTTGCACGGCCTTGCCCGGATAACGTGTTGGACATGGTTGGACGCATCGGCACCGTAGGCATGCTCGTCTTCGCTCTGGGCGCGTGCGCGGGCGGAGGGGGCGGTCCGGCGGCGCCGAGCTCGGCCGCGGCCGCCGCACAGCCGAGCCCGGCCGCCTCCGCGCCGACGTCGCAGAAGCCCCGGGTGGACGAGGTCGAGCGGCTGGTGAAGGCGATGAGCCGGGAGGAAAAGGTCGGGCAGCTGTTCATGCCCGTCGTGTACGGCACCGCCGCCGACACCGTCTCCGGCGAGAACCAGGCCAGGTTCGGCGCCCAGACGCCCGCGAAGGTCGTCGCCAAGTACCACCTCGGCGGCGTGATCCTGTTCCCGGCCAACGTCAAGAGCACCGCGCAGGTCGTCAGGCTCGCCAACGGCCTGCAGGCGGCGGCGAAGCGGGTTCCGCTGCTCATCGGTACCGACCAGGAGAACGGCCTGGTCTCGCGGATGTCGGCGCTGATGACCGATCTGCCCAGCGCCGACCGGATCGGCGCCACCGGGGACACGGAGTTCTCGCGGGCGGTCGCCAGGGCCACCGGCGACGAGCTGAAAGCCCTCGGGGTCAACCTCGACTTCGCCCCGGTCGCCGACGTGAACCTCAACCCGCGCAACCCGGTGATCGGCCGGCGGGCCTTCGGCGACGATCCGGCCAAGGTGGCCAAGATGGTGAGCGCAGCGGTCAAGGGCTTCGGGGAGGCCGGGGTGGCCAGCACCGCCAAGCACTTCCCCGGCCACGGCGACACCGCGACCGACAGCCACACCGGGCTACCGGTGATCAAGCACACCCGGGCGCAGTGGGAGAAGCTGGACGCGCCGCCGTTCAAGGCCGCGATCGACGCGGGCGTGGACGCGGTCATGAGCGCGCACATCGTGATGCCGAAGCTGGACGACTCCGGCGATCCGGCCACACTGTCCAAGCCCATCCTGACCGGGCTGCTGCGCGACAAGCTCGGCTTCAAGGGCGTGATCTCCACCGACGCCCTGAACATGGGCGGGGTGCGCAAGAAGTACGGCGACGGCGAGGTGGCGGTACGCGCCGTGCTGGCCGGGGCCGACCTGCTGCTCATGCCCGCCGACTTCCCGAAGGCGTACAACGCGGTGCTGGGGGCGGTGAAGTCGGGCCGGATCTCCGAGGCGCGGCTGGACGCCTCGGTGACCCGGCTGCTCACGCTGAGGAAGAACCGAGGCTTCCTGACCGAGGCGCCGAAGGCCTCGGCCGAGCAGGCCGCGAAGGTGCTGCGCTCGGCGAAACACAGGAAGCTCGCCGCCCGCGCAGCCGGTTAGTGCTCGGCGCGCAGGCCGCTGGCGATGTACATGGCCGAGAGCATGGTGAACAGGTACGCCTGCAGGAACATGATGAACAGCTCGAAGGCCGTCAGCAGGATCGTCATCGCCACGCCCAGCAGCCCGACCGGGGCGCCCAGCGGGGTGAGCTTCTCCACCAGGAACCAGAAGCCGACCGAGCTGAAGAAGGCCAGCAGCATGTGGCCGGCGAACATGTTGGCGAAGACCCGGATGGCGTGGGTGGCCCACGAGAACAGGAACTGGTGCGCCAGCTCCATGGGCACGTAGATCCCCAGCGCCCACCTGGGCAGGTCGGGCGGGACGGACATGTTCCTGAGGTAGCCGGCGAATCCTTGATGCTTGACGCCCAGGTAGACCTTGAGAACGAAGATCGCGACGGCCAGCACCGCGGGGAAGGCGATGTGCGAGGAGGCCGGGAACTGGACGAACGGGATGAGGCCCACCAGGTTCCAGGTCAGGACCAGTAAGAACAGGGTGAACAGCAGGCCCATGAAGCGGTCGGCGTCGGCCCCCAGGAACGGCTTGGCGACCTGCTCGCGGACGAAGAGGTAGACGTACTCCCCGGCGTTCTGGACGCCACGGGGGACGATCTTGGGCTTGGCGAAGGCGGCCCAGCAGAAGGCGATGACGAGCCCCGCGCAGGCGACCGCGAGGAGCACGGGTTTGGTGAACCAGAAGGGGCCGCCGTCGATGATCGGCGGGAAGACGAAGATGTCCGGACCAGGGGCGCGATAGTCGTCGATGGTCACCATGCGGTCACCCTAACCAGCGTTAGGTTGAGCCCGATTCAGTGGATATGTCCCGCCCGCCGCCGGCCGCGTTCCCGGGGGAATTACCCTAGAACGATATTCCATCACCGGGAGGTCTCCGTGGTCGCAGGGGTGCTGATCGACTGGGGCGGCGTGCTCACGACGAGCCTGTCCACCGCGATCGCCAAGTGGATCGAGGCCGATCGCATCGACGGCGCCCACTACCGCACGGTCATGCGCGGCCTCGTGGACCACGCCTACAACGGCGACGGCGAGAGCGTCGTACACGCGCTGGAGCGCGGGGAGATGCCGGGAGCGGCGTTCGAGCGGGACCTGGCGGCGCGGCTGCGCACCGTGGACGGGGCGCCGCCGGTCGCGGAGGGGCTGCTGGAGAGGATGTTCGCGGCTTTCGACCGGGTGGACGTCATGTACGACATGCTGCGGCTGGCGCGGAACGCGGGGATCAGAACCTGCCTGCTGTCGAACTCGTGGTCCAACACCTACCCGCGCGACGACTGGGACGAGGTCTTCGACGCGGTGGTGATCTCCGGCGAGGTGGGCATGCGCAAGCCCGAGCCGCGCATCTTCCACCACGCGCTCGGCCTGGTGGGCCTGCCCGGCGGGAGCTGCGTCTTCGTCGACGACATCGAGGCGAACATCACCGCCGCCCGCGGCCTCGGCATCACCGGCATCCACCACCGCGACGCGGACACGACCATCGCCGAACTCGAGACGCTCCTCCGGCTGCCGCTGCGGCGGGCATGATAGAGCTCTTGATTTCTCGGAAAGGCACATCATGCGCGTCTATCTGCCGTGCACGCTCCCCGCGCTGGCCAAGGCCGTCGCCGCGGGAGAGCTCGGCCCGGCCCCGTTGATCGGCTACGCGGTCACCCCCGCGCTGACCGAGTGGTACGCCTCCGGCGACACCGAAGAGCTCGAATACGTGGCGCTCACCGAGGCGGCCCGCGCCTCGCTGCGCATGCTCGCCGCCGACCGCGCCGACGGCGTGGACGCCGCGCCACGGCGGGTGGTGGTCGCGGCCGAGGTCCCCGACGGGGGGCTCACGGTGGGCGTGGACCTGGCCGAGCGCGCCAGGGTACGGCTGGCGGAGTCGGTCCCCCTGTCCAAGGTGGCCGCGGCACACGTGGACGACCTGTACGCCATCCCCGACATCGAAGCGGCCATCGCCGCCCTCCCGGCCGCGGATGACGGCGACGACGACGCCCGCTTCACCGTGGACGGCGCCGAGGCGCACGAACTGATGTGGTACGCGACCCAGGAGATCCCCGATCTCCTCCGTTAGGGTCATCCCAATTCGGAGATTGTTCTTGACTCTTTCGTGAACATCCCTTGTAGGCTGCCGTGGGTTTACACATCGGATAACACGAAGGAGTCTGTCTCAGTGAGAATCCGAGCCGCAGTAGCCGGAGTGGCGGCCACGGGGGCGCTTCTGGCCATGATGTCTCCCGCCGCGCACGCCGCTCGGAGCTACGACAAGCAGGACCCGTACAAGTCCGGCTGTGCCGCGTCGGGGATCGTCTCGAAGCAGAGCACGCTGGTCCAGAAGGGTTCGAACAAGAAGTACGGCACGATCAAGCTGATGTGGTCGCGCAAGTGCAAGACCAACTGGACCGAGATCTGGGTGTCCCCGCTCGACACCGGCCTCATCCGCGTCATCCTGGCCAAGCCCAACGGCAACGGCAACAGGGTGGTCCACTTCAACTACGGCAAGGGCAACGGCGGCCACCACTGGGGCGACATGATCGAGGGCGCCAACATCTGCGCCTGGGGCTACGCCGTGGCCAAGCACACCAAGTCCTGGGCCAACGGCAAGACCGCGCAGGCCTGCGGCTGATCACCCTGGCTCGCGGCTGATCAGCACGCGGGGGAGCCGCGGCCTTCGGGTCGCGGCTCCGTCGTGTTCACCGGAATGTCGCGATCGGCCGATAAGATTGTTCTGACATGACGAAGCACATCATCTGGGACTGGAACGGTACCCTCTTTCACGACATCGACGCGGTCGTCGGGGCGACCAACGAGGTCTTCAAGCCCTACGAACTGCCCATCCTCGACGCCGACGGCTTCCGCGCCGTCTACACCCGCCCGATCTGGCTGGCCTATGAGCGCATGCTCGGCCGCGCGCTCGAGGACGGGGAGTGGGAGCGGCTCGACGACGGCTTCCACGAGCACTACTTCCGCCTGAGCGTCGCCTGCGGCCTGGCCGCCGACGCCCTGGCCGCGCTGCAGGGCTGGGACGGAACGCAGTCGCTCTGCTCGATGGCGCCGCACGCGCACCTGGTCCCGCTGGTCGAGTCGTTCGCGATCCATCAGCACTTCACCAGGATCGACGGGCTCCTCGGCACCACCGGCGGCGAGAAGGCGGCGCACATGAGCGCCCACCTGGCCGCCATCGGCGTCGAACCCGCCGACGTCCTGGTGATCGGCGACAGCGTCGACGACGGGCTGGCCGCCCGGCACGTCGGCGCCCAGGCCGTCCTGTACACCGGCGGCATGACCACCAGGGCCGACCTCCAGGCCACCGGCCTGCCCGTGGTCGACACCCTGGCCGACGCCCTCTCCTACGCCTGAGCGGTCGCGTCGTTGACCTGAGCGGCGGGGATGGGCATCGTGGGGTCGGTGGGCAAGGTGGAAGAGACGCGTGACGGGGTCGAGTTCAGCAATCTGGGCCAGCCGCTGTTCGACGGGGCGGAGGCCACCAAGCGGGACCTGGTCGACTACCTGGACGCCGTGAGCGATCAGATCGTCGCGGCGCTGGACGAGCGGGCCCTGTCGGTGATCAGGGTACGGCCGGGCCAGCCGCCGTTCATGCAGAAGAACCTGCCCAAGTACGCGCCGGAGTGGATCGACAGCGTCACCCAGTGGGCGGAGAGCTCCCACCGCGAGGTCCGCTACGCCGTGTGCGGCGACCGGCGGACGTTGCTGTGGTTCGCCAACCAGCGGGCCGTCGAGTACCACCCGTCGCTGTTTCGCGGAGACCGGCCCACGCATCTGATCCTCGACCTTGACCCTCCGGCCGAGGACGGGGCGTTCGGGCTGGCCGTACAGGCTGCTCTGCTGGTGCGAGAGGCGCTGCGGGCGGACGGGCTGGAAGGGGCGGTGAAGACCAGCGGCGCCAAAGGCGTGCACGTGTTCGTGCCGGTCGCGGCGGGCACGGGCGTCGAGGACCTCGCCGCGGCGACCCGCGCGGTCGCCGCGCGCGCCGAGCGGCTCGACCCGGCGCTGGCGACCACCGCGTTCATCCGCGAGGACCGCGGGGGCAAGGTCTTCCTGGACTCCACCCGCGCGGGCGGCGCGACCGTGGTCGCCGCCTACAGCCCGCGGGTACGGCCCGGCGCCCCCGTCTCCTTCCCCGTCCCGTGGGCGGACCTGGAGCGGGTGAGCCCGGCCGACTTCACCATCCACACCGCGCCCGGCCTGCTGTCCGGCGCGGACCCGTGGGCCGAGGCCATGCCGGAGCCGCAGCGTCTGCCCGACGACCTGGTCGCCGAGGGCCACACCATCCCGATCGCCCGGGTCCAGGCCATGCACGAGGGCAAGCGCCGCGCCGCCCGCGCCCGCAAGACCTCCTGACCGCTCAGGAGTGCCGGAGCAGGGCGGGGATGGGCGCGAGGAACATGGCGCAGGTGTAGGCGGCCAAGGGCAGCAGCATGAGCGTCGAGGAGATCGCGAACACGCTGAGGCACGGCAGGTCGGCGCCCGATCCCGCGAGCAGGACGAGCGTGCCGACGACCAGCCCGGCGCCCGCGGTCGCGGCGGTGGCGAACCCGATGAGCCGGTCGTAGACCATCATGCGGCGGATGCGCCGCCGTCCCTGGACGGCGACCTGGGCGCCGGCGGACTGGAGCAGGTAGGAACGCAGCCGGCCCAGGGTGGAGCAGCTCGCGGCGGCGCCCACGGTGGTGGCGGTCATGCCGAGCGTGGCCAGCGCGATGCTCAGGACGCCTGCGTCGGCGCTGCGGCGGGCGGCGATGTCCTGGCGGGTGTGGACGGTGTAGGCGGAGCCCAGCTCGCCGGCGACCTGGTCGCGTACCGGTCCGGCGAGCGAGGCCGAGTCGAGCGTCACCTGCAGGCCGCTGAGCCTGATCGGGCTGACGAGGGCGGCGGCGGTCTGCGGGTTCAGGCCGAGCGTACCTCTGGCGATCATGGTTTTGTCCATGTCGACCTGGAGGATGCCGCTCACGCGCAGGTGGACCGGCGCGCCGCGCGGGTCGGTGACGGTGACGGTGCTGCCGACGCGGAGCCCGTAGGAGACGGCGCTCGCCTCGTCCACGACGGCCTCGCCGTCGACGGCGGGCGGCTCGCCGTGGACGATGGGAAGCATGGGCAGGCCGTTGGCCGGCAGCGCGACGACCTCCATCGCGGTGGCGTCGGCCCGCGGCCAGCTGGCCCGTACGGTGCCGCCGCGCACCTCGCGCACGGCGGTGACGCCGGGGAGGGCGCGCAGGGCGGCGATCGTCCGGCCGGGGATCTGTGGCGGGCCGCCCTCGCGCGGAAAGCCGGCGGGCAGCACCGCGAGGTCCATGCGCTCGGACGAGAAGCATTGGGTCAGCCGCCCGGATTCCGTGCCGTTGCCGATCCAGGCGCCCATGATGAGCGCCGACCCGGCGATGACGGCGGCCAGGCAGGCAGCCAGGCAAAGCATGTGACGCCCTATAGCGCACTTCCACATAGCGTTAACCTCCGCAAATCACGCTATGTCGTGAAATGTCGCTTATCGTCATCCCCAGAGACGGTCGTGGCAACCATCTTCACGCTGGCGGCTCATCGAAACGCTGAGGCCGTACCAGATCATTCTCGTAGGCGAAGACGATGAGGCGGCTGCGGTGCGGCAGGTGCAGTTTGCCCAGCACGTTGTCCACGTGGGTGCGCACGGTGACCGGCGACAGCGACAGGCGCTCGGCGATCTGGGAGTTCGTCAGCCCGCGCGCCACCAGCGTGAACACCTCCTGCTCCCGTCGCGTCAGCTCGTCGAGTCTGCCCGCCGCCACCGGGGCCTCGTAGAGCTGCGGGCGGTACTCGTCGAGCAGGCGCTTGGCGAGCATGGGGGAGACGTAGGCGCCGCCGTCGGCGACGGTGTGGATGGCGCGCAGCAGTTCCTCCGGCGGCGCGTCCTTGAGCACGAACCCGTCAGCCCCCGCCGCCAGCCCCGCTCTGACCAGGCCGTCCTCGTCGAAGGCGGTCAGCAGCACGACGCACGTGCCCGGGAAGTCCGTGCGCATGCGGGCGGTGGCCTCGATCCCGTCCATGCCGTGCATGCGCACGTCCATGAGCACGACATCGGCCGGCGTCTCGCGCAGCGCCGCCAGCGCCAGCGCGCCGTCCGACGCCTCGCCGACCACCAGGACGTCCGGCGCCGACCGCAGCACCATCCGCACGCCCGCGCGGATCAGCTCCTGGTCGTCCACGAGCAGGACCCGCAGGAGGTTCTCGCCGTCAGGCCGCATCGCCACTCTCCTTCGCGTACGGCAGGCGGCCCTCGGCCGCGCAGGACAGTCGGATCGGGTACGGCAGGCGGGCCTCGACCACGAAGCCGCCCCCACGCCGCGCACCGGCGCTGAACTCGCCGCCGAGCCCGCGCACCCGCTCCCGCAGCCCGGCCAGTCCGTTGCCGCCGGCCGGCAGGGACACGGCCGCGAGCGGGCCGCCGCCGTCGTCCTCGACCTTCACGTAGGCCCCGGTCGCGGTGAAGGCGGCGAACACGGAGGCCGCGACGCCGCGCCCGGCGTGCTTGAGCACGTTCGTCAGCGCCTCGCCGACGACCTGCTGGGCGGCCAGGAGCACCTCGTCCGGCGCGGTGTCCGGCTCGCCCTCGACGCGTACCGCGATGCCGGGGACGCCGCTGCGCCGCATCCGCTGGACCAGGCCGTCGATCACCTCGCGCCACGGACGTGGGCAGGAGCCGGCGCGCAGGGCGCTCACCAGTTCCCGCATGTCGTGCAGGGCGGCGCGGCCGCATTCGGCGATCTGCGCCAGGGCGGTCTTGGCGCCGGCCGGATCGGCGTCGAGCCCGAGCCGGGCGCCCTCGGCATGCGTGATCATCACGGTCACGTTGTGCGCCACGCTGTCGTGCAGGTCGCGGGCGATGCGCAGCCGTTCGCGGTCGACCGCCGCGCGGGCCTCGCCCTCCCTGGCCCGCTCGGCGAGCAGCAGCCGCTCCCTGATGCCCTGCATGACCATGCGCTTGGCCAGCACGTACCGTCCGGCGAACCACACCAGCACGATGAACAACAACTGGTTGGCCATCCACGGAAACGGCATCATCGACCTCGGGTAGGCCAGCGCCCAGATGACGTGGCCCGTGCAGGTGAGGATCAGCGCGGGCAGCGAGATCGCGAGGCCGCGGCTGACGGCCACGGTCGCCAGCGCGATGCAGACGCCCAGGTCGGCCAGCAGCGGCGGCCAGCCGTTGAGCATCTGGACCAGCGCGAGCGCGGACACCAGCGTGAACACGCCCACCGGATAGAGATGGCGCCACATCATCGGTGCCAGCAGGGCGATCGTCATCGCCAGGTCCGCCCAGGGCTGGTGGGGCGGCCACAGGTCGGCCAGCACCCAGCTCGCGACGGCCAGCGGGACGATCCAGATCAGATCACCCGCCAGGAATCGGGCCGTCGGCCGGAGGCGTGCTGTGGCACTCACGGGGTCAATATAAGTTTTCCCAGGTCAGAAGCTTGATCAATTCTTGCGTGTCGCCATGATGAGCGGGTTTCTTCTCACAAAGCATCACTACCGGCAATCATGCTTAAATGCCCTCGCGGGGCAGCTTCGCGGGGGCGGGAGCCGTACCCTGACATGAACCCCCTCAGGAGGCTGCCATCAACCGCCTTGTGCTCTGGAACATCGACCTCACGCTGGTCGACGTCGCGATCGTGACCCGCGACGCCTACGCGGAGGCCTTCCGGGTCGTGACCGGGCGGCCCCTGGTCAAACTCGTACCGGCACTGGGGCGGCCCGACTCCGAGATCGTCTTCGAGACGCTGGCCGTCAACGGGATCGTGGCCGAGGACGCCCACCTGCCCAAGTTCCTGTCGGCGCTGGCCATGGCCTTCGCCGACCGGCGTAAGCGGCTGGCCAAGGAGGGGCGGATGATGCCCGGGGCCAAGGACGCGCTCAAGGCCGTGGCCCGGCTCGACGGGGTGATCCAGACGGTGCTGACCGGCACCATCAAGAGCAACGCCGTGCACAAGCTCAAGGCGTTCGGGCTGGACAAGCACATCGACTTCGACCTCGGTGGCTATGGCGAGGAGGTCTACCCGAAGGCCACCTTGTTGCAGGTGGCGCAGGGGCGGGCCAAGCAGCGGGCCGGCACGCCGTTCACGGTGGCCAACACGGTGGTGATCGGCGACTCGACCCGCGACGTGCAGGCCGCCAAGATCGGTGGGGCGGCGATGATCGGGGTGGCTTCTGGGCGCTCCATGGCCTCGGAACTCCGTGAGGCGGGGGCCGACCTGGTCCTGCCCGACCTGACCAACGCCTCCGAGGTGGTCGCCGCCGTCGCCGGCCTCACCTCCCCTCTCGACCGCAAAGCCGTCTGACTTCCCGGCGGCACCCCCACCGAGCAGAACTACCCGGCACCCAGAGGGGCGGCGGAACACCCAAAGCCCGCGATGCCGCGATCCGCGAGCCCGGCACCCACCACCAGCGACCCGTGATCCCGGGGTCTGTGGGCAGGGTGCTGTTGGGTGGTCCTTGCCGGGGGTGTGGGTGGTTAGGTCTGGGTGGGGAGGTTGTTGAGGAAGTAGGCGGCTATGGGGGCGGCTACCGCGGAGCCGGCGCCGCCTCCCTCCACGATGACGGAGAACGCCAGGTCCCCCTTGTAGCCGATGAACCACGAGTGGGCCGGTGGTTCCTTGCCTGAGCCGTACTCGGCGGTGCCGGTCTTGCCGGCCGTACCGGCGGGGAAGGGGGCTGCCTGGGCGGTGCCCTCGGAGACGACGGCGGGCATCAGGGTGCGCAATGCCTTCACGATGTCGTCCTCCAAAGGGCGGCGGGACTCGCCTTCGGTCGGGACCAGTTCGGCCGGTACGAGGCGGGGCGGGCGCCACGTGCCGGAGGCGATGGCGGCGGCCACGGCGGCCATGTTCAGGGGCGAGGCCAGGACGCGGCCCTGGCCGATGGAGGCGGAGGCGAGGTCGGTGTCGTCCTTGGCGGCGGGGAAGTCGGCCCGCACCGCGGGTACGCCGGGGTCGATGGGGACGCCGAAGCCGAAGTCCCCGGCCACCTTGGCCAGCCGGGAGGCGCCGAGCGAGCCCACGGTCATGGCGCCGAACGTGGTGTTGCACGAGTGGGCGAAGGCGTCACGGAACGGCAGGCTGCCGTAGTCCTTGTAGCCGGCGTTGTGGAAGGGGAAGCCGCCGATGTTCTGCTCGGCGGGGCACTTGACCGTCTGGGCGGCCGAGACGCCGTCGGCGACCAGCGCGGAGGCGGTGACGACCTTGAAGGTGGAGCCGGGCGGGTACTTGCCCATGAGCGCCCGGTCGAACCCGCCCCGGTTGTTGACGACGGCCAGGATCTCGCCGGTCGAGGGGCGCAGGGCGACCAGCGCGGCGGGCTTCTTGGTGAGCCGGAGCGCCTTCGCCCCGGCCGCGTGTACGCGCAGGTCGAGCGTGGTCTGGAACGGCTCCCGCTTCGCCGCGCTGACCTCTTCGAGGGTTTTGACCAGTTTGTCGCCGTCCTCGTACAGGTTGATCTTGGCGGTGTTGGGCACGCGTAGCCGGTCGACGTACTTCGTCTTCAGCCCGGCCACGATCTGCTGCACGGAACCGGGTACGTCCGCGGCGTCGATGCGCCTGCCGCCGGCGGCCAGGACGGGCACGGTCTCGTCCTTGCCGGTCACCAGCCGCAGCGACCGGCCGGGCTTGAGCTCGGGGTGGATGGTGGCGGGCGTCCAGGCGACCATCCAGCGCCGGTCCTTCTCGACCAGATGGAGTTTGCCCTCGTAGTCCAGGTCGGGCCCCCGCCCGGTGAGCCTGGCCCCGAAGCTCTCGTAGCCGAGGTCGGCGGCGCTCGCGGCGAACACCCCGCCGGTCCTGGTCGCGGTGAACGACTGCCGTTCCAGCTTGAGGTCGCGGCGTACCTTCTCGTGCCACTCGACGAAGTCCTTGGGCGGATCGGCCACCAGCGCCTTCATGGCGGCGTAGTCGTTGCTCGACCAGGCCGACAGATAGGCGTCGGCGGTCTTCTCCGCCGAGCCCTCGGTACGCAGGGCCCAGACGACGCCGCCCGCCGCGACGGCGGGCACGAGCACCCCCGCGACCACCCACGGCCACCTGCGCCGCCGTCGCCGCGGTGGTCCCTCCTGCCGCAACTCGCCCAGCATCGGTCCCCCTGTCATAGCCATGACGCAGAGAACACCAGACACCACCAAACCATGTCCAATATGGATATAGGCCCAGAGTAGATATAAATCTGGATATCATCGCTGGCCATGGACCTTGTCCGGCACCTGCGCTACTTCACCGTGGTGGCGGAGGAACTTCACTTCGGCAACGCCGCCATCCGCCTCGGCATGGCCCAGCCGCCGCTCAGCCAGCGCATCAAGCGCCTGGAGGAGGAGCTCGGCGTGCGCCTGTTCGACCGTTCGGCGCGTCAGGTCCGCCTGACCGAGGCGGGCCGCCTCCTGCTCGGCGAGGCCCGCGAGATCGTCGCCCGCGTCGACCGCCTGCGCGAGCTGGCCAGGCACGGCGAGGGCGCGGTGCTCAAGGTGGGGGTCCCGCCCGACCTGGCCGCCGCGGTGATCGCCGCCCTGGTCGCGGGCTTCCGCGAGAGCCATCCCGAGGTACGGCTGGCGCCCGCCGAGATCTGGACCGCCGACCAGGTGGCCGCCCTGGCCGGCGGCACGATCGACGTCGGCGTCGTCCGCCACCCGGTGACCGCCCCCGGCCTGTACTTCGGCCAGACGCTCGTCCAGCCCCAGGGCGTGCTGCTGGCCGAGGGCGACGAGCTGAGCCAGCGCGCCGAGGTGCACCTGGCCGACCTGGCCGGGCGCGAGCTGCTCATGCCGCCGAAGGAGGGCGAGCCGGGCATGCACGCGGAGGCGCTGGCAGAATGCCGTCGCCGTGGGTACGTTCCCGCGCAGGTGCACGAAGGGTCGGGTCTCGGGCTGGTCATGGCAGGGGCCGCGGTCGCGTTCGGGCCACGGCAGGAGTCGCCGGGGCTGGTCTGGCGGCCGCTGATCGGCTCGCCGCTGTCCTACCGGATCTCCACCGCGTGGCGGGTGGCCTCCGACACGGTGGCCGGCTTCTCGGCGGCAGCCGTACGAACACTGAAGGAGAGCGCCGGGATGGCGGAACAGAGCTCGGCGCCCGTGCGGCGGGTCAGCCGCAGGCCGGGGGCGCTGGCATGAACGAGATCGAGCTGGGCGAGGTGTTCGCGGCGGCCGGGGTCGAGGGGTGGCTGCACGCGGTCGACATCGACGGCGGGCGCGAGTGCGGCTACCAGCAGGACGAGGCCAGGCCGATCGCCTCGGTGTTCAAGGTGCCGCTGCTCGTGGAGCTGTGCAGGCAGGCCGACGCGGGCCGGGTCGATCTGGCGGAGCGGGTGCTGGTGCCGGCGGCTGGGCGTACGTCGGGGCCGACGGGGCTCTCGGCGATGCGGGACGAGGTGACGATCTCGCTCCGCGACCTGGCGTATCTGATGATCGCGGTCAGCGACAACGCCTCCGCCGACGTGCTGGTCGAGCGGGTGGGGCTGGACGCGGTCAACGCCATGCTGGCGGGGTTCGGGCTGGACGGCACCCGGGTGACCATGAACGGCGCGACGATGCTGGACAGCATGGCCGAGGACAGCGGGCATGGCTGGCCGTTCCAGGACCTCGACGAGCTGGCGCGGATGCGGGCGCTGGACCCCGCGCGGACCAACAGCAGCACGCCGCGGGAACTGACGCGGCTGTTCGCGATGATCTGGCGGGACGAGGCGGCCTCGGCCGAACTGTGCGGGTGGATGCGCGAGGTGTTCGCGCTGCAGGTGTGGCCGCACCGGCTGGCGGCGGGCTTCCCGTACGACGATGTGGATGTGAGCGGAAAGACCGGCACTCTGCCGACTATTCGCAACGAAGCGGGGGTAGTGGAGTATCCCGATGGCGGCCGCTACGCCGTGGCCGTTTTCACCCGATCGTTCAGCCCCGCGGTGAACCAGCCGAGGGCTGACGCGGTCATCGGCACGGCGGCGCATATGGCGGTTGACCACCTAAGAAGGTAGCGGGATGTGTGGGCGGTCGAGTGTGACTTTCCACCTGGTGAACGACAGGATGGGCGCATGGTTGAGGAAGGTGCACTTGTCTGGGAGCCGACCGCCGAGGTGATCGGGCGGGCCAAGCTGACCGCCTACCTGCGCGAGCAGGACCGGATCGGCGCGCGGTACGAGGACGTGTGGCAGTGGTCGGTCGACAGCCCGGCGGAGTTCTGGCAGTCGCTCTGGGACTACTTCGGGGTGGTCGGGGAGCGTGGTGACGGGCCCGTCCTCACCGGGACGATGCCCGGCGCGGAGTGGTTCTCCGGCTCCTCGCTGAACTACGCCGAGAACGCGCTCGCCCGTGGCGAGGGCACCGCGGTCGTCTTCGTCTCCGAGGACGGCGCCCGCCAGGAGATCGGCTACGACGAGCTGCGCTCGGAGGTGGGCAGGGTCCGCGCCGGTCTGGTGCGGCTCGGCGTGGGGCGCGGCGACCGCGTCGCCGGCTACCTGCCGAACATCCCGCAGGCGCTCATCGCCTTCCTGGCCACCGCCTCGCTCGGGGCGATCTGGTCGGCCGGTTCGCCCGACTTCGGCGTGCCCAGCATCGTCGACCGGTTCCGGCAGATCGCGCCCAAGGTGCTGATCGCGGTCGACGGCTACGCGTACAACGGCAAGAGCTTCGACCGCTCGGCCGCCGTCGCCGAGATCGCCGCCGCGCTGCCCTCGCTGCGCGCGACCGTGTGGATCCCGTACCTGACCGCCGCCGAGGAGGGCCGCCCGCCGCAGCGGGCCGAGCCCGCGCCCGGCCACGCCGCCGCGGTGCCGTCCGGCGAGGTGGTCGGCTGGGAGGGGCTGCGCGCGGAGGAGGGGCCGCTGGAGTTCGAGCGCGTGCCCTTCGGCCACCCGCTGTGGATCCTGTACTCCAGCGGCACTACCGGACTGCCCAAGCCGATCGTGCACGGGCACGGCGGCGTGGTGCTGGAACACCTGAAGTCGCTCTCCTTCCACCAGGACCTCGGTGAAGGCGATGTGTTCTTCTGGTACACCACCACGGGCTGGATGATGTGGAACTACCTCATCGGGGCCCTGCTGGTCGACGCGGTGCCGGTCCTGTACGACGGGGCGCCCAACGACCTGTGGAAGATCGCCGCCGCCGAGGGGGTCACGTACTTCGGGGTCGGCGCGCCGTACATCATCGCCTCGATGAAGTCGGACGTACGGCCGGCCGGCCTCGACCGGCTGCGGGGTATCGGCTCGACCGGATCGCCCCTGCCGCCCGAGGGGTTCGCGTGGGTGGCCGAGACGCTGCCCGGCGTGCCGCTGGGCTCCTTCTCCGGCGGCACGGACGTGTGCACCGGCTTCGTCGGCGCCACCCCGCTGCACGAGATCAGGGCGGGCGTGATCCCCTGCCGGTCGCTGGGCGCGGCCATCGCCTCCTTCGACCCGACGGGCAAGCCGGTGATCGGTGAGGTGGGCGAGCTGGTGCTGACCGCGCCGATGCCCTCGATGCCGGTGATGTTCTGGAACGACCCCGGCGGCGAGCGCTACCGCGACAGCTACTTCGACGTCTACCCCGGCGTCTGGCGGCACGGCGACTGGATCAAGATCAACGAAGACGGCTCCTGCGTGATCTACGGCCGCTCCGACTCGACGCTGAACCGCGGCGGCGTGCGGATGGGCACCAGCGAGTTCTACCGGGTCGTCGAGCGCTTCGAGGAGATCGCCGACAGCCTGGTCATCGACACCGGGCAGCTCGGCCAGGAGGGCCGCCTGCTGCTCTACGTCACCCTCGCCGAGGGCGCCACGCTCACCGACGAGCTGGTGGCGGCGCTGAAGACCACGCTGCGCGAGGAGCTGTCACCCCGGCACGTGCCCAACGAGATCCGCGAGGTGCCCGGCATCCCGCGGACCCTGTCGGGCAAGAAGCTGGAGGTGCCGGTGCGCAAGATCCTGCTCGGCACCCCCGTCGAGCAGGCCGCCAACCCCGACGCCATGGCCAACCCCGAGGTGCTGCGCCACTTCAGGCCCTGACCGCGGACAGCGCCCGGCTCCAGGTGACGACCTGGTCGAGCATCATGGTGACCTGGTCCTCCTGGTGGGGGCGCGGCCTGAAGACGCTGAAGTCCTCGAAGTCGGCGTGCAGCAGCAGCTCCACCCCGGCCTGCACGTTGGCCACCTTGACCTGGCCGAGCACCTGCCGCAGGTGCTCGGCCGCGCGTACGCCGCCGCTCACGCCGTAGCCGACGACTCCGGCTGATTTGTCATGCCATTCGGCGTACAGGAAGTCGATGGCGGTCTTCAGCACGCCCGGGGTGCCCCGGTTGTACTCCGGGGTCACGAAGACGAAGCCGTCGTATCCGGCGATCGTCTCCGACCAGATCTTGGTGTGCGGGTGGTCGTAAGCGCCGGAAGCCGCCGCCGCGGCCAGCGCCTCGTCGAGGTGGGGCAGCTGATGGTCCTTGAGGTCGATCAGTTCGTACGCGGCGTCGTCGCGCTTGGTGGCCAGTTCGTGAACCCAGCGGGCGACGGCCTCGCCGTTGCGGCCGGGACGGGTGCTGCCGATGATGATGCCGATCTTCGTCATGCGTTCCAGAGTAGGAAACCGGACGAAGACCTCCAATGCGCTGCCGTCTGCATTTTATACGTGAGCGTCTCGCGAGCTATACTGCCGGTGTGGATCTGCTGAGCGACGTCATCGCCTCCATGCGCGTCGGCCGGGCGAACTCGGTCCGGGTCGAGTGGCGCGCTCCCTGGGGCCACTCCTTCCCCGCCGCGGCGGGTACGGCCGGCTTCCAGGTGGTTCTGCAAGGTTCGTGCTGGCTGCTTCCGCCCGAGGGAGAGCCCATCGCGTTGAGTGTCGGCGACGTCGTGTTCCTCCCGCAAGGCCACCCCTACGTGCTGGCCGACTCGCCCGACAGCGCGATCGCCACGGCCGACTGCGGCGACGGGGAGCGCGAGCTGTTCGCCTCCGCCGTCCTGGGCGGCGATGGTGCCAGCACGGTGCTGCTGGGCGGCGGCTACCGGCTCGACCCCTCCAGACTCCACCCGATCCTGCGCTCACTGCCCGAGGTCGTCCACCTGCCCGCCCGCCTCGGCCACCATCCCGAGCTGCGCGCCGCCGTCGACCTGCTCGGCGCCGAGATCGACCGCCCGCGCGCCGGGGCCGACCTGCTCGTCTCCTCGCTGCTCGACATGCTCCTGCTGCTGATCCTGCGCACCTGGTTCGACGGCTCGCACGAGCACTGCAAGGTGGACAACTGGGCGCGGGCGCTGACCGACCCGTCGATCCGCGCCGCCCTCGACGCCATCCACCGCGACCCCGCGGCGCCGTGGACGGTCGAGTCGCTCGGCCGGGAGGCCGGCCTGTCGCGGGCCGCCTTCTCGCGCCGCTTCACGCAGCTCGTCGGTCAGCCGCCGCTCGGCTACCTGACGTGGTGGCGGCTGGGCACCGCCGCCCACCTGCTGCGCGAGAGCGACGCGCCGCTCGGCGAGATCTCCGCGCGGGTCGGCTACGGCTCGGAGTTCGCCTTCGCCAACGCCTTCAAGCGCGAGTACGGCCTGGCCCCCGGCAAGTTCCGCCGCGAGTCGTGCCGGCTGCCGATGATCAGCGCGCTCCCAGATGCGGCAGGCACGGCTCCAGCCCGGTGACCGTGTAGCCCTCCTCCGGCTTCCAGTCCTCGCGGGCCATGCGGAAACGTTTGCTGGGCACCGCCTCGCCCTTGCGGTTGTCGATCTGGATGCCGTCCTCCCGGTAGCCGAGCTTCCTGGTCACGCCGAGCGAGGGCAGATTGTCCTCGAACGCCACCGTCCTGGCCCAGCGCGCGCCCAGCCCCTCGAAGGCCAGGTGCAGCGCCGCCTTGCGCATCTCGGTGCCGATGCCCTGGCCGTGGAAGCGGCGGCCCAGCCAGGAGCCGGTGACCACCTCGCGGGTGACCGCGAAGTCGACGGCCGCCACTTCCTGCGTGCCGACGACCTGGCCGTCGCGGACCACCACGAAGTTCGCGGTCCAGTCCTCCGGCTTCCAGGTGCCCCAGGACTTGAAGTGGTAGAGCACGGTCGCCTTGGCCCGCTCGCCGGGCTCGGCTTCCGTCCACGGGATGACGAAGGGCATGAATCCCTCCTCGTGCACGCCTTCGGCGGCCCGTTCTGCCAGCTCGTCGAGCTCGGCGAACGACGGCATGTGGAGCTGGAGGTTGGGGGTGGTGATCCGGAGACCGAACAGGGGCCAATGACGCATGCATGCAGGTTTATGCCAGCTAGACGCCCTGGGGCAACCGAAATACGCGGCCCGGGTCGTAGGCGGCCTTGACCTCGGCCAGCCGGGCGGCGTTCGGGCCGTAGTAGGCCGAGCGCCATGCGCGCAGGTCGGGGTCGATGTAGTTCACGTAGGCGTGGTCGCCCAGGAACGCGCGCATCTCGCCGTGGACGCCGCGCAGCCAGGTGCGGGAGGTGCCGTCGGCGTAGTACTGCACGCTGTAGAGCGCCGCCCGGTGCGGGAAGGCGGTGTCGCGCACGCCCACGCGGCCGATCGCGCCCCCGAACGCGTCCAGCAGGACCGCGTGCTGCCCCGGCCTGGCCACCCAGGCGACCAGCTTGGCGATGCCGGTGGCGGGGAGCCTGCCGTAGGCGAGGTGCGACTTGGCGGAGAACGTCGTGCGCGGCCCCGGCCCGCCGGCCATGATCCGCATCGCCGCCAGGTACGGCACCACCCGCGCCGAACGGGCCTCCGGCTGCCCGACCTTGGCCACCAGCGCCGCGAGGTGCCGGTTGAGCCCGGTCAGGCCGCCCAGGTAGGTTCCGGCGAGCTGGACGTGGAGGCTCCCGCGGTCGCGTACCAGGTGCAGCGTCGACCACAGCTCGTCGGGGGCGCCCGGCGCCCAGTCCTGCCAGGCGGTGAGCGCCGCGGCCGCCTTCGACCAGGGCCAGCGCAGGTAGAAATGGCCGATCTCACGCGCGGTGTGGGTGCGGAACGTGAACGAGGTGGCGACGCCGAAGTTGCCGCCGCCACCGCCGCGGCAGGCCCAGAACAGCGCGGGATGCCGGGTCGCGTCGCAGTCCAGAACCCGCCCGTCGGCGGTGACCACCCGTACGGACACCAGCCGGTCGCAGGTCAGCCCGTACTTCCTGGAGACCGCCCCGATCCCGCCGCCCAGCGCCAGCCCGCCCACGCCGACCGTGGGACAGGAGCCGGCCGGGATGCTCACGCCGTGCCTGGCCAGCTTGGTGTAGACGTCCATGAGCTTGGCGCCCGGCCCGATCGTGGCCAGGCCCGCGCGGTGGGTGACGGCGTTCATCCGCGACAGGTCGACGACGAGGCCGGAGCCGGTGGACCAGCCCGCGTAGGAGTGCCCGCCCGAACGTGCGGTGACCGCGACGCCGGTACGCCGGGCGAACGCCAGACACTTCGCAACATCTTCCGATGTTTCGCAGTACGCGATACCGCCTGGGCGGATGCGGTCGAAGGCCGGGTTGTACAGGCGCTTCGACCGGTCGTAGGCGGCGTCGCCGGGGCGAACCAGGGTGCCCTTGAGCCCGCGGCGCAGGCCCGCCCAGTCGGGTGGCGCGGCGGAGAGGGACACGGGGACCAGCGCGGCGGCGCCCAGAAAGTCACGGCGGTTCACAGCTCATGTGACGAGAACCGTGGCCGACGGGTTGGTTACGACTGCGTCACCTTCCTCTGATTCAGGGGTAACACCTGGATAACGTCCCATCTACACGTGTTGCCAACCAGGGAAAGGCCGACGAATACTGCGGAATCAACACGAGTTGATACAACCGAAGGGCGAACTCGCAGTGGTCACACGCCGTGATGTGGCACGACTGGCCGGCACCTCGGAGGCCGTCGTCAGCTACGTGCTCAACAACGGGCCGCGCAACGTCGCCCCCCATACCCGCGAACGGATCCTGCGCGCGATCGACGAGCTCGGCTACCGCCCGAACGTCGTGGCCCGGTCGCTGCGCACCAGCCGTACCCACACGATCGGGCTCGTCGTCCCCGACAACGCCAACCCGTTCTTCGCCGAGCTGGCCCGCGAGATCGAGGACGTCGCGTTCGAGCACGGCCTGACCCTGCTGCTCGGCAACGCCATGGACGACGACGAGCGCGAGGCCGCGTACGTGCGGACCCTGATCGACCGGCAGGTCGACGGGCTGATCCTCATTCCCGCCCATGGCCCGCGCGCCTGGCGGTCGCTGCTGGCCGCCTCCCGGGTGCCCTGCATCGTCCTGGACCGCGAGCTCGACGACACCCCCGCCAGCCACCTGCTGCTCGACAACGAGGGCGGCGCCCACGAGGCCACCCGCCACCTGCTCGGCCACGGGCAGCGGCGCATCGGCTGCGTGGCCGGTCCCAAGGACATCCACCCCACCGTCGACCGGGTCGCCGGGTGGGCGCGGGCGCTCACCGAGGCGGGGCTCGATCCGTCGGGGATGCCGCTGGCGCACGGGCCGTTCGGGCGGCGGCAGGGTTACCTGAGCGGGCGGGAGCTGCTGTCCAGGGAGGACCGGCCCACGGCGCTGTTCGTGACCAGCGACGAGCAGGCCATCGGGGTGATGCGCGCCGCGGCCGAGCTGGGGCTGACCGTCCCGGGTGATGTCGCTCTGTGCTCGTTCGACGGGATCGCCGCCTCGTCGTACACCGTGCCCGCCCTGACCACCATGCGGCAGCCGATCGAGGAGCTCGGCCGGCGTGCCGTCGAACTGCTCGCCGCCAAGATCGGCGGCGACGCGACGCGGGGCGAGCGGGTGGTGCTGGAGGCGACGCTGATCCGGCGCGGGTCCTGCGGCTGTCCCGACCCGGTGGGCGGGGTGGACGATGGCTGAGCCGATGTGGAACGCGTTCCGGGCCGCCATCCGGTATGGAAGGGCGTCATATGCGTCCTGACGGGCTCTGGCATCCGCGGCTGCTGCAGATCCTGTCGGCGGCCGGACACACCGACCTGATCGTGGTGGCCGATCCCGGCCTGCCCGTGCCGCCCGGCGTCGAGACGGTGGACCTCGTCTGGCGCAGGGGCGAGCCGGCCTTCCTCCCCGTCCTGCGCGAGGTGCTCGCCGAACTCGTCGTCGAGACCGCCTACATCGCCGAGGAGTCGCCCGACGGCTTCCTCGACGGCGTCCTGACCCGGCCAGAACGTATCCCGCACACCCAGCTCAAAGAGCTCGCCGCCCAGGCCCGCGCGGTCGTCAGGACCGGCGAGGCCACGCCGTACAGCAACGTCGTGCTCCAAGCGGGCGTTCCCTTCTGAAGGAGACACCAGATGAACAAGAAGATCGTCGTTGTGGCCGGTCTGGCCCTCGCGCTGGCCGCGTGCGGCAAGGAGGGCGGCACGACCGGTGGACAGAGCGCCGCCGCGCCCGAGCCCGGTGAGAAGCCGGGCGTGTGTTTGGTGATGAAGTCGCTGGCCAACGAGTTCTTCCAGCAGATGCAGAAGGGCGCGGAAGAGCACGCGGCCAAGCGCGGCGACCTCACGCTGAGCGTGGTCGGCATCCAGAACGAGACCGACATCGACAACCAGGTCGCCGCGATCGAGAAGTGCGTGACGCAGCAGGCCAAGGCGATCGTGATCGCCCCGGCCGACTCGCGCGCGCTGGTCGCCCCGCTCAAGCGTGCCGTGGACTCCGGCGTGAAGGTCGTCAACATCGACGTTCAGCTTGAGGAGGGCGCGATGAAGTCGGCCGGAATCGCGGACAAGGTGCCCTTCGTCGGCCCCGACAACCGCGAGGGCGCCAAGCAGTCCGGCATGGAGCTGGTCAAGGCCGTCGGCAAGGACGCCGAGGTGGTCATCCTGGAGGGCAACCCGGGCGCGGCCAACGCCACCCAGCGCAAGACCGGGTTCCAGGACGCGATCAAGGAGGGCGGCCTCAAACTGGTCGACTCCAAGACCGCCCACTGGGAGACGAACGAGGCCCACACCGTCTTCGGCAACATGCTCACCGCCCACCCGAACATCAAGGGCGTGCTGGCCGCCAACGACAACATGGCGCTCGGCGCGCTCAAGGCCATCGAGGAGCAGGGCAAGAAGGAGCAGATCAAGGTCGCCGCGTTCGACAACATCCCGGCCATCGCCTCCTACGTCAAGAGCGGCGCGGTCGTCTCCACCCTCGACCAGTACGGCGCGCAGCAGGCCGCCAACGGCATCGACTACGCGATGAAGATGATCGCCGGCGAGAACGTCAGCGGCTGGCAGAAGACCGAGATCAAGCTCATCACCAAGGACAACGTCGGATGATGCGGGTCACCGGCCTCGTCAAGCGCTTCCCCGGCGTGGTGGCGCTGGACGGCGTCGACCTGGACATCCGGGCGGGCGAGATCCACGCCCTGGTCGGTGAGAACGGCGCCGGCAAGTCCACGCTGGTCAAGGCGCTGGCCGGGATCCACACGCCGGACGGCGGTTCGATGACGCTGGACGGGCGGCCGTACCGGCCGGGCAGCGCCGCCGACGGACTGGCGGCGGGGATCTCGGTCGTTCATCAGGAGCTGGCGCTGCTGCCGTACCTCACCGTGGCGGAGAACCTCTTCCTGCGCGCGCTCCCGCGCAAGGCGGGAGTCGTCGACCGGCGGCGGCTGCGCGCGGACGCGGCGGCGCTGCTGGCCGAGATCGGGCTGGACGTCGCGCCCGACACGCCCGTCGAGCGGCTCGGCATCGCGCAGATGCAGCTCGTGGAGATCGCCAAGGCGATCTCCACGGAAGCCAGGCTCCTGATCATGGACGAGCCGACCGCGACGCTCACCTCGCGCGAGTCCGGGCGGCTGTTCGGCATCCTGCGCGGGCTGCGCGAGCGCGGCGTGGCGATCGTCTACATCTCGCACCACCTGCAGGAAGTGCTGGAGCTGGCCGATCGGGTGACGGTTCTGCGGAACGGCCGCAGCGTCGTGAGCCGCCCGATGGCCGGTGTCACCGCGCCCGACCTGGTGCGGGCGATGGTGGGGCGGGATCTGGCCCAGGAGTACCCGCCGCTGCCGGAGCGGGCGGAGGGCAAGGAGGCGCTCAGGGTCACGGGGCTGCGGGTGAGCGGGTTCGAGGGGCCGCTGTCGTTCTCGGTGCGGGCGGGGGAGG
The DNA here is from genome assembly GCF_042740555.1 of Nonomuraea sp. NPDC059007. NCBI lineage: Bacteria > Bacillati > Actinomycetota > Actinomycetes > Streptosporangiales > Streptosporangiaceae > Nonomuraea > Nonomuraea sp. NPDC059007. Next base: position 154,266 of record NZ_JBHYJD010000004.1, on the reverse strand, counting down.
TGGTGGGGTTCGCCGGGTTGGTGGGGGCGGGCCGTACCGAGGCGATGCGGGCGATCTTCGGAGCCGACACCGCCCTGGCCGGAACCATCGAGCTTCACGGGCGCAAAGTCCGAATTAGGCACCCCAAGGACGCCGTGCGGCACGGCATCAGCCTGCTCACCGAGGACCGCAAATCACAGGGCCTCGTCCTGGACCTGCCCATCAGCGCCAACGTCACCCTGGCCAAGCTGCGCGGCGCCCTTCTCTCCTTCAAACGGGAACGCGCTCTCGCCCAGCAGTTGGGCAGCCGCCTGCACCTGCGCTCGGCCGGCGTCACCCAGCACGTACGCACGCTGTCCGGCGGCAACCAGCAGAAGGTCGTCCTGGCCAAATGGCTCAACGCCGGATCCGACGTGCTCATCGTGGACGAACCCACCCGAGGCATCGACGTAGGCGCCAAATACGAGATCCACGAGCTCCTGCTCGGCCTGGCCGCGGAGGGCAAAGCCCTGCTCGTCGTCTCCTCCGACCTGCCCGAGCTGATGGGCATCTGCGACCGCATCCTCGTCTTCTCCCGCGGCAAGATCGCCGGAGAGGTGGCCAGAGCCGGCTTCGACGCCGAGCACATCCTCACGCTGGCCTACTCGGGCTACCTCAAGAACGGTGAAAAACCATGATCAAACGGCTCGTCCTCGGCGAGGCGGGCATCGGTGTGGCCCTGGTGGTGCTCGCGGGATTCTTCGTCCTCGCCGCCCCGAACTTCGCCACCGAGCAGAACCTCCGCAACATCATGACCCAGATCACGCTGAACACCGTGCTGGCCGTCGGCATGACGTTCGTGATCCTGGTGGGCGGCATCGACCTGTCGGTGGGCTCGTCGATGGCACTGTGCGCCGTCGTGTCCGGCACCATGATGGCCGGATCGGCCTCCCCCGCGACCCTGGTCGCCGCCATCCTGGTCAGCGTGCTCGTCGGCGGAGTCGTCGGCTGGCTGAACGGCTTCATCTCCGAACAGTGGCGGGTCCCGTCGTTCATCGTGACCCTGGCCATGCTCAACATCGCCCGCGGCGCGGCCGAGCGCTACACCGACGCCGCCACCATCTACAACCTCCCCGCCGCCCTGAACGACTTCGGCACCCTCACCCTGATCGGCATCCCCGCCGTGTTCTGGGTCGCGGTACTGCTGGCCGGAGCCGGCTGGTTCGTCCTGTCCAGGACGGTGTTCGGCCGCCTCATCTACGCGACGGGCAACAACGAGGAAGCGGTACGCCTGTCCGGCCACAAGACGTCCCGCATCAAGATCGCCGCCTTCGTGATCGCCGGCTTCACCGTGGGCATCGCGGCGATCCTCTACATGGCCCGCCTCAACATCGCCAGCCCCATCCTCGGCCAGGGCTACGAACTCAACGCGATCGCGGCGGTCGTGATCGGCGGGGCTTCGCTGATGGGCGGACGCGGCTCCATGGTCGGCACGTTCCTGGGCGCCTGCCTGCTGGGGGTTCTCACGAACGGGCTGTTGCTGATGGGGGTGTCCGACTTCGAACGCCAGATCATCACGGGGCTGGTCATCCTGGTGGCCGTGGTCCTGGACGCCTACCGGCTGAGGCTGGCCCGCAAACTAGCCATAACCCAACCCGCCGCCCCCAACCCGGTGACGTCCTGACCTCGACCTGGTTGCTGGGTTGGCCCCGCTACCCACGTTCCGGCCCCGGGCATCTGGTTGACGTCCGGGGCGAAGCGTGGCACTGCGGGTCCAGCCGCCCTCGCCGCTGGAAACGGCGCCGGCGCTTCGGCCCTCGAGGCCATCGAGGAGCATGAAGCATGTTGTCACCGGCCGCAGCACCTGGCCCCCGGGGGGCAAGTGCGTCCAAGCTAGGGGGAGTGAAGGGCCTGCGGCAACCGGAAACTCAGCCCTTGTACCGACGGCTTAAACCCGGGGGAAATAAGGCATCGTGACCCTTACGCTTGCGCAGTGCATCAACAGGACGCTTTGGAGATCAATGACCCTTACGCTTGCGCATGCATTAGAGTTGGCCTAGAACCATCCTCTATGTAAGAACTAACAAGGCCTAGGTTAGACCGTCGAATACCCAGGGAGCCCTCGGTGGATGCGCAAGCGACGCCGGTTGACGATCAGTCGGTGGCGGGTCTGGATGATCTGGCACGGCAGGCCGCGACGGAGTTCGGGGGCCGGATCGGGACTCGCCGGCGCACGGCCGGGGCGCCACTGCGCAAGGGGTTCGTTTCGACGGAGTTCTACACCGGTCAGGGCAGCCCGCCGCTGGCCAGACTGCTGCGTGGTGGCGGACGCGGGGGCCAGCTCCGGTTGAAGCTGTACCTCAGCCTGCTCTGGCTGAGCGCAAAGGAGCCTTACGACTCCAGCCTGCCCGCGCGTGCGTGGGCCGCTCTTCTCGGATTGGCCGACCACGAGACCAGAGGGGTGCGCCGCGTCCAAGAGGCGATCCGCGACCTGCAGAGCCACAACCTGATCACGGTCCGCGACCGCGGCGGCCATCCCAGCGTGCTGACCATCCTCGATGAGAACGGCCGGGGATCGGCGTATCTGACCCCCTCCGACGTCTACAGTCGGCTGCAGAGCCTCAACGCTCGACCCGAACAGCTGCGCCCGCACCGCTACTTCCGCATCCCCTCCGCACTGTGGACCCAGGGCCACATCGCACGGCTTGGCGGGCCGGGGATCGCCATGCTGCTGGTCCTGCTGTGCGAGCAGCGCGAACCTGGAAGCGACGTCTGGTTCTCCCCTCGTGTGGCCAAGGAACGATTCGGCCTGAGCCCTTCCACCCGCACCCTGGGTCTTCAGGAGCTTCGTGACCGCAACCTGGTCGACACCCGGATGAAGGTCACCAGCGAGGACGGCACCTACATCACGTTCCAGCGCCGCCGTAACGTCCACCGCCTCACCTTCAAGTAGCGGCATGTCATCTGTGCCGAAGGGGCGGCCGTAACAACGCGTTACCTGAGCCGAGGGACTCCGAGCCACGCCTTGCGTTGTCCGGCCTTGTCGGAGGTGGCGCGGCCCAACCTGGTGGCGTCCTGACCTCCCTCCACCCACGTTCCGGCCCCGGGCATCTGGCTGACGTCCGGGGCGTGGCGTATCGACTGCGGTCATGCGCTGCCCACCCGTCCGGCCAGCCTTCTGGGCGCTGCGCCGGGTGGGTGGTCACCTGGACCAGCACCTCAACCGGGTAACAGGTTGGGGGCGGGCGTCACTTGGCCCACCACCCAACCGGGCAACGGGTGGGAAGCCTAAGGCAAGGCAGCCCGAGCGGAGCGAGGCCCTACAGGGGTCGGGCCTCGGCCCGACTGGGAGTGCGCGCGGAGCGTAGCGGAGCACCTTGCTTTCAGGCTAGGCGCAGGGCCAGGGCGGGGCACATGCCTACTGCTCGCTTGGCCTCCTTCAGCATCCATTCCGGTACCGGCCGGAAGCTCGGGTATCCGAAGTCGTCCAGGTCCACGAACTCGGGTAGCAGGTGGGCGCACAGGCCGTGGCCCTGGCAGCGGGTCCAGTCCACGTCCAGCCGGTACTCCGGCTCCGCCACCGCCTCGGGCAAAGGCAGGACGCCGCGCACCGGGCGGCCGCACGTGCCCGCGTCCTGGTGGGCCACGATGTCGTCGGCGAACACGTCCAGCGCCGACAGGATGAAGCGTGCCGTCCCGTCCGGGTGGAAGCAGGCGCCGCGTCTCTCGATCGCGCGTACGGCCCGCCGTACCGCATCAGGAGACCCCGACCCGCCCGCCAGCGAGCCCAGTGCCCGAGCCACGTCCGGCAGCCCGAGGCGGCACGGCCCGCACTGACCCGACGACTGCGCGGACAGGTACGAAGCCACCCGCGCGGCCTCCCCGAGCGGGCAGGTGGCGGTGCCGATCGGCACCACGATCCCGGCCCCGAGTTCGCCTCCGGCCAGCTTCATGCCTTCGCGGGACACGCTGGCGGCCGCGGCGGCGGCCGGGTCCAGCCAGGCGCCGTGGTAGCCGCCGACGAGCACCCCGTCGCCGGGTTCGGCGTCGCACAGGTCGAGCACGGTCGCGAGCGGCATGCCCGCGGCCACCTCGACGACCGACTCGGACGCGGCCCCGCCGCTGACGGTGAGCAGCAGGGTGCCGGGTTCGCGGGAGGTTCCGACGTCGGCGTAGCCCTCGGTGCCGAGCTCGGCCAGTACCGCGACCTGCGCGAACGTCTCGGCGTTGGACAGCAGCGTCGGCAGCCCGTCGACGCCGGAGCTGCTGGCCCGCTTCTTGCGTCCGGGCGGCGTCGCTTCGAGCCCGTTGACCCCGCGCACCAACGCGCCGCCCTCGCCGGACACGAACCGTTCCGGCAGCCCGACGACGCGGATGCGCAGGTGGCTCTCCTCGGCGCCGGCGACGGCGGCGGCCTTGCGTTCGGCCACCGCCGCCGCCATGGACCCTTCGGCCACCTCGCCCTCGACGGTGGCGATCACCACCTCGCGGGCGTGGAGCGCCTCGGCGGCGAGCACCGCGCCGTCGAGTACCAGGTGCGGGGTGCGCACGAGGAGCATGGCGTCCTTGGAACTGGCCGGCTCGCCTTCGACGGCGTTGACCAGCACGACGCTCTCGCGCGCACCGGCCGCCTCGGCGACGGCCCGCATCTTGCGAGCGAACGGGAAGGCCGCCCCGCCCCGGCCCCGCAGGTCGACCTCCTCGACCTGGGCGAGGAGGTTCTCGAGGCCACGCGGGGCGGGTGTGCCGTGGACGGTGCGGTGGGCGGGCAGGTCGAGCCGCCGGCAGTGGTCGAGACCGGCGGTGAGCCTGGCGGGGCCGAGCCGCTGAACGCGCGGCACCCTGTGCGGAATCATCGGTGGGACTCCTTTCTCAGCCCGCCGCCCGGAACTTCCGGCGAGCGGCGTCGAGGCTGACGGGCGCCTCGGTGACCTGGGGTTCGGTGCGCGTCTGCGGCACCGCTTCCGGCGTCTCCACCGGTTCCGGTACGGCCGGCGGCCGCACCATCGTGGCCACGACCCGTACCAGCAGGGCGGCGCCCACGGCCGCGAGGCAGGCCACGTACGACCAGGTCACCCACGCCGAGGGCGGCCGCCCGGCGGTCAGCCCGTGCAGGACGGCGACCGGCCACGCGAGGTACGCGCAGGCGTGCAGCGAGCGCCAGATCCAGGGCTGGGGCGAGCCGGCGAACATGCCGCGCAGCAGCCCGCTGGTGGCGGAGATGACGAGGAGCCCGGCCGCCACCGCGCCCAGTACCTGCGGCCGTTCGATCTTCAGCGCCACGTGCGTGGCCAGTGCCGCCATCCCGGCCATGGCCACGATCCGGTGGGCGAACTGCGCGTACACGCGATGGCGGGCGGACAGGAAGACCCGTTCGGTGGCGATGAGGCCGAGGGCCACGGTCGCGGTCAGCGTCACCAGAGCGATCACGCCTACGTAGAAATCGAGGAAGCCCAGCAGTTCCAGCCCGCGCGGCGATCTGGCCAGCGCGTAGCCGGACAGCAGCAGTGCGGTGATCCCGGCGGTCAGGCCGAGGCGGACCGGTCGCGTGTCCAGCTTGGACGGTGCGTGCCGGGGATTTCGTCGGTGGAGCATGCGTTCCTCCCAGGGTCGGTTGAGGGTGCGACTCGGGGGAGCGCCGTCGCCGGAGCGCTAGCAGCGGCGTCCGCGGTTGATGCAGTTGACGGCGAAGGCCATCAGCCGGTCCGGCATCACGTTGGCGAAGTCGGCGTGGTCGGTGACCGGGTTGTGCTTCTGTTCGGGGAAGGCGTCCACGGCGTAGGAGGCGCCCTGCGGCACGCTGTAGGTCAGGACCATCCGGAGCTGGGGTACGGCCCGGGTGCCCTGGGGGCATCTGCCCTGGTTGGGGAAGAGCACGTGGGTGCGGTGGTTGGCGCTGTCGGTGTTCTGGCCGTCCCAGCAGCTCGGGAAGTCCAGCACGCGGACGACCTGGCTGAAGCGCGGGCACAGCGGATATTGGGTGGTGATCCGGTTGGTGAAGCCGGTGCAGGTCCATTGGGCCCGGGCGTTGGCGCCGCCGTTCGTGGCGGCCTTGGCGTCACCGGTGATCAGCCTGAGGAACCTCGGCATCGCGACCACCCGGCTGTTGGACGCCGCGCGGAACTGCAGCGTGACCGAGCGGGGTCGCAGCACGCGGCCGACGTTTCCGTCCGGGTCGCTGACGTTGTCGTCGACCTTGCGGTCTCGGAGCACCGGCCAGAAATATGTTGATTTGTCGCCCAGGCGGCAGGTGGTGCCGGCGGCGGCGAGGCTCTGGTCGGTGGAGAAGGCGTCCGTGGACAGGTTGCCCACGTAGTCGTGCAGGTGGTGGGCGCCGTTGCGGACACCCGGCGCGACGATGAAGTTGTCGGGGTTGTTGTGGCCGTTGCCGTTGGTGCCACAGGCGGACACGAACGAGCCCCTGGCCTGTAGGAGGTTGCCGCGCGAGTTCGGCCGCACCCGCCTGATGTCGATGAAGTCCTCCACGAACGGGCCCAGGTCGGCGCAGTTCTCCTCGGCGCTCTCGCTCTCGCTGGGGGAGGGCGACGGATCCTGGCTGGGGTCCTGCGACGGATCCTGACTCGGGTCCTGTGAGGGGTTCTGGCTGGGGTTCTGGCTGGGGTTCTGCGACGGGGTGCGCGTGGGCGCCCTGCTGGGTTCCCGCGATCGGGTACGGCTGTCGGCCCGCTCGGGATCCGGCGACAGGGCCGGGGGAGCGATCCCGCCACCCGAGCCGAAGTCGTCCTGCTGATCACCTTGCTGGTTCTGGTCGCCGCTCTGAGGGTCGCCCTGCTGGTTCCGGTCGCCTTGCTGGTCGCCTTGCCGGTTCTGGTTGCCTTGAGGGTTGTTGTCCTGCTGGTTCTGGTCGTCCGGGTTCTGCTGGTCGGCCTGGCGGTTCTGGGACTGCTGGCGGCCCTGCTCGGCCGGATCGCAGTGGTCGGCTCGCGCGGGGACCACGCCGATGACGGCCGCGGACACCAGCCCGCCGGCCACCAGGGCCAGTGCGGACACGGCCGCGGCCACGGGTTTGGATCTGCTCATCGCATCTCTCCTTGGGTTAGCGCGGTGCCGGGGGTTCGGGCAGGTCGGAGTAGTTGACCAGGCCGATCGACTCCAGCAGCGTCATGTGCCTGAGCACCGCGGCGTTCGCCTTGGCGGCGAACTTCCTGACCTCGTCGTTGCGCGTTCCCGCCCGCACGGCCGCCACGACCGAGAAGACCTTCCCGTGCGCCTGGCGCAGCAGGTTGGTGTACTCGCGGTCGTAGTCGGCGGCCGAGGCGGCGGAGATCTGCGCCATCCAGGTCTGCTGGTCGGCCGAGGCGGTGCTGGGCAGCGCGACGTCGAGTTCCGCTGCCACGGCCCTGACCTCGACGTCGAGCTTGAGGTGGTCTTCGATGATGTGCCCGGCGACCTCCTTCAGCCGGGCGCTCTGGCCGCGTTGCTGGGCCTGCTGGCTGGTGGGGATCTCCCAGAGTCCGGCCTGCCGTACCTTGATCAGAAGATCGCGGTCGGCCGGCCCGAGCGGGCCCGAGTCCGTCATCGTCCAGCCCGCCTGCGCGGTCGTGCTGCCGGGAGGCAGCACGAGCAGGACCGTCACCACGGCCGCCACGGCGAACGAGCCGAGCATGAAGAACTCTCCCGCCCCCAAACGGCGGCGAAACTTACGCATGGTCGGGGATACGCGGGTTTGCGGGGGCGGGTTCACCTATTGAGGCGAGATAGTCAGAAATGACTGGAGTTATCGGAGTGACTACCGAAGTGGTAACGAAGGTGTAAAGATGTGGGCCGTGCTAGCTCACTTCGACGGTACAGACGCCGACGAGGAGCATCGCATCTTGGTGCTCTACCAGGAGTTTCGCGGCCCGCTCCTGCGCCACGTGCGCAAGGCGACCGGAAACGACCTCCAATGGGCGGAGGACGTTGTCCAGGAGACGATCGTCCGCGCCTGGCGGAACTCGGCGAGACTGCAATGGGAACCCAGCCTCATCTGGGCGTGGCTGCTGACGGTGGCCCGCCGTATCGTGATCGACGGGCGCCGCCGCCGTAGCGCCCGGCCGCAGGAGGTAGAACCCCCGGAGGTGGATACCGTCGCCGTGCCCGACGCCTCCGATCGCGCGCTGTCGGCGATCGTCGTCGCCGACGCGCTCCGCGCTCTGTCGGACGAACACCGCGAAGTCATTGAACAGACCTACCTACGGGATCGTACGATAAGTGAAGCGGCGGAGATTCTGGGGATCCCGCCCGGCACTGTCAAGTCCCGTCTCTACTACGGGATCAGGGCACTGCGCGAACTTCTGCGTGAGAAGGGGGCAGCTGGCTGATGCACCACGAGGTGGCGGCTTATGTCCTCGGTGTCCTGGACGAAGAGGAGCATGAGGCGTTCGAGCGCCACCTCGACGCGTGCCAAGACTGTCAGGTGCAGCTCAGGGAGCTGAGTGAGGTTCCCGAGCTGCTGGACGAACTGAAGCATTCCCCCACCGCCTCGGAAGACTCACATTGACGTAGGGGTTCCTTTTGAGGTGGTATCGGTACGGCCGGTAGAAGTTGGGGGAGGTGCCCGGTGGGGTTCAACGCTGATCCCCCGGACAGGCGGTTCGGCGAAGAGGGCGGGCAGCTGTCCTACGGCGGCTATTTGCGCCTGACGGAGCTGCTCGCACAGCAGCAACCCCAATCGCAGGCCCCGGACGAGCTGCTGTTCATCACCGTGCACCAGGTCTACGAGCTGTGGTTCAAGCTGCTCCTGCACGAGCTGGAGGCGGCCCGCTCGGCCATGTTCAACGGCGAGCTGTGGCAGGCCCGGCACGTCTTCCAGCGCGTGCACGCCGTCGAACGCGTGCTCGTCGAGCAGGTCCAGGTCCTGGAGACGATGACGCCGCAGGACTTCCTGGAGTTCCGTTCGAAGCTGTCACCGGCCAGCGGATTCCAGTCGGTGCAGTTTCGCGAGCTGGAGTTCCTCTCCGGCGCCAAGGACGCCCGCTACCTCGACCGCCTCAGGGACGCCAGCGAGGAAGAACTCGCCAGGCTCCGCAGGCGGCTCATCGAGCCCACGCTGTGGGATGCTTATCTCACCGCCCTCTCCCAGCGTGATCTGCCGGTCTCCGACGCGGAGATCATGGATTCGCTGCTGGCTGTGGCGAGGGACCGCCGGTCGCACGACGACCTGTGGCAACTGGCCGAAGACCTGCTGACCCATGACGAGACCGCTCAGCTGTGGCGGATGCGGCACGTCCAGATGGTCGAGCGCCAGATCGGCACCAAGTCCGGCACCGGTGGCTCGACCGGCGCGCCCTACCTGCGGGGCAGGACGCGCCTGCACTACTTCCCCTTGCTGTGGGAACTGAGAGCCTGGCTATGACCAGCCAGGCGATGTTTGGCAAACCCTCACAAAGGAGTGAGAGCGAGATGCCGCTCGACGAGGCCAAGGATGAGCTGCTCCAGCGAGCCGCCCAGAGATGCGCCGCCGGAAACGACCATGTGACCCCCGAGGAGGCGCTGGCCTTCCTGCGCGTCTACTACCGGCATGTCGCCCCGGAGGACCTGCTCGACCGCAACCCCATTGACGTGTACGGCCCGGCGATGTCGCACAAGCAGCTGGCCGAGGTGCGACCGCAGGGCAGGGCGGTGGTCAGGGCGTTCACCCCCACCTTGGAGGACAACGGCTGGGACCCCGGCCATTCGGTGGTCGAGGTCGTCACCGACGACATGCCGTTCCTCGTGGACTCGGTGACGATGGAGCTGGACCGCCTCGACATCGGCATCCATCTGGTCGTCCACCCGCAGATGCGGGTACGCCGCGATATGACGGGCAAGATGCTCGGCCGCGGCCAGGAGGACGTGACCGGTCAGATGCTGGTCGAGTCGTGGATCCACATCGAGGTCGACCGCCAGGCCGACCCCGAGGTGCTCAAGCGCCTCGAAGCCGACATCCTGCGCGTGCTGTCGGACGTCCGCCACGCCGTCGAGGACTTCGCCAAGATGCGGGCTCTGGCCGTGCAGACCGCGGAGGACCTCACGCTCAATCCGCCGCCGCTGGAGCCCGCCGAGGTCGAGGACAGCCTCGACCTGCTGCGCTGGCTGGCCGACGGGCACTTCACCTTCCTCGGCTACCGCGAGTACCGCCTGGAGGAGACCGAGGAGGGCGACGCGCTGCGCTCGCTGCCCGGCGCGGCGCTCGGCATCCTGCGCGACGACCGGGTCGGCTCGGAGAGCTTCTCCACCCTGCCGGCCGAGGTACGCGCCAAGGCCCGCGAGAAGCAGTTGCTCATCATCACCAAGGCCAACTCGCGGGCGACCGTCCACCGGGCCGCCTACCTCGACTACATCGGGGTCAAGCTCTTCTCGCCCGACGGCGAGGTCGTGGGCGAGCGCCGCTTCCTCGGCCTGTTCACGCACGTGGCGTACAACGAGTCGATCTCCCGCATCCCGGTGCTGCGCCGCAAGCTCGCCGAGGTGCTGGACAAGGCGGGACTCGCCGCCGACAGCCACGACGGCAAGGACCTCATCGAGATCCTGGAGACCTTCCCGCGCGACGAACTGTTCCAGACCTCGGTCGAGCAGCTTGTCCCGATCGCGATGGGCGTGCTGCGGCTGCGCGAGCGCAAGCAGGTCAGACTGTTCCTGCGGCGCGACGACTACGGCCGCTACATCTCCTGCCTCATCTACCTGCCGCGCGACCGCTACACCACAAAGGTCCGGCTCAAGATGCAGGAGCTCCTGCTCAAGGCACTCGGCGGCAGCACGCTCGACTACAGCGCGATGATCGGCGAGTCCGCGCTGGCCCGCCTGCACCTGGTGGTGCGCGGCGAGCGCGGCAAGCAGCTCCCGCCCCCTGGCGTGGACGTCGAGGAACTGGAGTCGCGGCTGGCCGCGATCACCCGCTCCTGGGAGGACGACCTGGCGAGCGCCCTGTCCGAGATGACCTCGGAGGAGGAGGCCCCCGGGCTCATCCGGCGCTACCAGTCGGCCTTCCCCGAGGGGTACAAGGCCGACTTCCCGCCGAAGATGGCCGTGGTCGACCTGCGCCGGCTGGAGCAGCTCGTCGGCGCGCCCGACGGCGAGGTCGGCATCAACCTCTACGAGCCCTACGACGCCGCGGAGGGCGAGCGCAGGCTCAAGATCTACAAGGTCGGCACCCCGATCTCCCTGTCCAAGGTGCTCCCGCTCATCCAGCGCCTCGGCGTCGAGGTGGTCGACGAGCGGCCGTACGAGGTCGACAGGGACAACGACCCGGCCACCAAGAACGCCTGGATCTACGACTTCGGGCTGCACTACACACCCTCGCCAGAGGTCGACCGCAACGACTTCAAGCGCCTGTTCCAGGACGCGCTCGGCGCGCTGTGGAAGGGCGAGATCCAGGCCGACAACTTCAACGCGCTCGTCCTGTCGGCGGGGCTCACCTGGGAACAGGTCGAGATCCTGCGCGTCTACGCCAAGTACCTGCGCCAGGCCGGCACCACCTTCAGCCAGCGCTACATGGAGCGCGTGCTCGGCGGCAACGTACGGCTGGCCAGGCTGCTGGTGCGCCTGTTCGAGGCCAGGCTCGACCCGCGGCGCTCCGACGACGTCCGCGCCGACCTGGTCGAGGCGCTCACCGAGGAGATCCTGGGCGCGCTGGACGAGGTGGCCTCGCTCGACGAGGACCGCATCCTGCGGGCCTACCTGGAGATGATCCAGGCCACCCTGCGCACGAACTACTTCCAGAGCGGGGCCGACGGGCAGCGCAAGGCGTACATCGCGCTGAAGTTCGACCCGCTGGCGATCAGCGTGCTCCCCCTGCCCCGGCCGAAGTACGAGATCTTCGTCTACTCGCCGCGGGTCGAGGGCGTGCACCTGCGCTTCGGCAAGGTCGCGCGCGGCGGCCTGCGCTGGTCGGACCGGATGGAGGACTTCAGGACCGAGATCCTCGGCCTGGTCAAGGCGCAGATGGTGAAGAACACCGTCATCGTGCCCACGGGCTCCAAGGGCGGATTCGTGGTCAAGCGCCCACCGGCCGGCGGCGGCAGGGAGGAGCTGATGGCCGAGGGCATCGACTGCTACCGCACCTTCATCTCCGGCCTGCTCGACGTCACCGACAACCTGGTGGACGGCAAGGTCGTGCCGCCGCCGGACACCGTCAGGCACGACGGCGACGACACCTACCTGGTCGTCGCCGCCGACAAGGGCACCGCGACGTTCTCCGACATCGCCAACAGCGTCGCCAAGGAGTACGGGTTTTGGCTCGGCGACGCGTTCGCCTCAGGCGGGTCCGTCGGCTACGACCACAAGGCCATGGGCATCACGGCGCGCGGCGCTTGGGAGTCGGTGAAGTACCACTTCCGCACCACCGGCGTGGACATCCAGCACACCGACTTCACCGTGGCCGGCATCGGCGACATGTCCGGCGACGTCTTCGGCAACGGCATGCTGCTGTCCCAGCACATCCGGCTCCTGGCCGCCTTCGACCACCGGCACATCTTCATCGACCCCGACCCCGACGCGGACCGCTCGTTCGCCGAGCGGCGCCGGTTGTTCGAGCTGCCGCGCAGCTCCTGGGCCGACTACGACGCCGAGCTGATCTCGGCCGGCGGCGGCGTGTTCGCGCGTACCGCCAAGTCCGTCCAGATCTCGCCGCAGATCCGCCAGGCGCTGGGCATCGCCGAGGGCATCACGTCGATGGCGCCCAATGACCTGATCAGCGCCATCCTCAAGGCCCCGGTCGACCTGCTGTGGAACGGCGGCATCGGCACCTACGTCAAGGCCTCCACCGAGTCCAACGCCGACGTCGGCGACAAGGCCAACGACGGGCTGCGGGTCAACGCCGCCGAGCTGCGATGCAAGGTCATCGGCGAGGGCGGCAACCTGGGCTTCACCCAGCTCGCCCGCATCGAGTTCGCGCTCAACGGCGGCCTGGTCAACACCGACTTCATCGACAACTCCGCCGGCGTCGACACCTCCGACCACGAGGTCAACATCAAGATCCTGCTCGACCAGGTCGTACGCGACGGCGAGCTGACCGACAAGCAGCGCAACCAGGTCTTCACCTCGATGACCGACGAGGTCGCCAACCTGGTCCTGCGCGACAACTACAACCAGAACGTGGTCCTGGCCGCCGCCCGCGCCCAGGGCCCCGAGATGCTCCACATCCACGCCCGCTACCTGCGCAAGCTGGAACGCGACGGGCTGGTCAACCGCGAGCTGGAGTTCCTGCCCTCGGACAAGCAACTGGCGGAACGCCGCCAGGCCAGGCTCGGCCTGACCGCGCCCGAGTTCTCGGTCCTGCTCGCCTACACCAAGCTCGTGGTCGACGCCGAACTGCTCGGCTCCGACCTGCCCGACGACCCCGCGCTGGCCTCGTGGCTGGTGTCGTACTTCCCGTCGGCGCTGCGCGAACGTTTCCGCTCGTACATGGACGCCCACCCGCTGCGCCGCGAGATCATCACCACCTGCGTGGTGAACGAGCTGGTCAACTCGGCCGGAACCACGTTCATGTTCCGCCTGGGCGAGGAGACCGGCGCCTCCACGCCGGACATCGTGCGCGCCTGGCTGGTCACCCGCGAGGTCTTCGACCTGGCCAGCTTCTTCCGCGCGGTGGAGTCGCTCGACAACAAGGCCGACACCTCCACGCAGATCGCCATGCTCCTGGAGGCGCGCAAGCTCGCCGAGCGCGGCACCCGGTGGCTGCTCAACAACCGCCGCCCGCCGATGGACCTGTCCGGTTCGGTGAACTTCTTCGTCAAGGGCGTCAACGGGCTCCTCTCGCACATCCCCAAGCTGCTCACCGGCCCCGACCTGGCCGCGTTCGAGGAGCGCCGCGACGCGTTCGTGGCCCGCGGGGTGCCGATGGAGCTGGCCGAGCGGTCGGCCTCGATGGTGCCCGCCTACTCCACGTTCGACCTGGTCGAGGTCAGCTCGCTGACGAACCGGCCGGTCAACGAGGTGGCCGAGGTCTACTTCGACCTCGCCGACCGCCTGCAGCTCGCCCAGCTCCGCGAACGCGTCATCGCGCTGCCCCGGGACAACCGGTGGAACGCGATGGCCCGATCCGCGCTGCGCGACGACCTGTACGCGGCGCACGCCTCCCTCACCCGCGACGTCCTGGCCCACACGGCGCCGGGCGCGTCACCGGAGGAGCGGCTGGCCCGGTGGTCGGAGTCCAACTCGGCGGCGGTCGGGCGGGCTCGCCAGACGCTGTCGGAGATCTGGGAGAGCGACAACTTCGACCTCGCCACGCTGTCGGTCGCGCTGCGCGCCATCCGCACGCTGGTCTCGGCCAGCAACCTGCCGCACACGGAGTGAACCTCCCGGTCCCGGGTCCCGTGCGGGCCCGGGACCGGCCGGCGGTACGGCGTGGCGGCGCGCTGCCACGTCCGACGTGAGAAGCGCCCGACGATCGGCGGCCACCCACGGCGGCGGGAGGCGCCTGCTTGGCTTGCCGTAACGGATAGAGAAGGGTCAGTCGCCTGACGCGCGGGTGACGCCGCCGTCGTGGGCGATCACCTCGGCGCGCGTCGGGGCGGACGCGGGTGGGACCGACGTCGCGTACTGGTGGATCTCCGACACCTTCAGCGAGCGCCGCAGCTTGGCGGCCGAGATCGCCCAGCGCGCGTCGTCGGGCACCGGAATGCCGTCGCTCTCCGCGCTCTTCGTCGCGGGCGTGGTCGTGGAGGTCCTGGTCAGCGTGTACTGGATGAGCGCGCCGCCGTCCTTGGTACGCAGCGCGAACACGGGGTACTCGCCCGCGCTCAGGATCGAGTCGTAGGTGAACCCGTCCTGCTCCCAGCGCGCCCGGTCCTCGGCGATCTGCGAGGCGATGTCCGTCGTGTACGGCCCCGCCGACAGCAGATCCGCGGCCACACCACCCGAGCCCGCCTCGGCCACCGTGGCATGCAGCGGCGCCATGAACTTGGGCCCGATCAGCACGCCCTTGTCGTCCGGCGGGACCGCCGTGGCGTACCCCTGGGCGTCGACCTCGACCTCCGGCACCTTCTCCCCCGGCAGCAGCCGCGCCGCCGAGCTCAGCCGCCACTTGTCGGTCGACTTCGCGAAGATGAGGAACGTCGGCTGCCCGTCGCGCGGCACCAGCACGCTGAACCACGGCGACGTCGCGTCCGCGGGGAAGCGCGGCACGAGCATCGTCGGCTGCCCCCACGTGCGCAGCGGCGGCCGGCCGCCGCTGGAGTCGAACGCCGCCGAGGTGAGGTCGCGCAGCCCGTCGCGGGTCAGGTCGACGGCGAACCTGAGGTCGCCGGCGGTGCGCAGCACGTCGTCGGTCGCGGTGATCTCGGTGAAGATCTCGCGCGCCTCGTCCGGCGTGATGGCAGGGGCCTCGGGCGAGGTCGTGGGCGTGGTGGTGACCGGCCCGCCGGAGACGTTCGCGGCCCTCGTGGGCGTGGTGTCAGGGGTGCCCGAGCAGGCGACCGTCGCGGCCAGCAGGCCGGCGGCGAGCGCCAGCACCTTCCGCCGACCGTATGCACGCACCTCGCCATGTTATTCGGGCGGGCGAGGGTCGCGTACCCTTGGGAGACGTGGCACTCATCGATCCGGCAGAAGAGATCAACGAGCTCGCGGGCACGCTCCGGAGCATTCAGGACGTGCTCGACCTCGACGCGATGCGCAAGCAGATCGCGGAGCTGGAGGAGCAGGTCGCCGCGCCGGATCTGTGGGACGACCCCGACCAGGCGCAGAAGGTGACCAGCAAGCTCTCCCACCTTCAGGGCGAGCTCAACCGGGTCGAAGGCCTCAGCCGGCGCCTCGAGGACATCGGCGTCCTCTACGAGCTGGCCGCCGAGGAAGGCGACGAGGACACCAGGACCGAGGCCGACAAGGACCTGGCCGCGCTCCGCACCGACATCGGCGCGATGGAGGTCCGCACGCTGCTGTCGGGCGAGTACGACGCGCGCGAGGCGCTGATCACGATCAACTCCCAGGCCGGCGGCGTCGACGCGGCCGACTGGGCGGAGATGCTGCTGCGCATGTACCTGCGCTGGGCCGAGCGCAAGGGCTACTCCACCGAGGTCTACGAGACCTCCTACGCGGAGGAGGCCGGCATCAAGTCCGCCACCTTCAGCGTCAAGGCCCCCTACGCCTACGGCACGCTCCGCGGCGAGCACGGCACCCACCGGCTGGTCCGCATCAGCCCCTTCGACAACCAGGGCCGGCGCCAGACCTCGTTCGCGGGCGTGGACATCGTCCCCGTGGTGGAGCAGACCGACCACATCGACATCAACGAGGACGAGCTCCGCATCGACGTCTACCGCTCCAGCGGTCCCGGCGGCCAGGGCGTCAACACCACCGACTCGGCGGTGCGCATCACCCACCTGCCGACCGGCATCGTGGTCTCCTGCCAGAACGAGCGCTCCCAGTTGCAGAACCGCGCCACCGCGATGGTCGTGCTGCAGGCCAAGCTGCTGGAGCGCAAGCGGCAGGAGGAGGCGGAGAAGATGTCGGAGCTGCGCGGCGCCACCACCACCTCATGGGGCACGCAGATCCGCAACTACGTCCTGCACCCGTACCAGATCGTGAAGGACCTGCGCACCGGTACCGAGGCGGGCAACCCGACCGCCGTGCTCGACGGCGACCTGGACGGGTTCATCGAGTCGGAGATCCGCTGGATGCGCCGTCAGGAGTCAGGCGCCAACTAGGTGCCGGGCCGCGAGGGCGAAAAAGAGAAGGACGAGCAGCACCAGGACGATCACGGCGGGGGAGAGCCCGCCGAATCCGTGCTGGTGCATCCGGTCGCGGTTGGCGCGGCAAAGTGCGCAGCGGCCCTCGATGACCGGATGGGCGCAGCGCGCGCAGACGAGGTCTTCGCAACTCATGTCAGCCCCAAGTGTAGCCGCACAATCGTTTTGTTTCCGTTATGGACGTTCCATGCCAGTCTTCCCCCTAGACTGTGCTCTGGCCAATCGGAACGTCGATCATCAGTAAAGATGGACGCCCCCGGTGGGCCGCGGCGGGAAGTGGGCATGTGCCACCCTTGCTTCCGTCCTGACCCCTAGACTGGCATGCCGTGATGCTCTCGTGATCCATTTCGATAATGTCACCAAGGTCTACGCGAACCAGAACCGGCCCGCTCTCGACCACGTCTCCGTTGACGTGGACAAGGGCGAGTTCGTGTTCCTCGTCGGTCCCTCTGGCTCAGGCAAGTCCACGTTTCTCCGCCTGATCCTCAAGGAAGAACGGCCCAATTCGGGTGCGATCCATGTCGCCGGCAAGGATCTGGCCCGACTGTCGAACTTCAAGGTGCCGCACCTGCGCCGCCGTATCGGCTGCGTCTTCCAGGACTTCCGCCTGCTCCCGAACAAGAACGTCTACGAGAACGTGGCGTTCGCGCTCGAGGTCATCGGAAAGCCGCGGCGGTTCATCCGCAAGGTGGTCCCGGAAGTCATCGAGCTGGTCGGCCTCGAAGGCAAGGCACACCGCATGCCCGACGAGCTGTCCGGCGGCGAGCAGCAGCGTGTCGCCATGGCCCGCGCTTTCGTCAACCGGCCCATGATCCTGCTGGCCGACGAGCCGACGGGCAACATCGACCCCGCGACGAGCATCGGCATCATGAAGGTGCTCGACCGCATCAACCGGACCGGTACGACGGTCGTGATGGCCACGCACGATGCGGCCATCGTCGACTCCATGCGCAAGAGGGTCGTGGAACTCGAGGACGGCAAGATCGTCCGCGACCAGTCGCGTGGCGTCTACGGCCAGGCGTACTGACAGGGAGTTACAGACACAACATGCGGGCGAACTTCATCTTCTCCGAGGTCTGGATCGGCCTCCGCCGCAACCTGACCATGACCATCGCAGTGATCATCACGGTCGCGGTCGGCATGGCGATGCTGGGTGTCGGCCTGTTGATCAACACCCAGGTCGGCATGATGAAGACCTTCTGGTACGACAAGGTCGAGATCTCGGTCTTCCTGTGCAGCAAGGACTCCGCCATGCCCGCCTGTAAGGGCAAGGGAGCCACGCCGGCCCAGGTCGAGACGCTCAAGGGCGAGATCCAGGGCATCCAGGGCGTCAAAGACGTGATCTTTGAGAACCAGGCGGAGGCCTACAAGAACTTCCAGCAGTCCTTCGGCAGCAACCAGGCGCTCGTCCAGGCCGCCCGTGCCGAGGACATGCCGGAGTCGTTCCGCGTGAAGCTGCACGACCCCGACAATTACCAGCCGGTCATCCAGGCGCTGACCGGGAAGACCGGCGTCGCCCAGGTGATCAACCACAAGGACCTGATCGGCAAGTTCTTCGAGATGCTCGACACCCTGAGATGGGCCGCCGTCATCGTGGCCATCGTCCTGGTGCTCGCCGCCGCCCTGCTGATCGGCAACACCGTCCGGTTGTCGGCCTACAACAGACGCCGGGAAACGGGCATCATGCGGCTGGTCGGGGCCTCGAACCTCTACATCCAGCTGCCCTTCGTCATGGAAGGCGTCATCGCCGGCCTGGTCGGCGGCGTCGTCGCGGCGGTCATGCTGATCGTCACGAAGGTCTTCATCTTCGAGTCTCTGACCAAGTACCTGGGCACCAGCACCGCCCTGGGCTGGGACTCCGTGGCCTCGGTCATCTCGGCCACGATGGCGATCGGCGTGTTCATCTGTGTGCTCGCATCGTTCGTGACGCTCCGCCGATACCTCAGGGTGTAGCGGAACGCCGGTACAGTCGAACCATGCCACGTGAGACCGGGCGGAAGGTCATCGCCCAGAACAAGCGTGCCCGGCACGACTTCCACGTCGAGGACACCTTCGAGGCGGGGCTCGTGCTGCAGGGCACTGAGGTGAAGTCGCTGCGCGAGGGCCGCGCCTCACTCGTCGACGGCTACGCCAGCATCGACGACGGCGAAGCGTGGCTCATGAACGTCCACATCCCCGAGTACGCGCAGGGGACGTGGACCAACCACACCGCCCGCCGTAAGCGCAAGCTGCTCCTGCACCGCAAGGAGATCGACAAGCTGGCCGCCAAGACGAAGGAGGGCGGGCTGACGATCGTGCCGCTGCAGCTCTACTTCAAGGACGGCAAGGCCAAGGTCGAGATCGGCATCGCGCGCGGCAAGAAAGACTGGGACAAGCGGCAGACCCTGGCCGATCAGCAGGCCAAGCGCGAGATGGCCAGGGCCCTACGGCAACGCAACCGATGAGCAGGGCCCGCCGTACCCTCGCCGCGGCCGTCACGCTGACGGCCGCGAGCATGACGCTGACCGGCTGCTTCGAGGAGCCGTCGGCGCACGACGCCGTGCGCGACTTCCTGGTCGGCTGGCAGTCGGAGGACTACGAGCTGGCCGCGAGCCGTGCCGACGGAGACCCGGCCGCCGTCCGCAAGGCGCTCGAAGCCGCCAAGCTCGACCTTGACGCCGCCTCCTTCCGCTTTCGGGTGAAGTCACTCAACCGGCAGGGCGACGCCTCGACCGCCCAGTTCGGCGCCGAGGTGGACCTGGGCGAGAACAGCCCGCTGTGGGAGTACGAGAGCACGCTTCCGCTGCACCTGGTCAACGGCGTGTGGAAAGTGCGCTGGTCGCAGTCGGTGCTGCATCCGCAGCTCAAGGACGGGCAGCGGCTCGCCGTACGCCCGAGCTCCGAGCCCCGCCAGAAGGTCGTCGACCGCACCGGAGAGGCGCTCCAGCGGCCCGGCAGGCTCTACGTCGTCGGCGTGACCCCGTCCGCGCTCGGCGACCAGACCTCCAGCGTCGTCAAGCAGCTGGCCGTGATCACCGGTTTCGCCGAGGACCGCCTGCTGAGCCGGGTACGGTCCTCGCCGCCCGGCGACTTCGTGCAGCTCGCCACGTTCGGCCGGGACCGCTACCTGCAGGTGCAGCAGAAGATCGCGGAGATCCGCCCGAAGGTCCACGTCCAGCCCCAGGACCAGCCGGTCGACCCGGCCCCGCCGCGCGACATCGTCGGCAAGGTCGGCGCGCTCACCCCGGAGACCGAGGTCAAGCTCGGCGGCCCGCAGCGCGCCGGCGACTCGGTCGGCCGCAACGGCCTGCAGAAGGCCTACCAGAACCACCTGACGGGCTCCACGAAGACCCAGGTGATCACTCTCGACCTCGAGACCGGCGAGGACGTCGCCGTGCTGAAGGAGTGGCCGGGCCGCCCCAACGGCCCGGTCCACACCACCCTCGACAGCCTCACCCAGCAGGCCGCCGACGCCGCGGTCAGCACCACGCAGTCCGGCACGCTCGTCGCCGTCAAGGCCTCCACCGGCGAGATCCTCGCGGTGGGCGCCAAGGACATGGGCCAGGTCAAGGACGCCCTCGGCGGCAAGTACCCGGCGGGCACCGCCTTCTCCATCGTGGCCGCCGACGCCCTGCTCAAGGCGGGCGTGAAGCCCAGCCAGCGGCTGCGCTGCCCCGCCGAGCGGACGGTGGGCGGCGCCAGGTTCGTCCTGACCGGCCAGACGCAGCAGCCCGCCGCCACCTTCCAGGAGAGCTTCGCAAGAGGCTGCGTGACCGCCCTCGCCTCGCTGGCCCGCCGGGTCGAACCCGAGCAGCTCAAGCGCAGCGCCGAGGCCTATGGCATCGGCGTCAACTGGCAGCTCCCCCTCAAGGCGTTCACCGGCAAGATGCCCAGCCTGGCCACCGACGCGGAGAAGGCCCAGGCCATCGCCGGCCAGAACGTCGAGGTCAGCCCGCTGTCCATGGCGCTCGTGGCCGCGGCGGTCAAATCCGGCACCTGGCGGCCGCCGTCGCTGGTGACCAGCCCCGACCGCCCCGACCCCGCCGCCGAGCAACTCGCCGTCAAGCCGCCCGCCAGCGTGCCGGTCGATCCCTCCGTCCGCACCGCCCTCACCGCGATGATGAAGGCCGGCGTCGCCAGCTCGCCGGCCGCGCAGGCGGGAGCAGGCAGGGTGTACGGCGTGGCCGCCGCCGTGCCGAGCCAGCAACTTGGCTGGTTTGTCGGCTGGCAGGGGGATGTGGCGGTAGCCGTACTGACCAAGAACTCCGACGCCGCCGCGACGGCGGGTCGCTTCTTCGGAGCGCTCCGTAACCCTGGGTGATTTTCTCGAGACGGTGAGCAACCAATCTGATCCCCTGCTGCGTCTTACTGGATGACTGGGCCCGCTCGGGGGGTTGCGGACTCAGTCACCGTGACGAGACAGGACTTCATCTCGGGGGAAGTCCTGCCGTCCGGACCGGCTCGACCCTGCCGGTCGACCCCGGGGATGCGTGCTGCTGTGCCGCGTCTCCGGGGTTTCGGCATGTCCGGCGGAATATGAGTTGGCGTTGGCGGTGTTGTGGGGAGTATCTTCTTGTTGCTCGGTCGCTTCGGTGGCCGTGTTGACAACAGAACATGGGGGTGACTGGCTTCGACTTCGACTTTGCAAGTCAGGGGAAGCGGGCCGAGGACGGCGGACATAACCTCGTTAACACTGTGACCGCAAACAATAAGTGCCAATAAGAAGCACTCTGAGGTCAGCCAGGGTTCCCTGGCTCTCGCTGCCTAAGTAGCGAAACCTCTGTCAGCCTGAGCACGCCCTCGGCTCAGGACCTGGCATCGTTAGAGGGCTCCACCGCTCGACCCGGCCACGGGGGAGAGCGGGAAATCAAACAGTGGCTGAGCCTGTCGGCGACGCGCCTGCGTGAGCGCCGGGGCTGAGAACACGTTAAGCAGGCTGCGCCCGGAGAAGCCCTGATTTGGGGTTGAAGGACGCGGGTTCGATTCCCGCCACCTCCACAGAAGCATGGTCTTGCCCTCTGCGCCCTTCGGGCGTGGGGGGCAAGGCTGTTTTTGTTTGGGCCCAAGGGCATGGTGCTTCGCTTCGCTCCGCGCGTTCTTCCAGTCGGGGCGGTGCCCCGACCCCTGGAGGGCCTCCCTTCGGTCGGGCGTTCTTTGAGGCCCGCCCGTTGCCCGTCTGGGTGGTTGGGCGGTTGGATCCCGCCCTGGTCATTGGGCCTCGCTTCGCTCGGGCTGTCCTATCAGGCGCGGCTTGCGCCTGGGTAAGCGTTGTGCCAGTGCCGGGTGCTTGTTCGCCAAGGACGGTGATGTCCGTGCCCAGGATGAGCATCTGCCGCGTTCGGACTAGAGCCGGCCGGGCCCACGAGGTCATGGTCGTACATCCACGCCCGGTGCGCGGGCACGAACTGCCGCCACACGCGCGCCCAGTTCAGGCCGTTGTCCGTCATGCCGGGCAGCATGACGATGGTCGGCCCGCCCTCGCCTTCGACCCGGACGTGGATCTTGCACCCCCGGACGGTGATGAAGCGGCCGGGGGCCGGGAAGCGGCGCGTGTCGGCGCGCTCGCTGAGCACCTGATAGGCGGCGCTGACGGCTCCGGCCAGGGCGAGGCCAAGGGCAGGGTCCGGCGACTGGACGAGACCGCGATGGAGCAGCTCGACGCCGACGTCGGCAGGCTCGCCGAGGACTACCTCCGCCGCCCCCTGATCACTACCTTCCGGCGCGTGGCTGGGCTGCGCGCCGACGTCTTCTCCATGCTCGACGAGCGCCACCTGTACCTGGTGGCCGGGAAGCTGTGCGCCCTGCTCGCGCACGCCTCCGCCGACCTGGGGCACCCAGCCGAGGCCGACACGCACGCCCGGACAGCGCTGGTGTGCGCGGAGCTGATCAACGACGGCCCACTGCGCGCCTACACCCGATGGGTGCAGTCCCTCATCGCCTACTGGCGGGGCGACTACCGCAGCGCCGCCGACATCGCCGCCCTGGGCCGCAACCACGCGACGACGGGTACCGCGATGCTGTGATTGACCTCGCAGGAGGCGCGGGCGCTGGCCGCCGCCGGGCTCACGGGCGAGTTCGCCGGGGCCGCCGCCCTCGCCCTGACGTGCCGTGACGCGGTGACCGGCGAACCAGACGTCGAGGCGGGGGTGTTCCGCTTCAATCCCGGCAAGGCCGCCTACTATGCCGCCGAAGCCCATACCGCCGTCGGAGACTTCCCTCGCGCGATGGTCGAGGCGAGGCGACCGAGGCGATCACCCTTCTGGAGGCCGAGGCGGCCCCTTCGCCGGAGCTGATCGCCGCCGCTCGGCTGGACCTGGCGGCGGCGCACATCGCGGCCGGAGACATCGACGGCGCTGCCGACCCCCTGCGTGAGGTCTTGAGAATGGCCCCGCAGCACCGTACGGTGCCGATCATCGGCAGGGTGGTGGCCGCTGTGAAGCGCCTCAACGAATCCGATGCGCCCGTCGCCGCTGAGCTGGCGGCCGAGGCGGAGGTCTTCACCGTGTACCCGGCCGGTCCGGCAGCGCTGCCGTCAGCAGACCCGACTGAAGGATGATCACGTGATTCAAGTATCGGTGTGCGGACCTCGCGCGGCCACCGAAGACGACTTGGCCAACGCCCGCCGGGTCGGTCGGCTACTCGCCCAGCATGGGGCCGCCGTGATCTGCGGCGGGTACACCGGTGTGATGGAGGCGGTCGCGGAGGGCGCGGCCTCGGCCGGTGGGCTGGTGATCGGTGTTCTGTCCGCCGGGACCACAGAGAACGCCAACCCTCATCTCAGCGTCGCGATCCCGACGGGGATGGGGGAAGCGCGCAACGCCATCATCGTGAACTCGGGTGACGCCGTGATCGTGGTCGGCGGGTCCTGGGGCACCTTGTCGGAACTGGCCCTCGCCCGCCGCAGGGACGCCAAGGTCGTGCAGATAGGCGGCTGGAGGATCAGCGCGGCCGATGGCTCGCCCGTTGAAGGAGTGGTTTACGCGGCCACCCCGGAAGAGGTCATCGAGGCGACCGGGCTGTTCTGAACGACGCCCGAACTGTGACCTGCGTCATAGTCGCCGGCACTTCATGATCAAACCGCGTGACCGCCGTCAGCCAGCGGCGTATGCGACACCAGCCCGCACCTCACCGGCGATCACCCGTTGCTCATCTGGACGAAGCAGGGGCTGCACGCGACACGCCGCTTTGGCTTCCGCTTCGACCTGCCGCCCGACTGGCCCGCCTGGAAATCCAGCAGCCGCGCCGACGCCCTCGGGCCACGCATGCTCCTCACACGGCAGCTCCCCGATCACCTGATGTCCCGGCCAGGACGGTACAACCTGACAATCGGCCTGTCTCTGACCGCTCGTACCAGGAGAGGGTTCATCGATCCGGGGACGCCGCGTCGCCGAGCATCGGGTGGTCATGCCCAGCTTGCGTCAAGCGACGGAACCGCGATCCGAGTCGGCCGTACGGGACATAGCCCATACATTCACGCGTCTGCTTTGGATTTTGACTGGTACGACCTTTTCAGTTGGTGTACCCGCTGCTTGGACAGGCCGGTGATTCGTGCTGTGTCGGGCTCCGACCAGCGCGCCGTTAGCTCGGCGACGACTTCTTCTCCCATTTCCAGGCTACGGGCCGCGTGTAGTTCGGCCAGCCTGCGCTCGTCGCGCCAGGCTTTCACCTTGGCTGTCAATTCGCCGGGCAGATCAAGGACGAGCTTGACGGGTGGCGGGTTCTCGGGCCAGGCCCATTCGTGAGCCTCTGCCAACTCCCGCTCCAACTGGGTCAGATTGCTGGCCACGGCCACGCCGCGCACTCGTTTTGAGTGGTCTCGGGCGGTCCAGCCGCCCTCTTCGAAAGTGACCGTGTAGGTGATGGGCTCAGTCATGATGGTTCTCCAAGTCTTCGATGGCGGCTCGCAGATCTACCAGTGCCTCAAGGTACGCGGCCGGTCGAGCGTCTGGGTTCGCCGGAACGTAGACCATTGCCGACCGCTTGCCACGTCTGATGACCACCACGGCACAGGTCTCGCGTTTGTTGTGGAACAACCAATCAGCGGTTGCCCCGGCGGCTGCGACGATGGCGTTGACCTCGGCCGTAGCGCGGAAGTGTGGGGACATTCTCGCTCATGATCTTGTGAGTCTAGCCTACTAGGAACGAACGTTCCTAGTAAAGTGGGAAGTCGACCTTTTCGATCATCTGCCGCAGCTCTGGCACCTGAAGCGCTGGGTTCGAGTAGATGGTGCTCCGCTTCGCTCCGCGAGTTCTTCCAGTCGGGGTGCGAACCCGACCCCTATTGGGCTTCGCGGCCCACCCCGCTGCCCGGCTATGTGGCTGGGCCCGCCTTTCACCAGCGAAAGCTGCCTGGATGCGGGCCGGTGTCGGCCTAGTGCGTGAGAGGTCTCTCATGGTGGTGCCAGCGGCGTCTCATCGGTCGCCGGAAGGCTGCTGGTGGTGGACAAAAGACGAGGAGACCGGACATGGGCAAGATCAAGCTGGTTCTGATGGGTTCGGTGCTCGGGATGGGGCTGGGGGCGGCGGCGCTGGCCGTACCCGCGCTGGCGGAGGAGCGGACGTGCCGTGGCTCGATTGGGGCGAGCACGCTCGACAACGTACGGGTGCCGCAGGGCGCGACGTGCACGCTGACCGGTACGCGGGTGAAGGGCACGGTCAAGGTGGAGCGGAACGCGGTGCTCGTGGCGCGCGGGGTGCACGTGATCGGCAACGTCCAGGCCGAAGGCGCGCGGGCCGTCACCGTCACCGGGGGTTCCAAGGTGGGCGGGAGCGTACAGGTCAAGCAGGGCGGGGCGGCGACGGTCCGTTCGTCGCGGGTCACCGGTGACATCCAGTACGACGCCAACAGGGGCCGGCTCCAGGCGGCCGGCAACCGGGTCGGCGGGAGCATCCAGATCGTCGGCAACCGCGGGCGGGCGCTGGTGGAGCGCAACACGGTCAAGGGCAATCTGCAGTGCAAGGAGAACAGCCCGGCGCCGAAGGGCGGCGGCAACGTGGTCGGCGGCAACAAGGAGGACCAGTGCCGCCGCCTCTGACCACGTGACCGCCTAGCCGCGGCGGGCGCGGGTAGTGACCGGCTGGTCGCGACCACATGGGCCGCGACCATAGGCGATGGGCTACTTTCCGGTGGTCAGTGGGAGTTTGATCGAGGTGCCGCCCAGTTCGACGGTGACCTTGGCGCCGGTGCCGGGTTCGGCGTCGTCGCCGCCGCCGGTGCCGCTCGGGTCGAGGTTGAAGTCGTCGTTGCTTCCGGTCAGGATCAGGCCGAGCCGGTGTCCTGCCTTGAACTCGTAGTCCTGCGGTTGCAGCTTCCAGGTGATCCGGTACGCCCTGCCGGGCACCAGCGGCGTCGAGTGGCTCAGTGACCTGTGGTTCTGCGCGTCGATGATTCCGCGGCTGACGACGTTGAAGGCGGTGGGCGCCGTGTTGTCGGCGGCCCTCAGGTAGCAGGCGTCGTCATCGTTCGTGCTCGCGCCGACGCAGTCTTCGCCGCCGATGAACTTGAGCCCCTCCCCGCGGTCCGGGCCTGCTTCGCGGTGGTTGATGCGGGTGTCGGTGCCGTAGTCGACGAGCAGGACGCCGAGGTTGGCGGCCGGCTTGTCCAGCTTGACCCGCATGCTCACCGACGGAGTTCCGGACAGCCGCGTGGCGGCCTTCAGCGGCGGGGTCAGGAAGGCCAGGCGGTTGGGGTTGGTGGTGGCGGGGGTCTCGGACATCGCGGTCTCGGTCCTGGCGACGTCGACGTAGCTGCCGGTGCCGGTGGACGGTGTCGTGGCCAGCGAGCCGTCCTGCTGCGGGCGCAGGGTGACGGTCCTGGACGGTGCGGGCCAGGCGGCCTCGGTGAGCCAGCGGCCGGGGCCGTGCTGCACGTCGATGCGGGGCCGGCGCATGATGTCGTTGTCGATGCCCATCAGCTCGTGGTCGAACCACTTGTGCAGGGTGTCGACCCATACGTCGCGGCGTGCCCAGAAGGGGTCGAGGTGACCGTACTGTGTCACCCACGCCTTGCGTTCCACGGTACGCGGCAGCTTGGCCCACCATTCGGAGAAGTGGCTGCCCACCACGTTCCGGTCCTGGAAGCCCATCACCGCGAAGACGCTGGCGCGCACGTTGCTCGCCTTGAACAGCGGTCCGTCGCGATAGTCGCGCTCGTGCCAGAACGCGTTGTAGTCGCCGGTGCCGTCGTCGGAGTCCTCCTGCATCTTCTGGCGGATGGCCCCGCACTTCTCGTCCGGGTCCTTGTCGACCCGTTTGGACTGCCAGGCCGTCCCGCCCTTGAACCAGGTGAGGGTGCCGTTCGCGCGCCACATCTCGTAGCCTCTGCTGAACGACGCCAGCGGCACGATCGTCTCCAGGCCCCGCACGCCGGTGCCGGCGATGCCGACGGCGAGTGATCCCTCGTAGGAGTGACCGATCATCCCGGTACGCCCGGTGGTCCAGGTCGCCTTGACCGGGGCGCCCTTGGCGTCGAAGGCGGTCGCGCGGCCGTTGAGCCAGTCGACGACCGCCTTGCCGCCCAGCACGTCCGACGGGCCATAGGAGGTCGGGCAGCCTTCCGACAGCCTGGTGCCGATCATGTCGACGGACACGAACGCGTAGCCGCGGGGCACGAAGTAGTTGTCGTAATACATGGGGAACTTCGTCACGTTCCCCTCAGCGTCGTACTTCTTCTTCTCGATCTCGAAGCCGACGCCGGGCTCGTCGTAGTACGGGCTTTCCTGCATGATCACCGGGACCTTGAGCCCGGAATCGGACTCCTTCGGCCGGATGATGTCGACCCGGACCAGGTCCTTCTTGCCGTCACCGTCGCTGTCGACGGTCGACTCGACGCGGACGTGCTCACGGATGGCGTCTTCGTAGGAGAAGGTGGGCTGGGTGAGGTTGTCTGAGACCTCAATCGTCGGGGCCACGAGTGCGCTCGCGAGTGCCGCGATCACTGTGTACTTCATGGCGCCAACGGTCGCGGACGGCCCTGACACCGGACCGTCGCGCCGCTGACACGCTCAGGCCGGTGGTTCCAGCATGGGGACGAGGAACCGGCGGGCCACCGCGGCCAGCTGTTCGTCGTCGTCCAGGTCGATGATCGCGCTGGGGATGGTCAGGAAAGAGGTGGAGATGCGCACCATCATCTCGGCCACGAGGTCGACGTCGAGGCGGCCCGAGACGTTGCCCGCGCGTTGCTCGCTGCGGAGCTGGCCGGCGACGAAATGCCGGACCGTGGCCAGGGTCTGACCGCCGTCGGCCGTCATGGAGGGGACCAGGAGGTCCGGTTCCGTGGCGATGAGGCCGCCGATCAGCGGGTTGCCGCGAATGGCGCGCAACGAGCTGACGAAGCCCAGAACCACCCGGTCGGCGGCGGTGCCGGCTTGCTCGATGTCGATGAGGAACCGGTCGAAGTAGCGGCGGAACTCCCGGCGTACCACGTGTTCGACCAGCGTGTCCTTGCCGTCGAAGCGCCGGTAGACCGTGATCCGCGACACCTTCGCCAGGCGGGCGACGTCCTCCATGGTGGAGCGCCTGATGCCCATCCGGCAGAACTGCTCGTACGCCGCGTCGAGGATGCGCGTCCGTAGCTCGTCGGTGTCGTCGACGCGCTCGACGGCGTCGACGTAGGCGCGCTCCAGCAATCCGGACAGCACGGATTCCACGACCACCTCCTGTAGGGGATTCTGCCTCAACCGCGGTCTTGTGATGCTCGTCACCCTGTGCTCTGATGATGATACACGGATGCAAGGGTTGTTTCTTCGTATCATCCCTTTCTCGCATGCCCTGAAAGGAGTGCGAGCATGGCAGAGTTGAGCAGGCGCGAGGCACTGATCTCGGGCGCCGCACTGGGAGCGCTCGGCGCGTTAGGGGTGTCCGCCCCGGCGCAGGCGGACTCCCTGGCCGGCGACTGGACCTGGCCCGCCAGCGGTTCGATCGCGGGCTCCGGCACCGGCGCCGACCCCCGCTGGGTGTGGGACGAGGTGGCCGATCCGCTGCTCGCCTCACTGTTCGAGCGCGGTGCCATCCCCGAGGTCAACCGGCTGCTGTACGACTGGAACCGCAACGACCAGCCGCTGCCCGCAGGACTGCCGGAGGATCTGCGGGCCTTCATCGAGCAGGCGCGTCAACTCCCGTCGTGGGCCGACCCCGCCAAGCTGGACGCCGGGGCGCGCTTCCACGCGCTCAAGGGGAACTACATCGTCGTCCTCACGATCGTCGGCGCCGGGATGCTGGCCACCGCCATCCCCAAGGAGGCCCGCGCGGTCTACTACTCCGCGGGCGGCGCGGATCTGAAGGACCGGATCGCCAAGACGAACATCCTGGCCTACGCGGTCCGGCCCCAGAACGCCTGGGGCGCCGGCGGCACGGCCGTGGTCGAGGCGGTGAAGACCCGGCTGGTGCACGCGGCGGTACGGCACCTGCTGAAGTCGTCCCCCCACTGGTCGGGCCCCATCCCGATCAGCCAGGAGGACATGCTCGTCACGTGGCACACCCTGGCGACGTACTCCATGCGCGGCCTGCGGGAGTGGAAGGTGCGCATGTCCGCCACCGAGGTCGAGGGATACCTGCACTCGGTGCAGATGCTGGGGCACATGCTCGGCATCAGGGACGAGTTCCTCCCCGCCACCTGGGAAACCTCCTACACCCAGTCGGACCTGGTCCTGCCCAGGAACATGGGGCCGACCCGGGAGGGAGTGGAGCTCAACGCCATCCTGCGGGACATGCTCGCGGAGCTGACCAGCCCGGGAGGCATCGACAAGCCGCTGGTCAACGCGTTCTCCAGATACCTCACCGGCAACCAGGTCGCCGACTGGAACGGCATCCGCCGCGAGCCGCTGTGGGACCCGGTGGTCAAGACCGCCTGGCCGCTGCTGGTGCGCTTCCGGGAGGGACTGATCGGGCTGCCGCTGGTGCCCGCAGCCGCCTGGCTCCTCGACGAGATGGTCAAGAAGTGGACCACGTACTACCTCACCCGCGGCGCGCAGACCAAGATCGTGATCCCGACGGGCAACCGGCCCGGCTAGGGGCGCGCTTCTTCGGGATACCCGGGCAGCTCTCGCAGCGCGGGTGAGGTCTCCCAGCTCGTCACTTCATGAGAGGCGTGCGCCACGAACTGGGCGAGCAGCAGCCGGCTGTTCTCCAGCTTCGCCTGGAACTCCGGCCGTGACAGGCCGGGACGGATCTCGTCGATCGCGTCGAGGGCATCCTGGGCGCTGGCCGTCACGTCGTTCTCGCCGGCGACGATCTGCGCACGGAAGAGGGCGTGCAGCGCGACTCCCTGGGCCTGGTCGCTTGCGGCTCGCGCCTCGTGGTAGGCGGATCCTCCGGAATCGTCCTGCCGTCTGTACCACCGCGTGGTCCGTGCCTGCCGGAGGGTGGTCGCCGCCGCGGCGAAGGCGCCGTAGGCCTCGATCCGCTCCTGTCTGAGCTGGGAGCTTCTGAGCCGCTTATCACCATGATCGGACGCCCGTCGTTGTAACCAGTACGTGACGATGGAACCCAGCAGAGTTCCCACAACGGCAACGGCTCCGGCCAGCACGGTCTCCATGGCCTCATACGATCACATCCACCGCCCTCGAACGCCGCGTACGGGCCGTCTTGTGGCTTGATCGTGAAAAGCGATGATTTCCGATTAAGTCAATCGCTCAAGGCTATGGTGGTACGCGTGTCCGACATCGAGTTGCGCCACCTGGCGGCGATGGCCGCCATCGCCGAGGAGGGTTCGTTCGGCCGGGCGGCCGCCCGGCTCGGCTACACCCAGTCAACGGTGAGCCAGCAGGTCGCGGCGCTGGAGAAGGCCGTCGGCGGCCTGGTGTTCGACCGGCCGGGCGGTCCCAAGCCCGTCCGCCTCACCCCGCTCGGCTCCGTGGTCCTCGGCCACGCTCGCGACCTGCTGGCTAAGGCCGGCGCGCTGAACGACGCCGTGGAAAGGTTCAAGGCGGGCGATGGCCGGATCGACATCGGCACGTTCCAGAGCGTGTCCAACGTGATCCTCCCCTCGGTGGTACGGCGGCTGCGTGCCGAGCACCCCGGCTGCGACATCAGACTGTCCGAGGAGGAGCCGGACCAGCCGCGGATCGGCGACCTCGACCTGCTGTTCTACGACGGGGTCATCGACGGCGACAGCGATCACCTCAAGCTGCTCGACGATCCGTACCTGCTGGTGGCGGGGGCCGGCGCCTTCCCCGACGGGCCGGTCGCGCTGGAGCGGCTCGACGGTGTCCCGATGGTGGCCTGGCCGCTGACCTGCGACCAGCCCTTGATGGAACAGGCCCTGGCCCGCGGCGGCGCCCGCCCGCAGTTCGTGTTCCGCAGCGCGGTCAACGACACCTTGTTGTCGATGGTGCGAGCGGGTCTGGGTTCGGCGGTGCTGCCGTGGCTCGCCATCCGCGGGGCCGGCGTCTCCTCCGACGACCGGCTCCGCGTCCACGAACTGCGGCCCTCCCCGCCGCCGCGGGAGATCTACCTGCACTGGCGGGCCGGCCGTACCCACTCACCGCTCGCTGGTCGAGCCATCGAGATCGCGGCCGAGGTCGCGGCCGAACTCGCGCCGCCGGCCAGTGCTTGACGCGTGCGGAACCGGGGCCGGGGTGAAGTGGACGGCGATGAGGAGGTTGGGGACCCAGCACAGCCAGGCGATCGCCACGTAGGCCGTGGTGAAGTCGAGGGTGATGAGCTCGGCCGAGGCCAGCCCGCCGTACCCGAGGAGCATGAGGCGCAGCGTGACGGCGGAGAAGGTGAGGGCGAAGCTGCGGATCATCCAGCGGCGGTGGTCGGCCACGCGGCCGGTGAGGATCATGCGGAGGCCGATGGCGCCGGTCACCAGCCAGCTGACGGCCAGGCCGGCGAAGCCGAGGCCGGCGATCGGGCCGCCGTGGGCGGTGGGGGCCAGGAGGAGTCCGCCGATTCCGCCGGCCAGGCAGCCCAGGAGGTAGAGGACGCCGATGGCGCGGTGGAGGCGGGGCAGGCGGCGCCGTATCGCTCCCACGAACTGCAGGGGCCCGATCGCAAGGGCGACGATCGCACCGGAGATGTGCAGTCCGAGGGCAAGGACACGTTCGGTGTAGATCTCGCGTTGCTGCGGGAAGTACACGGCCGGGTCGAAGGTCAGGTATTTCGCGGCGATGAAGACGATGAACAAGGAGAGCACAGTCATGAGGGCCCAACCGGCCCGGCTGATCCGCATGCGCACAGCATGATCCGGGAGAGATCGGCCGGGCATCGGGTGCGCCCCTGAGTACTGCCCTGGGGTCACCCCTGCCTCATCTCAGGGGGCGGTTGGAGGGGTGCGCCCAGCATGGTCGAGCATGGAGGCATGTCGCGCGAGGCCGATTTCTTCGAGAGCTTCCGAGGTCGCCTGGAGGCGATCGCCTACCGGATGCTGGGGTCGGCCGGCGACGCCGAGGACGCGGTGCAGGACACCTTCCTGCGCTGGCACGCGGCGGACCGTGAGCTGATCGAGACGCCCGAGGCCTGGCTGACGAAGGTGCTCACCAACCTCTGCCTCAGCCAGCTACGCTCGGCGCGGGTCCGGCGGGAGACCTATGTGGGGCAGTGGCTGCCGGAGCCGGTTCTGGCCGGAGACCGCATGCTCGGCCCGGCTGACACCGCCGAGCAGCGTGAGTCGGTGTCCATGGCGATGCTCACCCTCATGGAACGGCTCTCGCCCAACGAGCGCGTGGTCTACGTGCTGCGCGAGGCGTTCGGCTACCCCCACCGCGAGATCGCGGAGATCCTCGACCTGACCGAGGCGAACTGCCAGCAGGTCTTCCGGCGGGCCAAGCAGCACCTGGCCGCCGGGCGCTCCCGTGGCGAGGTCGACGCGGGGGCGGCGGAGAAGATCGTCCGAGGATTTCTGGCCGCGGCGCTCAGCGGCGACACCGAGCCGCTGGTCCGGCTGCTCACCGATGACGCGGTCAGCGTGGCCGACGGCGGTGGCCGGGTACCGGCCCGCAGGACCCCGATCGTCGGCGCGCCGGACATCGCGCGGTACCTGGCGCGCGTGTTCCGGCCGACCGACGCCAAGCGGGCCATGCTCGGCGGCGACGGTCTCGCCTTCCACGCCGTCGTCGTCAACGGCGGTCCCGCCCTGCTGGCCCAGACCGGTGACCGGGCCTTCGGCGTCTTCTGCCTCGACGTGGGCCCTGACGGGGTCGCGGCGATCCACCTTCAGGTCAACCCCGCCAAGCTTGAGCGCATCACCCGGCAGTGGGCGGCCGCCGGGCCGCATCGGCCCATCGCGAGCGCGTGGTGAGTCACTGGCCGGGGTCATGAAAAATCAGCCTTCCGGGGACCCGGCCGCCGCGGCCCGGACGCTGCTCACGATCGTCGACTCGGCCGAGCCGCCCCTGCGGGTGCTCTTCGGGCAGGGCTTCTATCCGATGATCCAGCAGGTCTACGCCGACCGGCTCAAGACCTGGGCCGACGGGCAGGACCTTTCGGCGGCGTCCCACGGCTGACTACTCCCCCCGGCGTAGTCGGGACCGCCACTGGTGCGGGGGCGGTAGCGGCAATTGACTTCACGGGTACGACGTCTCTGAGCTGCGGCTCGACCACGATTGCGGGCATGACGATATCGGTCCGCACACGCACGGGGTCCACGCTGGCGACGGTGGCGGTCGTGCAGTTCATGGTGTCGCTGGACCTGTCGGTGGTCAACGTCGGACTCCCGCAGATCGCGGCCGGCCTCGGCTTCGGCGCGGTGGGACTGACCTGGGTGATCCACGCCTACGCGCTCACCTTCGGCGGGTTGCTCCTGCTCGGCGGCAAGGCGGCCGACCGGTATGGCCGTAAACAGGTCCTTCTGCTGGGCCTCGGCCTGTTCGGCCTCGCCTCGCTCATCGGCGGCTTCGCCCAGGAACCCGGCCATCTGATCGCCGCCCGCGCCGCCCAGGGCATCGGGGCCGCCGCGCTGGCTCCGGCCGCGTTGTCGCTGCTGGCCACGACGTTTCCCGGGGGCAGGGAGCGGGTGCGCGCCTTCGGCGTCTGGAGCGCCACCAACGCCGCGGGCGGGGCGCTCGGCGTGCTGATCGGAGGTCTGCTCACCGAGTACGCGAGCTGGCGCTGGGTGATGTTCGTGAACGTGCCGATGGCCGCCGGCGCGCTGGCCCTGGCCTGGAGGGGTGTCGCCGCGGAACCGGCGCCGGTTCGCCATGGTCGTCCGGACGTGCTCGGAGCCGTCCTGGCCACGGCCGGCGTGACCCTGCTGGTGTTCGGCATCGTGCGTACCGAACACCATGCGTGGACCTCGCCGACCACGGTGACGACGCTCGCGGTCGCGATCGCGCTGCTGGTCGCGTTCGTGCGGGTCGAGCTGACCACCCGGCGCGAGCCGCTGATCCGGCTCGGTCTGTTCGCCAACCGGTCGGTACTCGGCGCGAACCTGTTCAACCTGCTGGTCGGCGGAGCCATGGCCGCGTCCTTCTACTTCGCCTCCCTCTACCTCCAGCGCGTGCTCGGAACGGGGCCGGCGCTGACCGGGCTCATGTTCCTGCCGATGGCGCTCGCGGTGGTCGCCGGGTCCGTGCTCGCGGTCAAGCTCGGCTACCGGGCCGCGCCGCGCACGCTGCTGATCGCCGGCGCGCTGCTGACCGGGGCCGGGTTCGCCTGGTTCGGGCAGATCAGCCCGGACGGTTCCTTCCTCACCCACGTCCTGGGGCCGTCGGTCGTGATCGGGGTCGGGTTCGGCCTATGCCTCGGGCCGGTCGTCTCCACGGCCACCACCGGCGTCGCGGCCCACGAGAGCGGCACCGCGTCGGGCCTGCTCAACAGCTCGCGCCAGATCGGCGCCTCGCTCGGGCTGGCCGTCCTCGGCACCGTGGCACACCACCGCACCGGCCAGGTCCTCACGCCGCAGACCCTCACCGACGGCTACGCGCTCAGCCTGACCGTCTGCGCCGCGCTCCTGGCCGCCGCCGTCCTCATCGCCCTCACCGTCCTGCGCAGGAAGGCCGTCCCGGCATGACCATCACCCCGATCGATCTGTTCGCCTCCTCTCTCCATCTCCACCAAGACGGCCAGGTCAAGGCCGGGACCCCCGGCCAGGACGGCTGGCGGCTGACCGCCTTCCACGCGAAGACCGGCGCCGACGTCCACGCCGACCACTGGGAGATCCACCCCGAGGCCGAGGAACTGGTGTCCTGTCTCATCGGGAAGATCCGCCTCTACCTGCGCCCGGAACGGCCCGGCCAGCAGGAGGAGGAGATCAGGCTGATCGCCGGAACCGCGGCCGTCGTCCCGCGCGGTCGCTGGCACCGCATCGAGCTGGACATCCCCAGCAACATCATGGCCGTCACCCTTCCGCGCGGCAGCCGGCTGGAGAAGCGATGAACGCCACCGAGTCGCCCGGCATGGCGCGGCTGCTGCGCCCCCATGCCCTGAGTTTCGCCGCCGTGGTCGTTCTGCAGGTCATCGGTGCCGTCGCGGGGCTGGCGCCGCTGCTCGCGGTCGTCGAGCTGGGCCGTACGCTGCTGTCGCCCGGCCCGCTCGACCACGGCCACGTCTGGACCGTCGTGATCGCGGGAGCGGCCGGGTTGTTCGTCCGGCTGCTGTTCACGGGCGCCTCGTCCGGGATCGGGCACCTGGTCGACGGCCAGGTTCAGCTGATGTTCCGCCGGCAACTGGCGGCGCGGCTGGGACGGGTCCCGATCGGCTGGTTCTCCCGGCGCCACAGCGGCGAACTGGCCAAGGTGGTCGGCGACGACGTGAGCGCAGTGCACCCGTTCATCGCCCACACGCCGGGCGAGCTCGTCTCCGCGTTCGTGGTGCCGCTCGTGTCGCTCGTCTACCTGTTCACCGTCGACTGGCGGCTCACGCTGATCACGCTCATCCCGGTCGTGCTGGCCCTGGCGCTGGTGCCCCTGATGATGACCCCGGCCAGGCTGCGCGAGCAGAAGGCGTTCGACGCGGCCATGGGACGGATCACGAGCTCGGTCGTCGAGTTCGTGCAGGGGATCTCGGTGGTGAAGGCGTTCGGCGGATCCGGGCGGGCCCACAGCAGGTTCGTGACGGCCGTGGACGAGTTCGTCGGCATCTTCTCCCGGCTGATCTACGGCATCTCCGGGATCGGCGCGGGCATGCAGGTGGCGTTGTCGCCGCCGTTCGTGCTGCTGGTGGTGCTGATCGGCGGCACGGTCCTGATCACGTCCGGAGGTCTCGCACCCGCCGACCTGCTGCCGTTCCTGCTGCTCGGGCTGGGACTGACCGCACCGGTGGCCGCCCTCGGCCACGGCTTCGACGAGATGCAGGCCGCCGGGCGCGCGGTCGGGCGGATCAAGGACGTGCTCGCGGTGCCGTCCCTGCGCGAGCCCGCCCGCCCGGTCGCGCCGCAGGGGTACCGGGTGGAGCTGCGCGACGTCCGGTTCGGCTACGAGGACGATCACGAGGTGCTGCGCGGGATCGACCTCGTCCTGGAGCCGGGTACGGTCACCGCCGTCGTCGGCCCGTCTGGCGGCGGCAAGTCCACGCTGGTCCAGTTGCTGCCGCGGTTCTTCGACCCGAGCCACGGGTCGGTCCTGCTGGGCGGGGTCGATCTGCGTGAGCTCGGCAGCCGGGAGCTCTACCGGTCGGTCTCCTTCGTCTTCCAGGATGTGCGGCTGCTGCGCGCCTCGGTCGCGGACAACATCGCGCTGGCCGTACCGCACGCCGATCACGACGACGTGGTACGCGCCGCGCGCATGGCCAACATCCACGAGCGTGTGCTCGAACTGCCACGGGGCTACGACACCGTGATCGGCGAGGACGTGAAGTTGTCGGGCGGCGAGGCGCAGCGGATCTCGCTGGCCCGCGCGCTGCTCGCCGACGCGCCCGTCCTCGTGCTCGACGAGGCGACCTCCTTCGCCGACCCGCACACCGAACAGGCGGTACGCCGGGCCCTGGCCCGGCTGGCGGGTGAGCGCACGATCCTGGTCATCGCCCATCGCCTGGAGACGGTCGCCGACGCCGACACCGTCGTACTGCTGGAGGACGGGGCGATAGTCGAGCGCGGCAGGCCCGCCGAGTTGCTGGCGCGGGGTGGCAGGTTCGCCGCGTTCTGGCAGTCCCACCGATCACCGCAGGGAGACGAACTCTGATGATCCGCATGCTGCTTCGTGTGCTGGGCGACGAGTACGCCCGTCCGTTGCGCCGCACCGTGGTCCTGATGACGGCGACCGCGGTGGCCGAGGGGCTGTCCTACGCGCTGCTGTTCCCGGTGCTGCGGGCGCTGTTCGGGGGCACGCCGGGGGAGGCGGTGCCCTGGCTGGTCGCGTTCGGGGTCGCGGTCGCGTTCTTCGCGGCGCTGCGCTACTTCAGTGATCTGTCCGGGTTCCGGATGGGCATCTCGCTGTTGCGCGGCATGTACCACCGGCTCGGCGGGCATCTGGCCCGGCTGCCCATCGGCTGGTACGACGCCCGGCGCGTCGGGCAGGTGTCGGTCCTGGCCGGTGAGGGCGTGCTGCAGGCGATGAGCGTGATCGCGCACCTGCTGTCGCCGTTCATCGCCGCCGGGGTGACTCCGCTGACGATCGTGGCCGTGATGCTCGCCTTCAACTGGCAGATGGGGCTGGCCGCGCTGGTCGCCGTGCCGGTGGTGGCGGCGATCCAGGTCTGGTCGGGACGCTCGATGGCCGCCGCCGACGCGCGGACCGCGGAGCGCGGCCACGAGGCGACCGGGCGGGTCATCGAGTACCTGCAGGCCCAGCCGGTGCTGCGCGCCGGTGGCCGGACCCACGAGCGGTTCCGGCTCCTGGACGACGCGCTGAGCGAACTCCAGCGGTCCTCCCGCCGCATGGTGCTGTCGGCGCTGTCCGGCGTGGTGGCCACGACGATCACCGTGCAGGCGGTCTTCACCGCGCTGCTGGTCCTGGGCGCCTACCTCGCGCTCGGCGGGGGCGTCGGGGTGGCGGAGGTGCTGGCGATCCTGGTGCTGGCCGCCCGCGGCGCCGACCCGCTGCTGGCGCTGTCGGACATCGGCGGCAAGGTACGCGGCGCGCGTGCCGAGCTGGCCAGGCTCGACGCGGTGCTGCGTACCGAACCGCTGCCGGAACCCCGCGAACCGGTCCTGCCGCGCGGCCACGACCTGGAGTTCGAGTCCGTCACGTTCCGGCACGGCGAGCGCACGGTGCTCGACGAGGTGTCGCTGTCCGTGCCGCAGGGACAGCGGCTGGCCGTGGTCGGGCCGTCGGGCTCGGGCAAGAGCACTCTGCTGCAACTGCTCGCGCGCTTCTACGACGTGGACGCGGGCGCCGTCCGGGTGGGCGGCGTGGACGTGCGCGCGATGAGCTCCGAGACGCTGATGGAGCGGATCTCCATCGTCTTCCAGGACGTCTACCTCTTCGACGGCACGATCGAGGAGAACGTACGGCTCGGCCGCCCCGGCGCCGACGACGCCGACGTACGGGCCGCCGCCACCGCCGCCCGGCTGGACGAGGTGGTCGAGCGGCTGCCCGGCGGCTGGGCGGCGAACGTCGGCGAGGGCGGCGCGCTGCTGTCGGGCGGCGAGCGCCAGCGTGTCTCGATCGCGCGGGCGCTGCTGAAGGACGCGCCCATCGTGCTGCTGGACGAGGTCACCTCCGCCCTGGACCCGGTGAACGAGGCGGCTGTCCATGAGGGGATCGAACACCTGATGGCCGGCCGTACCGTGGTGATGGTGGCGCATCGGATGCGGACCGTCCGCCGCGCCGACCGCATCGTCTTCCTCGACGACGGCGGCATCGTGGAGGAGGGCGGCCACGACGAGCTGCTGGGCCGCGGCGGCCGCTACGCCGCCTTCTGGAACGTCTCGCTGAACAGCTCCTGAGTCAGGCGCGGTCCCGGGTCGCGAGCCGGGCCAGCACCGAGGGTTCGATCCTGGCCACGGTCTCCAGCAGCAGGCCGGGCCGGACCCGGGCGGAGGCGAGCCACGATCCCATGGCATTCGGCACATTGACGTTGCTCCGTGACCGCCTATGATCCCGGTGTGGTCCTGGCGACGTTTGATCGGCCGTGGCGGCCGGCGGTGGTTCAGATGCTGTTGGTGGGGCTCTTCGGCCTGCCGATGAGCGCGGGCGTCCTTGTGGCGGGGACGTTCATCGCGGCCATCGGGCCGATCATGCTGGTGCCCGCCGTCCTGGCCGGGGTGGCGGTCCTCTACGTGGCCGGGTCCATGACGCCCCGGGGGTCGGTGCTGACCGACCGTTCCTGGGGGCGGCTGGCGTGGGCGACCGGGGTGCTGTTCCTCGGAACGGCCGGCCTCATGGTCATGGTGGCGGCCACCACCGGCAGGTACATCGAGATCAGCTGGCTGTGGATGGCGTTGTTCACCGCCGCTCCGTACGCGCTGGCCGCCGGGGTGCTGGCCGGCGGGTGGGTGTCGGTCGGCGGGGTGGTGCTGTCCGGGGCCTGGCTGGTGGGGTTCTGGCCCTGGTGAGCGCTCAGCTGGGGGCCGGGACGTAGGAGAGGTTCAGGACGCCGGTGTCGAAGGTCACGGAGTTGGTGAGCTTCAGCGGGTGGGTCGGGGTGTCCTCGAACAAACGCCGGCCTTGACCGACGACGATGGGGTGGACGAGCAGGTTCAGCTGGTCCAGGAGCCCGTGGGCCAGGAGCCAGCGGACCGTCGTCGCGGAGCCGGACATCTGGATGTCGCCCTCGGTCCGCTCCTTGAGGTCGCGGATCTTGGCGGCGACGTCGCCGGAGATGATCGTGGTGTTGTTCCAGTCGGCCTTTTCGAGGCTGTTGGACACGACCCATTTGCGGCTCTCGTTGAGCGACCTGCCGGCCTCCGGGTCGGCCTCGGCGGTCGGCCAGTAGGAGGACCACTCGTCGTACAGCGTGCGGCCCATGAGGTAGCCGGCGGCGCTGCCCATGCCCTCCATGACCACGGCGCCCATCTCATCGCTCCAGTACGGGAAGTGCCACTTGTCGGGCGACTCGACGACGCCGTCCAGGGAGATGAAGAAACTGGAGATGATCCTTGCCATGGCGGTGCTCCTTAGGTCGTTCGATACGAGTGGGAGGGTAGGCCGGAACGGGCGGTCAGGTCTTGTACAGAAGCGACAGCGGTTCCGGCTGCCGCGGGCCGGCGAGCTGCGTGGCGGTCCGGCCGATGAAGCGGGTCAGCGAGCGGGCCAGGTGGGGCTGGTCGAAGTAGCCGAGCCGGTGGACCACCTCCTGGGCCGGCCGGCCCTCCCGCAGAAGGATCGCCGCGTGCCGCGCGCGGTCGATCTGGCGTACGGCGCCGCGGGTCAGGCCGGTGGCGGCCAGGAACCGCCGCTGGAGCGTGCGGTCCGAGACCTCCGGGCGGGAACCGTCGAGCGCGGCGGCGACGATCGGGTCGCGGGCCAGGACGTCCTCGCGGACCAGCCGCCGGACGAACGCCTCGGCGTCGTCGTAGCCGGGTAGCCGCCAGGTCGAGCCCTTCAGCCAGAACGAGCTGCCGGTGGTGCCGGGGATCGTCGCGGAGTTGTCGACGAGCCGGTCGATGGGCAGGTGGGGCATCGCGGTGCCGAGGGAGAAGGTGATGCCGAAGAACGTCGCGTCCTCGGGGACGGGCGCGGCGCGCGCCCGCGTCTCGGGCCCCTGTACGGCGGCGCACGCCTGGCCCCGGTGCTCCCAGAAGACGAGGTCCCAGCGGGCCGCCGCGACGGACATCATCCGGGCGACGTCGGAGCTCCGGCTGCGCCATACCCGATCGATGTAGGGCGAGTCGGAGGCCCGGCTTTCGACCTGCAAGCCCATCGCAATCCCTCCTGGCCACCGAGCAGGCAGTCTGGCATGTGCGAAGCGTCCGGGAAAAGCGGTATCTGGCTAATGTGTGTCCTGCGATGAACGGTACGGAACGGGTGGTGGGCGGGTACACGCTGCGGCGGTTGCTCGGCCGGGGCGGCATGGGCGAGGTCTACCTGGCCACCGGCCCCACGGGCGGCATGGCGGCGGTGAAGGTGATCCATCCGCAGCTGGCCAGGGAAGAGGCGTTCCGGCGGCGGTTCGAGCGGGAGGTCGCCGCGGCGCGCAGGGTCGCCCGGTTCTGCACCGCTCCGGTCATCGACGCCGGGCTGGACGGGGAGACGGCCTACCTGGTCACCGAACACGTGAAGGGCCCGGATCTGGCCGCCGCCGTACGGGACCAGGGGGCGTTCGGCGGCTCGAACCTGGAGGCGCTCGCGGTCGGCATCGCGACGGCGCTGAGCGCGATCCACGGGGCCGGAGTCGTGCACCGCGACCTCAAGCCGTCCAACGTGCTGCTGTCGCCGCTCGGGCCCAGGGTGATCGACTTCGGCATCGCCCAGCTCGTGGACGCGCAGAGCCTGGTCAGCCAGGCCATTCTGGGGACGCCCGCGTTCATGGCGCCCGAGCAGGTACGGGCCGAGCCGGTGACGCCCGCCGCCGACGTCTACGCGTGGGGCGGGGTGATCGCGTTCGCCGGGACGGGGCGGCTGCCGTTCGGCGGTGGCGCGCCGCACGAGGTGCTGTACCGGATCGTCCACGAGGGGCCGAACCTCGACGGGCTCGACGAGCGGATGCGCGGGCTCGTGGAGTGGGCGCTGGCCAAGGACCCCGCCGCGCGGCCCACGGCTCAGCAGTTGCTGGACGCGCTGGTCGGGGCGCGGCGCTCGGCTCCGGCCGAGGCCAGCCAGGTGGTGGAGCGTACGTGGACGGGTCCGGTGAGTCCGGAGCCGCCTGTTCGTCGCGCGCGGTGGAAGTGGTGGCTGGCCGGTGGGCTGGCGGTGCTGGTCGCGGGTGGGGCGGCGGTGGTCGTACCGGCTGCGCTGGGGGAGAAGTGGCCGTATCAGGCGGGCTTCGATGAGGCCTGGGCGGTGGGGGCTTCGCAGGGCGGCGAGGCGCGGGTGGACGGCGCGGCGTACGTGCTGACGGCCAAGCCGGGGTGGCGGCTGTGGAAGTCGGCGCCCCGTGAAGAGCCCGAGCGGGGCGTGACGGTCAGCGCGCGGGCGAGGGTCGAGGAGGGCGCGGGCGAGTTCGGCGTCTGGTGCCACGGGACCGAGGGGGCGGGCGACCGCTACGAGTTCTCGGTGAGCGCGTCGGGGCAGGCCACGATCGTCAAGCGCCGCGCGGGAGCGGAACCCGCCATCCTGTACGGCCCCGCCCGCGTCAAGACCACCACCGAGACCCGCGTCACGGCCCGCTGCACGAGGGAGAGCGGCAAGGCCGCCCTGGGCATGTGGGTCAACGGCCGCAAGGTCGGCGAGGCGAGCGACACGGACCGGGCCTATCCGAACACGGTGGCGGGCGTGCACGCGGCGCCGTCCGGCGAGCGGGCGATGCGGGTGCGGTTCAGCGCGTTCACGCTGGAGCCGGTCGAGCCGTGAGTGACGCCGTGGCCTTCGGGGTGCTGGGGCCGCTCATGCTGCCGGACGGCGCGCCGCCGCCCGGCCCGGCCAAGCATCGGGCGTTGCTGGCCGCGTTGCTGCTGTCGCCCGGCCGGATGGTGCCGATCGAGCGGCTCGTGGCGCTCGTGTGGGACGGCGAGCCGCCCGCGTCGGCCGAGTCGGTGCTGCGCGTGTACGTGAGCGCGTTGCGCAAGGTCGTTGCCGGGATCCAGACCGTTCCCGGTGGTTATCTGCTGGCGGTCGAGCCGGAGCGGGTCGACTGGTACCGGTTCGAGCGGCTGGTGGAGCGGGGGCGGCGGGCCAGGGAGGCGGGGAGCCTGGCCCAGGCGGCCGATCAGCTCCGGGCGGCGCTCGGGCTGTGGCGCGGGCCGGCGCTGGCGGACGTGGATTCCGGTCCGCTGCGGCGGGCCTCCGCCGTACCGCTGGAGGAGCTTCGGTTGCGGGCGCTCGAAGAGCGCGTGGAGCTGGACCTGCGGCTCGGGCGCGGCGGTGAGGTGGTCGGCGAGCTGCGGGCGCTGGTCGGCGCCTACCCGCTGCGTGAGCGGGCCTGGGCCCAGCTGATCACGGCGCTGCGGCTGGCGGGGCGGCGCTCCGAGGCGCTGGAGGCCTATCAGGAGGCCCGGCGGGTGCTCGTGGACGAGCTCGGCCTGGAGCCGGGCGCGGAGTTGCGGCAGGCGCACGCGGACGTACTGGCCGGGCGGGAGCCGCCCGTGCCGGCTCCCAACGAGACGCCGCCCGACATCGCCGACTTCACCGGGCGGGCGGAGGTGCTGCGGTGGATCGGCGAGGCGGTGCCCGCTGCGGGCGGCGCGCCGGTTCACCTGGTGGTGCACGGGGCGCCGGGGTGCGGGAAGTCAGCCGTCGCCGTGCACGCCGCGGCGTCGGCGGGCGGCGCGTTCACCGGCGGCGTACTGTTCGCGACGTTGCGCGAGCGTGCGCCGGGGGCGGTGCTGGAGGATCTGCTGCGCTCGCTCGGGTGTCCCGAGGGCGCGGTTCCGGCCGCGCCGACCGAGCGGATCCGGCTTTATCGGAGCATGACGGCGTCGCGGCGGCTGCTCGTCGTGCTCGACGACGCTTCGGGCGAGTCCCAGGTACGCCCGCTGCTGCCCACCGGCGCCGGGAGCATGACGCTGGTCACGAGCCGCTCGCCGTTGTCGGGGCTGGAGGCGTCCCGGGCCATGGAGCTGGGCGTGCTCTCCCCGCAGGAGGCGCTCGACCTGCTCGCGGTCGTCGCCGGACGGCAGCGGGTCGCGGCGGAGCCGCAGGCGGCGGCCAGGATCGCGCTGCTGTGCGGGCACCTGCCGCTCGCCCTGCGCGTGGCCGGATCCCGCCTGGCCAGGAAGCCCGGCTGGACGCTTGAGCACCTGGCCGGCCGCCTGGGCGACTCGCGGCGCCGCCTGGACGAGCTGAGCACGGGCGACCTGGCGGTGCGGGGGAGTCTCGCGCTGGGGTACGACGGGCTGGCCGAGCGGGAGCGTACGCTGTTTCGCCGGTTGGGCGCGCTGTCGGCGCCCGACTTCGCCCCGTGGGTCTTCGGCGACCTGGAGGCGCTGGCCGAGGCGGGACTGCTGCAGTCGCGCGGCCTCGACGAGTCCGGCCAGGAGC
The DNA here is from genome assembly GCF_042740555.1 of Nonomuraea sp. NPDC059007. Lineage (NCBI taxonomy): Bacteria > Bacillati > Actinomycetota > Actinomycetes > Streptosporangiales > Streptosporangiaceae > Nonomuraea > Nonomuraea sp. NPDC059007. Next base: position 110,774 of record NZ_JBHYJD010000004.1, on the reverse strand, counting down.
GCTACGGCTGGCACGACCTCACCCGCCTCTACGCCGCCGAACTCCTGGCCGCGGAGGGTCGCGACGTGCTGGCCGGAGTGGCGGGGGAGATCCTCGACCGGGCAAGACGGGCCAGGCAACTGCTGCTGCCCGCCGAGCCCGGTTCCGGCCGGACCGTCGCGCGGACCGAGGAGCAGGTGCTGGAGACCACGCTGCTGCGCGAGTCGGCCGGATGGCTGCGGTCGGAGCGGCGGTTTCTGTCCGCGTGCGTGGCCGACTTCCACGACGCCGGGCTGCACGAGGCCGCCTGGCGGCTGGCCTTCTACCTGGCGCCGTTCTACGAGCTGGGCGCCCACCACGACGACTGGCACCAGACCACGGCCACCGGCCTGGACGCGGCCAGGGCGGCCGGCCACCGGCAGGGCGAGGCCCTGCTGCTGCGCGGCCTGGCCGACCTGCACCGGATCGAGGGCGACCCGCAGGCCGCCGCGGCCGCGCTGCGTGCCGCCCAGCCGCTGGTCGAGGGGCTGGAACTGGCCCGGGTCACGCTCAGGCTCGGGCTGGTGACGGGTGACGAGCGCGCGTACGCCCGCTGTCTGGCCGTCTTCGAGCAGGCGGGGGACCAGCGCGGCAGGACGGACACGCTGCGCGCGCTCGGCGCGCTGAAGGGCGATCGGGGGCTGCTGGAGGAGAGCCTGGCCGGATACCTCGCGCTGGGCGATCCGCGCGGCGAGGCCGAGGCGCTGCTCGACCTGGCGAACCTGCACCTGTCGGCGCGCAGGCTGCCGGAGGCGCGCGAGTGCGCGGAGCGCCGCCTGCGGATCAACCGGCGGCTCGGCGACCGGCTGCCGGAGGCGTACGGGCTTCTGGTTCTGGCCGGGATCTCGCGCGCAGAAGGCCGGCCGGATCCCCGGGCCGCGGCCGCCGCCCTGGAGATCTTCCGGACGTTCGGCGACCGCAAGGGTGCCGGGCAGGCCCTGCTCGCCATGGCTGAGGCGCATCTCGACCTCGATGAGGTGGATGAGGCGGTTGATGGTCTTGAGCGTGCTATGGGAGAGTTTGTCCTGCTCAGCGATCAGCGTGGCCTCACCGAAGCGGAAGGGCTGGCGCGGGAGGCGCGACGGCGTCGCGGGCTATACGGATCCTGAATGTCGCCCTCCTAGAAAGGTGACATGACGATGCGGAACAAGCTCGCCCTGCTGCTGGTGCTCCCCGCCCTGGCCAGTTGCGGGATGCTGCCCGGCCAGGACCGGCAGGGAACGGGCGGCGAGGAGAAGCAGGCGGCCGCCCAGCAGCCCACGCCCAGCGCCACCCCCACCCCCACAGGGGAGCCGGCGTCGGCCGGGGAGCTGACGGCGATCACCAGCCGGAAGATCAAGCATGACGACAACACCCTGCGCATCGACCTCACCCAGCTCAAGCGCTCGGGCAAGATCGTCACGCTGACCTGGACGGTCACCAACCTCAACACCGACGGCAGCTGGTACGTGGGCGCGAACCTCGGCAGCGACGTCCTCGACTACACCACCTCGGCCGTCTCCCTGATCGACCCGGTCAACGGCAAGCGCTACCGGGTGGCCCGCAACGGCGCCGGTGAGGACGCGGCCTGCGTCTGCAGCCGGGTCAACCAGCACCTCAAGCCCGGCGGCGGCCTGGAGATGTACGCCGTCTACGGCGCCCCGCCCGCCGACATCACCAAGGTCAACGTCGAGATGGCGGATCTCGGAGTGTTCAACGATGTCCCTGTCTCCTAGCCTCGCCGCCGCCCTGCTGATCGCGCTGTCCCCGACCCCGCCGCCGGACACCGCCACGCTCCCGGTCGAGGACCTGGTCTTCCCGGTGGAGGACATCCTCCCCGAGACCGAGTCCCTGGACGGCGCCCAGAGCGAGACCAAGCGGGGCGACGAGGTACGCGTCGCGCTGACCAGCGACGTCCTGTTCGCGGTGGACAAGTGGGTGCTGACCGCCAAGGCCAAGCAGCGCCTGGGGTCCGTGGCCGCCAAGATCCGCTCCGAGGGTGCCGGAGGCGTGGTCAAGATCGAGGGCCACACCGACGACCAGGGCCAGGACGCCTACAACCTCACCTTGTCCCACCGCCGCGCCCAGGCCGTGCGCCAAGCCGTCCAGAGCGGCCTGACCGGCGTGACCTTCGAGGTCAAGGGGTACGGCGAAGCCCGCCCCAAGCTCCCCAACACCGTCGACGGCCGCCCTCAGCAGAAGAACCGTGCCAAGAACCGCCGCGTCGAGATCGTCTTCACCGTCAAAACCCCACAGTGAACCCGATCCCCCGCACCGACACCCCGTCCCACCCCACGCCAACCCGCCCACCGCAGCCACGGCGGCTGGCACGCGGTCCTGCCATGCGGTCCTGTCATGCGGTCCGGCCACCCGGGTCGGCCATGCGGGCCAGCCACCCGGGCCTGGCACGCGGTTTCTAGGCCTTGAGTTCGCCCAGGGTGGCGGTCACGGTGTCGGTTGTGCCGTCTGGGCGGATTACTTCGACCTTGACCTGGTCGCCGGGTTTGAGGGTGGTGAGGATCTCCGACAAGTCGGACATGGTGGGAGTGGGTTTGCCGTTGACGGAGACGATCACGTCGCCGGTCTCGATGCCCGCCTTCGCCGCCGCCCCGCCCCGCTCCACCCCGGCCACCGCCACGCCCACGGGCTGCCCGTTCTCGCCCAGGACCGTACGGCCCCTGAGGCCGAGTGCCGCGCGGTGGCTGTTGGTGACCTTGCCGCTCTTCACGATCTGGCCGGCGATGTCGGCGGCCGTGTTGCTCGGGATGGCGAAGCCGATGCCCGGAGCAGCGCCGCCGCCGAGCTCCGGGTCGGTGGCCGCGAGCGTCGGGATGCCGATCACCTGGCCGCTCATGTCGACCAGCGCGCCGCCGCTGTTGCCGGGGTTGATCGCGGCCGAGGTCTGGATGGCTCCGGCGATCGTCGCGCCGGGTGAGCCCGGGTTCTGCGGCTCGCTGACCGTGCGGCCGAGCGCCGAGACGATGCCCTGGGTGACGCTGCCCGACAGGCCGAGCGGGTTGCCCATGGCCAGGACGAGCTGGCCCACGCGCAGCTTGGAGGAGTCGCCGAACGTGGCGGGCTTCAGCCCGTTCGCGTCCTCCACCTTGATCACCGCGAGGTCGCCCGCCGGGAACGACGAGACGAGCTTGGCCTTGCGCGGGGTGCCGCCGGTGGCCAGCGACACCTCCATCTCGGTGGCCTGGCCGACGACGTGGGCGTTGGTCACCACGTGGCCGGAGGAGTCGTACACGATGCCGGAGCCGAGCCCCACCTTGGTGGTGATCTGCACGATGGACGGCAGCACCTGGGTGATGACCTGTTCGTAGCCGGACTCCACCTGGGCGGCCTGAGGGGTGCCGCCGGTCGGGCTGCCGGTCGGCGTGGCCGTACCCGTGCCCTGTGGTGTGGACGCGCCGCACCCGGCGGCCAGAACGACGGCGAGACCCGCCGCGATCAACCTCATACGAGGGTATCTTCCCAGGTCAGGCGGAAAGATACTCTTTTCTGACGTCGCTCCTGCTGAGCTTGCCGGTGGGGGTTCTGGGGAGAGATGTCCGGTACTCGATGAGCCGGGGGTGCTTGAGCCGGGCCAGCCGGGGCTCGCAGTGGGCCAGGAGCGCGGCGGTCAGTTCCTCGCCCGGGGTCGCGCCGGGTACGGGCTGGACGAGCGCCACGACCTTGTGTCCCCATTCGGGATCGGGCACGCCGATCACGGCCACGTCGGCCACCGCGGGATGTTCCAGGAGCGCCGCCTCGATCTCGGCCGGGTAGATGTTGACGCCGCCGGAGATGATCAGGTCGGTCCTGCGGTCGAGCAGGAAGAGGTAGCCGTCCTCGTCCACGTAGCCGATGTCGCCGGGCGTGTAGGCGCGCTCGCGCATGGCCGCGGCGGTCTTCCCGGGATCGCCGTGGTACTCGAAGCGGTTGATGCCGCCGATGTACACCAGGCCGGGCGCGCCGGGCGCGGCCTCGCCGCCGTCCTCGTCCACGATCGTGAAGGACATCCCGTCCAGCGCGCGGCCGACCGTGCCGGGGCGCTCCTGCCACTCGCGCGAGGAGACCATCGTGGCGACCGCCGCCTCGGTGGAGCCGTAGTACTCCCACAGCACCGGGCCCAGCCAGTCGATCATCGCCTGCTTGGTCGCGGGCGGGCAGGGGGCCGCGCCGTGATAGAGGTGGGTGAGCGAGGACAGGTCGTATTTCTCCCGATCCGGTACGGCCAGCAGCCGGTGGAACATGGTCGGGACCATGAAGGCGTTCGTCACCCGGTGCTCCTGGATCAGGCGCAACGTGTCTTCGGCGTCGAAGCGCTCCGGGGCGACGATCGCGTGGCCGTACTGCAGAGCCATCATGACCTGGCCGTAGGGGGCCGAGTGGTAGAGCTGCGAGCAGACCAGGTGCACGCCGTCGGCGGGCAGGCCGAAGTGCCGCCAGCTCTTGCGCATCAGGATCGGGTACACGTCCTCTGGCGTGAGGTCGAGCAGCCGCCTGCGCACGCCCTTGGGGCGGCCGGTGGTGCCGGAGGTGTAGAGCATCATCGATCCGGCCCTGCGGTCCTCGGGCGGGGTGCCGGGCAGGTGGTCGAAGCGCTCGATGTCCGAGCTGAACAAGACGTTGGCGGGGTGGCAGTCGGTGATGATGTAGAGAATCTCGTCGAGCGTGTAGTGCCAGTTGACCGGCACGTGGTAGGCGCCGATCTGGTAGGTGGCCAGCATGACGGCCAGGGAGTCGAGGCCGTTGCGCAGGACGCTGACGACGGCGTCGCCCCGGTTCAGGCCTTCGACGCGAAGGCCGTGGGACAGGCGGTTGGCGCGTTCGTGCAGGGCGCCGTAGGTGATCGTCTCCTCTCCCAGCAGGGCGGGACGTCCGGGGTCGGCGGTGGCGATCTCGTAAAAGCCCCTCATGTCAGGGGAGACTACAGAATTAGATTCTGTCCCGGGAATAGTCGCAATCTCGTCTAGCCTCGACGTCATGGCGGACGTCGGCGACCAAGTGCCCTCTTATGATGCTCCGACCACCCCCTTTCAGCGGGTGGTCGTGCCCGCCGACGCCGAGCCCGACGACACCGTGCAGATGCCCAGGATCGTCCTGCCCGACGAGCCCGCACCTGATCCGGAACCGGAACCCGAGGTCGACGACACCACGACGGCCTATGTCCGGCGCCCCGTGATCAAGCCCGCGGAAAAGCCCACCGCGAAGCCCGTCGCGAAGCCGGCCGCGAAGCCCGTGCGGAAGCCGGTGGAAAGGCCGGTCGAGAAGTCCAAGGCCGCGGTCGAGACGGTGACCGTGCCGCGCGTGTCGCCGCCGCGCATGCCGATGATCCCGCCTCCGCCCAAGCGGGGCATCAGCGAGATCCCCTTCCGGGTCGTCTACATGGTCGGCGCCGTCATCGCCACGATCATCGCCGTCCTGCTCATCTTCGTCTTCTTCTCCGGCGACACCCCCGACGCGAACCCGGCCAGGGCCACCGCGACCGCCAGCCTGGCCGGGGCCTCCCCGTCCGAACTCGCCCTTCCTCCGGCTCCTGAGGCCAAGGCCTTCCCCGCCTACAAGGGCAAGGCCGCGGTCGTGATCGGCCTGGTGGCCGACACCAAGACGGGCATCGTGTATCCCAGGCTGGGCACGCCGTGGCAGTCCAAGTCGTACGCGCCGTACACCGTGGCCCAGCGGATCGGCAAGGTGGCGCAGCCGTACACGATGATCGTCTCGGCGAAGTACCCGATCGAGGCCCCCAAGACCAAGCCCAAGGACGAGTCCGGCTACCGCGAGCTGGCGGTGCGGGCGGCGCGCTGGTCGCTGCGCACGCAGTTCCCGGCGGGGTCGACGCTGGCCTGGACGGGCTCGCAGCCGCTGGCCACGGGCAAGGGCTGGCTGCTCGGCTACCAGGTCACCTACGGCGCCAAGTCGTCGCAGGCGGTGGTGGCCGTGGTCGAGGTGGGCAAGACGAAGCCCGCGATGATGCTGGCGACCGTGGCCGACGGCCGCAAGACGCAGTGGCGGGATCTGACGACACTTCTGAAAGGTGTGCGCCCGCTATAGACAGAAGCATCCTCTAGAATATGGTTCTGCCATGGCATGGGACGCGCTGGAGGATGAGTAATGGCGATCGGGTTGAGCGAGGAGCACGAGGCGCTCCACGAGTCTGTCACCGGCTGGGCGGAGCGCAACATCCCCGCCGAGCTGCTGCGGTCCGGCACCGAAGAGCGGCCCGCGTTCTGGCCGGGGCTGGCCGAGCAGGGGCTGCTGGGCCTGCACCTGCCCGAGGAGTACGGCGGCTCCGGCTACGGGCTGCTGGAGGCCGCCGTCGCGGTCGAGGCGCTGGCCGAGCGGATGGCGCCGGGGCCGTACGTGCCGACGGTGCTGGCCGGCGCGGTCATCCACGCCTCCAAGCAGCACGGACTGCTGTCCGGCCTGGCCGGCGGCACGCTGACCGGCGCCGTCGCGCTCGGCTCCGCGCTGACGGGCGAGCGCGCCGCCGACGGCTCCCTCGTCGTCTCCGGTACGGCCGAGCCCGTCCTGGGCGGCGCGATGGCCGACATCCTGGTCCTGCCGGTGTCCACCGGTGACGGCGAGGAATGGATCGCGCTCGACGCCTCCGCCGCCACGGTGACGGCCGTCACGTCGCTGGACATCACGCGCTCGGTGGCCAAGGTGGAGGTGGCGGCGGCAGCCGTACCGGCTGAGCGGGTTCTGGACGGGGTCGAGGGGCCCGACGTGCTCAACCTCGCCGCCATCCTGCTGGGCGCCGAGGCCACGGGCCTGGCGTCGTGGTGTGTGCGGGCCGCCTCCGGCTACGCGAAGGTACGCGAGCAGTTCGGCCGGCCGATCGGCCAGTTCCAGGGCATCAAGCACAAGCTCTCGCGCATGCTGGTGGCGCTGGAGCAGGCCAGGGCCACCGTGTGGGACGCCACCCGCGCGGAGGGCCGTGAGCTGGAGTACGCCGCCGCGATCGCCGGCGTCATGGCCCCGGACGCCGCCGTCCAGTGCGCCAAGGACGCGATCCAGACCTTCGGCGGCATCGGCTACACCTTCGAGCACGACGCCCACCTGTACTACCGCCGGGCGCTCACCCTGCGCGCGCTGCTCGGCCCGAGCGCCGAGTGGGCCGCCTCCGTCACCGCGCTGGCGCTGCAGGGCGTCACCCGCGAGATGGAGATCGACCTGCCCGAGGGCGCGGAGGAGATGCGCGCCGCGATCCGCGCCGAGATCGCCGAGCTGGCGAAGCTGGAGGGACAGGAGCAGAAGCGGGCGCTGGCCGGCCAGGGCTTCGTGATGTCCCACCTGCCCAAGCCGTGGGGCCGCGCCGCCAAGCCGCTGGAGCAGGTACTCATCCAGCAGGAGCTCAAGGCCGCCAAGGTCAGGCTGCCGCAGATGATCATCGGTGCGTGGGTGGTGCCCTCCATCGCCACGTACGGCACGCCCGAGCAGCAGGAGCGCTTCCTGCCCAAGACGCTCAGCGGCGAGATGATCTGGTGCCAGTTGTTCTCCGAGCCCGGCGCAGGATCCGACCTGGCCAACGTGCAGATGAAGGCGGAGAGGGTCGAGGGCGGCTGGCGCCTGAACGGCCAGAAGATCTGGACCTCGGTCGCGCATGTGGCCGAATGGGGCATCTGCATCGCGCGTACCGACCCGTCCAAGCCCAAGCACGACGGGATCACCTACTTCCTCGTCGACATGAAGGGCGCGGGCGTCACGGTCCGGCCGCTGACGGAGATGACCGGCGAGAACCTGTTCAACGAGGTCTTCCTCGACGACGTCTTCGTCCCCGACGACCTGGTGGTCGGCGAGGTCGACAACGGCTGGCGGGTGGCGCGCAACACGCTGTCCAACGAGCGCGTCTCGCTGTCGTCCGGCTCGGGCGGCACCGGCTCGTCGGTGTCCGACCTGCTGGGGCTGACCTCCCGCCTGGGCCGCGACCTCACCCCGGTCGAGGCCGTGGAGCTGGCCGGCGTCATCTGCGAGGGGCACTCGATCAACGCGCTCTCCCTGCGGGTCACGCTCAAGCAACTGGCCGGAGGCGAACCCGGCGCCGACGCGTCGGTGCGCAAGCTGCTGTCCACCTCCCACGCGCAGCACGTATCGGAGACCGCGGTCGGCCTGCTCGGCGCCCAGGCCGTGATCGCCGCCGACATGAAGCTCGGCGACGCCGGCTACTGGAACCGCGCCGTGCTGGCGACCAGGGCCATGACCATCTACGGCGGCACCACCGAGGTGCAGCTGAACATCATCGGCGAGCGCATGCTCGGCCTCCCCAGGGACCCCGAGCCCGGCCGCTAGCTTGAGATCGGGTACGGCCCGGCGGGGCCGTACCCGGAGCGGTCAGCGGCGCGACTCGTAGGTGTCCACCGCGCGGCCGAGCCGCGCGAGCTTCTCCGTGTAGGTCACGGGGAAGAGGCCGGGCTCGGCGGGCGGACGGTGCGCGTCCACGTACTGGGTGCCGAGGTTGGTCAGGGCGACGACGATGTAGTGCCGGCCGTCCTTGCCGGGCAGCGACCTGACGATGCCGGCGTCGGCGCCGGAGTTGCCGACCCAGCCGGTCTTGTGGGAGTAGGTCACCTCCGCCTTGGCGTTGCAGGGGCGTACGTCACGGCCGAACTTGTTGCCGGCGACGGTGACGGTCCCGTCGGCGCCGATCCAGCGGTCCGCGACGGCGTGCGGGATGCCCGCGGCCGGGTACGCGCCGCCGCACCGGTTGGCCGAGGAGAGCATGTCGTTCCAGCCCTGGGCGGCGAGGTGCCGCTTGAACACCTGGCGGGAGGACGAGCTCAGCACGGCCTCGGTCACCGGCTTGCCGGCCGGAGTCGTCCAGGCCCTGCCGGGCAGGCCGTTGACCAGGGCGAGCAGCTTGGCGGTGTCGAGCGAGCTCATGGTGACCGGGTTCGACCAGCGCCCGCCGGTGGCCGGGTTGGTGTTCTTGAACTGCAGCGTCTCCAGGCCGAGGCTCTGGAAGGTCTGGTTGAGCTCGTCGACGGCGCCCTTGTCGTGCAGGAGCTTGACGAGCGCGCAGGTGGCGGGGTTGTTGGAGGAGGTGAGGGAGGCTTCCAGGTAGTTGGCGACCGTGTTGCTGGTGTCGCCCTGGCACAGGGAGCTGGTCTCGGTGGGACGGTAGTCGTAGGTGTCGGCCAGCGCGATGGTGCCCTTGTCGGCCAGGCGCAGCACGCCGAAGGCGACCATCAGCTTCAGCACGGAGGCCGGGTAGGGCGACATGAAGTCGATCGGCGCCTGCTCACGGCCGGGGACGATGTCGATCGTGCCCTTGCCCTGGTTGGCGTACCAGCCGTTGTCGTCCCACTGGCGCCAGCGCACGGCGTCGGTGTGGAAGTTTCTGTCGACGGGAACCACGACGCCGCGCGGGTGCTGCGGGCTCATCAGCACGGTGCCGGACGACAGCGGCCTGCCGTGGCGGTCGAGTTCGAGGACGGTGACGTCGAGCTGCGGCTGCTGCGCGATCGGCTTGGGATCGGCCGAGGCGAACAGGCGGGCGTAGTCCTCGGGCGGCGTGGCCTCCTTCTCCTCGGCGGAGGAGGCGAGCACCCGTGCCTGGGACGAACCCGGCGGGGCCAGGTCGAGCACCTCCTGGAAGCGTGCCCGGTCCATGGCCTGCTGGAGGAAGCGGGCGACGTGCCCGCTCTCCGCGGCCTGCGCGGGCATCGTGGTGAGGCTCAGGAAGAGGGTGCCGGCGGCGACCCCCGCGGCGGTTCGGCGGCTCTTCTGAAGGAATGACATGTGACTTGATCTTATTTACTGATCTTGGTGGACGGCGCCGATTCGGGAATGTCAGGGGGTGACCGGCTGCAGGGGGATGGGGCTGCCGGTCTTGGCGGGCATGGGCACGCCGACCCTGATCTCGCCCACGCAGGGGCGGGCGCCGTCGGGGGAGCGGATGGTCAGCTCCTGCCCGCCGCCCTTCACCGTGGCGTACGTCCAGCCGAGGTCCTTGCCCGTCTCCGCGTCGGCGGATCCGGTGCCGAGGCCGACGGTCAGCCGGGCCGGGCGCGGGTTGAGGTAGCTGACCTGCACGGTCCAGGCGCCCTGCGGCAGGGGGAGCGGGAGGCGGAAACGTTCCGGGGCGGGGCCGATCGGGCGGCAAGCGGTTCCGGCCGGGACGGTCAGTCCCTCGATGTTGACCGGGCGCAGCCGCCCGCGCTCGTCGAAGGTCATCAGGTTGCGCAGCGGGCCGTCGAGCTGCCGGACCCAGGTGACCGGGCGGCCGGCGATCGGGCCGAGGACCTTGGAGGCCAGCGCGTAGTCGTAGAAGAAGATCGGGTAGACGACCTTGGCGGGGACGTGGGTGTCCAGGACGACGAGGCCGGCGGGCGCCCTGCGCAGGGCGATGCGGCCGGTCTCGATGTAGGACTTGACGTTCTCGCCGAGGGGCAGGCGCGTGTACTGGGTGATGGACCAGATCGAACCCGCGGCGAAGACGGCGGCCAGCGGGATCCACACGATCCGCAGCGGGCGCTCGCCCTCGCGCGGGATGAAGGCCAGCGCCACCACGACGGCCGTCAGCGAGGCCGTGGGCGCGATGTAGCGCAGCTCGAAGCCGCCCAGATCGGGCCCGAGCTGCTCGATTCTGCCGATCATGACGGGGATGACGTCGGCCAGCAGGAAGTACCCGAGCAGCATGAGCCAGGCCAGCCACGCTCGCCGCCGGAAACGGATGGTCAGCGCCACGACCAGCGCGGCCGCGCCGAGCCCGGCCCAGACGGCGGCGTCGGGGGTGGCGGCGATGGCGTAGTCGTCGCCGATCGGGTGCCAGCGCCAGGGGCCGCCCAGGGCGGAGGCCACCAGAGAGCCGGAGAACAACCGCCAGGCGAACGCCGCCGCCACGGCGAGCGGGGGCAGGCTGGGCTGGACCGTGTCGTTGGTGAGCTGCACGGAGGTGAACACGGCCGGGAACAGGATCGCCGCGTACCCGGCCACGATCGCGGCGTACAGGGCCCAGGCCGGCCACTGCCACTTCCTGATGCCGCCGAGCCAGCCCGCGGTGAGCACGAAGGCCAGGACCGGGATGAACGGGGCCTTGACGAAGAACACCATCGCGAAGACGGTCCAGCCGGCGGCGGCCAGAGCGTGGCGGAAGCGCCGCGTGCGTACGTACAGGATGTGCGCGCCCAGGGCCATCGGCAGGGCGACCTGGAACGGGAGGGTCTCGATCACCACCGCCCACCAGGACAGCGACGAGATCGTCATCGGGGTGAGCAGGTAGAAGGCGAAGGGGAGCAGGATGGCGGGGCGGGAGCCGTACAGGAGGAAGAGCAGGCGCAGCAGGGCCAGCGCGGCCGCGCCCATGAGCACGATGGTGACCACGTGCATCAGCACGTCGTTGTAGACGCCGAGGCGGCCCATCGCCCAGTGCGCGCCGAACGGGCCGGGCATGAGGTGCCCGTAGTCGGCGCGCATGAGATAGTCCCAGGTCAGGTCGTTCTCCAGGCCGCGGGCGATGAAGGTGAAGTCGTCCTGCCTGAAGTAGGTCCTGCGGACCAGGTCGAACTTCCAGACGAGCTGGACGGCGACCATGACCATCGCGGCCGCGAGCACGCCGTCGCCGCGCAGCCACTGCCTGGGCTCCACCACGGTCTCGCTCGCCGCCGTCACGCATGAAGGCTAACGACGCCGTTGATCCTGATGGAATGGGCGTTGTCCGGTTGTGATGTGGTGTTATATCGGAATGTTTCCGCAGGTGTCGCGCTATGGGTGGTGGGCCGCCCTGCTCGGCACCGGCCTGGGCGCCCTCTGCCTCGGCCCCGGACTCGCTCCCGGGTACATCCTCATCCAGGACATGGTCTTCGTCCCCGACCCGGCGTTCTCGCCGTTCACCTTCGGATTGGCGGGCGGCTCGCCCCGCGCGGTGCCCAGTGACCTGGTGATCACGGTGCTGGCCCAGGTGCTGCCGGCGGACCTGGTGCAGAAGCTCGTGCTGCTGGGCGTCTTCGCCCTGGGTTGTTCCGGGGCCGCGCTGCTGGTGCCCGGGTCCGCCCTGGCGCCCCGGCTGGTCGCGGGGGCCTTCTACGTCTGGAACCCCTACGTGGCCGAGCGGCTGCTCATGGGGCAGTGGGCGTTGCTGCTCGGGTACGCGGGGCTGCCCTGGGTGGTGCTGGCGCTGGCCCGTGGCCGGTTGCCCGCCGTCGCGCTGCTGCCCGCCGCCGTGGGCGGGTTCGCCGCGATGATCGTCACCGCCGTCACGGCCCTTCCCCTCGCACTCTCCGGCACTTCCGGTACGGCGGCGCGGTGGAAGAGGGCCGGAGGCGTGGCGTTGTTGCTGGTGGCGTTCAGCCTGCCCTGGCTGGTGACCGCGCTGACCCGGGCCGACGGGCTGACCGGTGACCCGGTGGGCGTGGACGCCTTCGCCGCCCGCGCCGACGGGCCGTTCGGCACCGTCGTCAGCCTGCTGTCGCTGGGCGGCGTCTGGAACGCCTGGGCCGTCCCCGCGGGCTTCGACCAGCCGGTCACCGCCGCGGCCCGGCTGGCGCTGGTCCTGGCGGGCATCGCGGGCTTCTGGCTGGCGCTCAGGGACACGAAGCCGCGGTTCGGGCCGGGGCTGGCGGTGGCGGCCGGTGCGGGGTTCCTGATCGCCTGCCTCGGGGTCACCGAGCCGGGCAGGGACCTGCTCAAGTGGCTCATCGGGGTCTGGAGCGGGTTCGCGGTGCTGCGTGACGCCCAGCAGTACCTCGCCCCGCTGGCCCTCCTGGCCGCCGTCGGCCTGGGCATGCTCACCGCCCGGGTGGCCTCGCGCTGGGCCGTCGCCCTGGCGGTGGTGCCGCTGGCCGTGGTGCCGACGCTGGCGTGGGGGGCGTCGGGTGCGCTGGCGGCGGTGCCGTACCCGCTGAGCTGGGTGGAGGCGCGCGAGATCATCGGCCGGGACCCCGCGAAGGGTGATGTGCTGGTGCTGCCGTTCGAGTCCTACCGGCGCTTTCCGTGGAACGGTGATCGGGCGGTGCTCGACCCGGCGCAGCGGTTCTTCGCCACCCCGGGCCGCGAGGTGATCGTCAACGACTCCGTCAGGGTCGGCGATCTGGTCGTCGGCACCGAGGACGCGCGGGCCAAGCGGGTCACCGCGGTGCTGGGCGACCCGCGGCGGCTGGCCGAGGAGGGCATCCGGTACGTGGTCGTGGATTCCGGAAGCGCGGATCTTCCGGGCGCCCGGCTGCTCATGGACCGCCCGGAACTACGGCTCTACGCCCTGGAGCTATGAGAAGCGCCTGGGCGCCCGGGTGACAGCGTCCAGCTCCAGCACGGTGGCTCCGGTCTCGGCCTCCAGCGCCGGGGTGTAGCCCGCCGCCCGCAAGGCCTCCAGGGTCTCCCGCTCCGAACCGGCGCTGATGAGGACGGTGGGGGCGATCCGCCGCAGCCCGAGCCGGCGCAGGGAACGGGCGGCGGCGAGCTCGGCCAGCAGCGCCTCGTCGTCCGAACGGACGCAGCAGCCCGAGCGCACCACTCTCATCCGGCCGTGTGTCCGGCCGACGTCGTTGACCAGGTAGACCAGCGGCTGGGGTAGCTCCCCCCGGGCGACGGCGGCCAGCGACGCGAGCAGCTCGTCCGGGCCGGTTCCCGCGTCGAGCGCGCGGCGCACCGACGCGGCGCTGAACCGCCATACGACCGCGTGCCCCTCGGATTCGCGCGTGGCGGCGGACCCGAGCAACTCGGCCAGCGAGGCCTCCGGCGGGCCGGAGACGACGGCGGTCAGGTCGGCCTGGAAACGTGCGGTCGTCGCGGGGGCAGGCAGCAGCTCGGCCAGCGCCGAGGCCAGGGCAGGCGGCGGTTCGCTCAGGACCTGCGGGTACGCGGCGCCGGAGCGGAGCAGCTCAAGGGCCGCCCGGCCGAGGTCGGTGAGCGCGCCGTGCGCGGTGACGCCGAGGTGCTCCGCCTCGTTCATCACCGAGGCCATCTGGGACAGGCTCTCGGGCGAGCCGTCCACGAGGAAGGGACGGTGCCAGCTCACCGCCTCAAGCAGGTAGGCCATGTCCAGCCGCTCGTCGAGGCCGTGGCCGCCGGGGATCACGGCCAGCGCTTCGAGCATCGCGAGGCGCAGGTCGGGCGCGGCCGGATCGTGTACGAAGGCGATCGCCACCGGGGCCTCCTCGCCATCGGGCCACCAGGTGAGCAGGCCGGGCAGCGTGGCCCAGGCCGTGATCGCCGGGAGCAGCCGCCCCGCGGGGGTACGGCCGAGCCACTCATCGTAGGCGGCGGTCGGCACGACGCGCACAGTGGGCGCCGGGGCGGGCGCCCGCCGCCGCCCGGGAGGCTTCTCGACCGGATCGGCGATGCCGCCGAGCAGATCGGCGGCGAAGCACAGGTCAACGCAGAATCTGACGATCTCCTCATCCAGGCCGAGAGACTTGGCCACCCGTTTGGTGTCGCGGACGGCGACGCCGCCGTTCTTCCGTATGGTCAGCGGGGTCGCCGCGCACGCGCCGAGCACGCGCTCCAGTTGCCCGGCGAAGGCGGTGGCCTGTGCCTGGGCCGCCGCGCGTACCCCGGTGACGGCGGGCGAGTCCGGCGGGGGCGCGGGCGGCAGCGGATCGAAGGGGGCGAGCCGGTCGCCGCGGACCGCCATCGCCACCTCGGCGGGCAACTCGGCGAGATCGTGCTGACCGGAGGGCAGGACGAGTCCGCGGGCGGCCAGCCAGTCGGTCGCCGGGTCACCCCCGCCTCCGTCGCGGAAGGTGTACTTGGTGTGGCCGTAGGGACTTGTCGCGACGAAGACGTGAGTGCCCAGATAGGGGCCCTGGAACGCGAGCGTCTCCAGCAGTTCGGCGGCGTCCGGCGGGGCGAGCGCGAGAACGCCGCCGAGCAGCGACGGCTCCGTGAGGGTCGCGACGATCTCGTTTCGGGCGGCGGTCCTGTTGGCCGCCTTGGCGAACCCGAGGCCGGCCGCGACCTGATGCACCTCGGCGGCGTTGAAGTACGCGTCGATCAGGTCGGCCGCCGGGCGGCCGAGTTTGAGACCGCCGGAGACGGGGGCCCGCACCTCGGCCGGGAGATCCAGCTCGCCCGCGCTTCGATGAAGCAGCTTCCGCTCCGCCAGCGAGGTCAGCTGCGCCTTGACGGCCCGGAGCGCGGCGGGCTCGAACATCCGTAGTACGTCCGCCTCGGGCACCGGCCGGGCGCCGCGCCACCAGGAAGCCGGCGGAAGCGGGCCGTGGCGTTCGGCGGCCGCCCAGGAGATCGCGGCGAGGATCTGGTACTCCGGCAGCGTGCAGGCCTGGACATCCACCCGTCAAGGGTAGTGGCGTCGCCGGGTTTACGGGTCAGGTTGACACCCCTGGTGGACAAGTCCGGAATATTAAGATTCCGTCTAGCTACTTCCGAGTAGCTAGAATTGGTTCTAGGTTTGTGACGGCCCCCACATCACAGCCCGCAAGAGGAGGAACCCCCCGTGATCAAGATCCTCTTAGCAGCGATCATCGGCATCGCCGTGGCCGCTCTGGTGACGACGGTGACAACCGTCTCGCTCACGGGTTCTACCGCGACGCCTGTCAACAGGCCGCTTTACAACTACGGCGACCGGTAAGCCGCACGTCATGCCGCCGTCCCGCCGAGGGGACGCGCGGGTAAGCCGTACACCACTGCTTGAGATCGTCGTCCCGGCCTACAACGAGGAACGACGACTCCCCGGGGGCCTCCTGCAGCTGTGCGCGAAGCTTGCCCAAATGCCGTTCCCGGCCGCCGTCATCGTCGTCGACAACAACAGCACGGACACCACAGCCGAGATCGTCAAGACGTGGCCGGAAGGCGAGGTTCCGGTCCGCCTGATCGCCTGCCCCGTCCCCGGCAAGGGCGCCGCGGTGCGGGCGGGACTTCTGGAGACGCGGGCCCCGCTGGTCGGGTTCTGCGACGCCGACATGGCCACCGACCTCGACGCGGTCGACGTGGCCGTCGGTCTGCTGCTCTCCGGGGAGCGCGTGGTCATCGGCTCGCGGGCGCACACCTTCTCCGAGGTCGAGAACCGCCACAGCCGTGTGCGCGAACTGGGCGCCGTGGGCTTCCGCGCGCTCGCCTCCCGTCTCGTCCGCGGGGTGAGCGACACGCAGTGCGGCTTCAAGTTCTTCGACGGCCGGCTCGCCCGCGAGGTGGCCGGACGCATGCGCACGCCCGGGTTCGCCTTCGACGTGGAGTTCCTCGCCCGCTGCGCGGCGCTGGGCTCCGCGGCGATGGAGATCCCCATCCAGTGGCACGACATGCCGGGATCGCGTTTCTCCCCGGCCCGGCACAGCGCCGGGATCCTGCTGGAACTCGGTGGGATCTGGCTACGGCTGCGCGCCGAGTCACGCGGCGTCGTACGCCCGGCGTGGGAACACGCGCCCGACCCCGTCGGATATTCGTGATCCCGTCCGAACTCGAAGGACTACGCGTCGCCGTCATCAACTGGCGGGATCCGTGGCACCCGGCCGCCGGCGGCGCCGAGACGTACGCCTGGCAGATGGCCAGGCGCTTCGCCCGCGCGGGCGCGCGGGTGCGCTTCGTGACGGCGCGCGCGCCCGGCCAGGCCCGCCACCAGACCGTCGACGGGGTACGGCTGGCCAGGATGGGCGGCCTGTTCACCGTCTACCCGCTGGTGCTGGCCTGGCTGCTGCGCCGCAGGAACAGGTTCGACGTGGTGCTCGACTGCCAGAACGGCATCCCGTTCTTCACGCCGTGGGTGCTGCACCGCCGTACCAGAGTGATCTGCGTCGTGCACCACGTGCACGACCGGCAGTTCGACGTGCACCTGCCGCGGTGGCTGGCCGTGCTGGGCCGCTTCCTGGAGGGCCCGGCCTCGCGCTGGACCTACCGCAGGCGGCGCAGCGTCGCGGTCTCCCCCTCGACGGTGGCGGCGATGCGCGTACGGCTCGGCTGGCATGGCCCGATCGACATCGTCCCGAACGGCGTCGAACCGGGCACGGATCACCGGGCGGCGCGCAGCCGTGCGCCCAAGCTCGTCTGCGTGGGCAGGCTCGTCGCGCACAAGCGCGTCGACCTGCTGCTCGACGCCGTGCCCGAGCTGCGCGAGCGCTGGCCAGAGCTGACCGTGGACATCGTCGGCCGCGGCCCCGAGGAGGAACGGCTGCGCGCGCGGCTGCCGGAAGGCGTGACCATGCACGGCTACGTGTCCGAGGACGAGAAGGAGCGGCTCATCTCGACCGCCTGGCTGCAGGTCAACGCCTCCCAAGGCGAGGGCTGGGGACTGTGCGTGCTGGAGGCCGCCGCGCTCGGCGTGCCCACGGTCGCCTTCGACGTGGACGGGCTCAGGGACGCCATCCGCCACGGCGAGACCGGCTGGCTCGTGTCCGAGGGCGCCGACCTGGCCAAGGGCATCGCCGCCGCGCTCGACGAGCTCGACGGCGCCCAGAGCGCGAGCTGCCGTGGCTGGGCGTCGAGGTTCCGCTGGGACAACAGCGCCGAACGGCTGGCAGAGCTGGCCCTGGGCCGTCCGGTCGCGCCGATGCGGGTCTTCGGTTGGGAGCCGTCGTGAACGACACCCCGGTCAGCGGGCGGGCCAGGCACCGGCTCTGGCTGGCGATCTGCTGCCTCGGCTTCGCCGTCCTGGCGTTCACCACCAGTCCCGGCGACATCATCGCGGACACCAAGATCGACCTCGCGCTCAACCCGGTCGGCTGGCTGGAACGCCTGGCCCACCTCTGGGACCTCCAGCACTTCGGCCAGCTCCAGAACCAGGTCGCCGGATACCTCTTCCCCATGGGCCCGTTCTTCGCCCTCGGCGAGCTGCTCGGCCTGGACCCCTGGATCACCCAGCGGCTCTGGCTGACGTTGCTCATGTGCGTCGCGTTCCTCGGCGTAGAACGGCTGGCCAGGCAGTTCGGCATCGGCAACCCCGGCACCCGCGTCGTCGGCGCGCTGGCGTACGCGCTCGCGCCCCGGGTGCTGTCGATCATCGGCGAGATCTCCGCCGAGTGGCTGCCCGCCGCGATGCTGCCGTGGATCCTGCTCCCGCTGCTGACCGCCGCCGAGACCGGCCAGCGGGCCAGGGCGGCGATCAGATCGGGCCTGGCCGTCGCCCTCTGCGGCGGCGTCAACGCCGTCGCCGTGCTCGCCGTGCTCATCGCCCCGGTGCTCTACATCCTGACCAGGCCCAAAGCCGTCCCGCGCTGGCGCATGCTGGCCTGGTGGAGCGGCGCGGTGGGCGTGGCCACGCTGTTCTGGTGGCTGCCGCTGCTGCTCGTGGGCCGGTACGCGTTCTCCTTCCTGCCCTACACCGAGACCTCCACCGCCACCACCCAGGTCACCTCGCTGACCAACGTGCTGCGCGGCGCCTCCGACTGGGTGCGCTACCTGACCGTCAACGGCGTGGACGCCCAGCCCGCGAGCTTCGCCATCGCGACCTCCGCGCTCATGATCGTCGTGACCGGCGTGCTCGCCGCGCTCGGCCTGGCCGGGCTCGCCCACCGCGACCTGCCCGCGCGCGGCTTCGTGATCGGGCTCTTCCTCGTCGGCGTGACCGCGCTGACCGCGGGCCACATGAGCGCGCTTGAGCCCGTCGTCGCCGAGCCCGTGCGCTGGCTGCTCGACGGTCCGCTGGCCCCGCTGCGCAACCTGCGCAAATTCGATCCTCTGGTACGGCTGCCGCTCGCCCTCGGCCTGGCCCACCTGCTCGTCAAGGTTCGCCTGCCGGTCAAGGCCGTGGCCGCGACCGCCTTCGCCTGCCTGGTGCTGCCCGTGTTCAACGTGGGCCTGGGCGCTCCCGGGCACTTCAAGGAGGTCCCGCTCTACTGGCGCCAGGCCGCCGCCTGGGTCAACGAGAATGCCGGCGGCGAAGGCGTCCTGGTCGTACCCGGCGCCAAGTTCGGCGAGTACCTGTGGGGCCGGCCCATGGACGACCCCATGCAGCCCATGTTCGCCGCCCGCTGGACGACCAGGCAGGTGACCGCGGCCGGCTCGATCGGGCTCAGCCGGCTGCTCGACGCCGTCGACCAGCGCTTCGCCGCCGGGCACGGCTCGCCCGGCCTCACCGAGGTCCTGCGCCGCATGGGCGTGCGCTACCTGCTCGTCCGCAACGACCTGAACCGGGCCGCCATCGCCGGCGCCTACCCCTCCAGGATCTACGAGGCGCTGCGCGAGTCACCCGGCATCACCCGGCTGCAGTCGTTCGGCGGCGAGGTCGGCGACACCAAGACCGACGACGCCGAGAACTCCGTCGATTGGCCCTTCCCCGCCCTGGACCTGTACGAGGTGTCGGGCAGTTCGGGTGCGGTCGGCGTGCTACCGGCCGGGGACGCGCTGGCCGTACGCGGTGGGCCGGATTCCTTGCTGTCCATGGGCGACCTCGGCCTGCTGGGGGACTCGCCCGTCCTGGTCAACGGCGACGCCGGCACCCGCGAGGCGCCGACCGTGGTCAGCGACGCGCTACGGCTGCGCGAACGCCACTTCGGCGAGATCCGCTCCAACTGGACCCAGACGCTCACCGCCGACCACCGCGAGGACTTCACCGGCGTACGCGCACTCGACCTGCTCGAAGACGGCTGGCTGGACGACACCGCCACCGCCGAGTACGAGGGCGTCTCCGCCGTGACCGCCTCATCCTCGGCCGCCGACGCCGGTGCCGTACCCGGCATCAGCAGTTCGGGACGCAGCCCGTGGGCCGCCCTGGACGGCGACTACGAGACCAACTGGGAGACCAGCGGCTGGAAACCGCCCGCGGGCGAGTGGCTGCGCCTCGACTTCCCCGCCGAACGCACGCTGCCCGGCATGAAGGTCACCTTCACCAACAACGTGCTGCTCGGCCAGTCCATCAAGACCGTGGCCGTGGAGACCGAGAACGGGCGGATCGTCCAGGACGTCCAGCAGACCAACAGCCCGCAGAGCCTGCGTGTCCCGTCCGGCACCACCGGCTGGGTACGCATCAAGGTCGTCGCCACCACGAGCCGCTCCTGGAACTTCGTCGAGCGGGTCGGCATCAGCGAGATCGCCATCCCGGGCCTGATGCCCGGCCGTACCATCCGGCTGCCGCAGGCCACCGGCGACGTCTACGTCATGGACCGCGGCGTCGACGAGCGCCCCCGCTGCATGCGCAACCAGGCCCGCTGGGTCTGCAACCCCCTCCTGGAACGCCCCGGCGAGGAGGGGGCCGGCTTCGACCGCACCTTCACCGCCGCCGAGGACGCCAAGAACGGGCTGAGCGGCTTCGCCGTCCTGCGCGACCCCGCGCTCGTCGACCGCTACACCCGCCTGACCGACGACCTCCCGTCCATCAAGGGCACCTCCCAGGTCAGCAAGGACCCGGTCGTCGCCCCCCGATCCGCCTTCGACGCCGACGCCGGCACCACCTGGATCCCCGCCGGCCCCGACGCCGAACCCGCCCTGACCATCGGCTGGAAGAAGCCGAAGACGATCTCCCGCATCCAGATCGCCCGGCCGGGCGGCGACAAGCAACCCCTGGACGTCATCGTCACCGGCGACAAGGGTGCCACCCGCGGCGCCCGCGTCGACGCCGGCGGGAACCTGGTCTTCAAGCCCATGACCACCCGCACGCTCAAACTCCGCTTCTCCGCCGCCTCCCGCCGCCTCCAGGTCACCGAGCTGATCATCCCCGGAGTGACCCCGGCCAGCCGCCCCGAGGGCATCCCGTTCCGCCTGGGCTGCGGGCAGGGCCCCACCCTTCAGCTGAACGGCAAGCAGGTCCGGACCAAGGTCAGCGGCACCTACGCCGACCTGCTGGAACAGCGCCCCGTCCGCTTCGTCAGCTGCGCCAAGGCCGCGATCTCCGCAGGCGCCAACCGCGTCAGAATCCCCGGCTGGGAGCCATGGGCGGTGTCCAGCCTGATGGTCGGCTCGCTCCAGCCCGGCTCACCCGCCGTCGCCGGCGCCGCCGTCCAGGGCACCTGGACGCCGTCCCTGCGCGAGGTACGCGTCACCGCGCCCAAGGACTCCTTCCTCATCGTCAACGAGAACTTCAACGAGGGATGGCGGGCCGAACTCGACGGCCAGACGCTGCGGCCGGTGCGGATCGACGGCTGGAAACAGGCCTGGGAACTGCCCGCCGGCACCACCGGGACCGTCCGCCTGGAGTACCGGCCTGACCGGACCTACTGGCTGGCGCTGGCGGCCGGGCTGGCGGGCATCGCGGGGCTCGCCTTGCTGGCCCTCGTCATGCGTGGGCCACGTCCTGAGCATGTCCTGCAGACCGCGCCCGCTCACCGGTCTCGGCTGGATCGGTGGCGGGTGCCGTACGTGATCGTGCTGGGGCTCGCGTTCGGCGGGTGGGTGGCAAGCTGGCCCGGCATGGCGGCCGTCCTGGCGACAACCGCCCTGGTCCTCCTAACCCGCCTCCACCCCACCCAGCCCCGCACCCCCAGGCCTTCCCACACCCCCACACCCACGGGCACACCAGCGCCCCCACACAGCCACACTCCCGCGCCCTCCCACGGCGACTCCGCCACGCCCACCCACCGCGGCGCCCTCTCGTCTGCGCAGGCCCGAACTCCCGCGCCATTGCCCGGCCACGAGCACATGCCCGTCCCGGCATCTCCGGCCACAGCGGCGTCTGTGCCTTCGCGTGGTCCGGCCGTCGTCTCCGTCTCCGCGTCCTTGCCCGGCACTGGTTCCGAAGGTGTGGTTCCTGGACAGGCGCCGGGAGGCGTACCCGAGACGCCCGCGGACCGTAGGGGCGGGCGGATCGCGGGGATGGTGGCGTCGCCGTGGCTGGGAGCGGTGCTGTTCGTGCTCGCGGCGGCGGCCGTGGCGGCCGGGATCCGGCTGGATCTGCCGGTCCTGGCCGACCAGGTGGCTCAGCTGATCGCCTGCGCGGCCATGGGAGCGCTGTTCGGGGCGCTGGTCACCGTGCCGCCCCGGACGGTTCCCGAGCCGGAGGTTCCGGCGGTGGAACAGGAACTCGCCGCCGCAGCCCGCTGAGCCGCAGGGCGTTCTCCTCAACGAGGTGGTAACTCCCCGCACTGATCAGCAGCGTCCCGATCAGCGTGAAGGTCGCGACAGGCCAGAAGTTCCCATTGAACGGCTCCGCGTCCGTCACCTTGTAATACAAAGTGATCACCGGCGCATGCCAGAGGAACACGCTGTAGGAGATCCGCCCCAGATAAGCCGAAACGGGATTCCCCAGCACCCGATGCCGCAAGGAGTCGGTACGAGGCGCCAACGCGAACGGCGCCACCACCAGCACCGCCACCGCGGTCTCCAGCATCATCCGCCAGAGCGACTGCGACAACGAAGGCAACGTCAACGTACGCGGCCCCGCCAGCTCCGTACTGAGCATCGCGTAGAGCAGCACCGCCAGCACCAGCAACTGCGGCGCCAGTGAGTCCAGCGCCCGAGACTCCTTGATCCACACCGACAGGACAGCCATGGCCATCCCAGCGGCGAAGTAGATCAGATGATGCGGCAACCACAAGGCCAGCTGCGGCTGATCCCACACATGCGCCGCCACCACCGTGGCAATCGAGATCACCGGCAGGACGGCAATGCCCCCCAACAACCGCACCGCCCGATTCCCCCGCCGCGCCCAAACCCCCAGACACCAGGCGATGAGCGGCAACGCCAGATAGAAGGCCAGCTCGATAGGCATGGTCCACATCTGGTAGAGCCCGTCAGGTGCCTGGCCCTGGCCGGTGTAGTTCTGGAGCATCAGCATCCAGGTGGCCCAGCCGTACCCGTCGAGCGAACTCCAGGCCCACAGCGCCAGCGCGGTCACCAGCCAGTAGGCAGGAAAAACCCGCAGAAGCCGCCGCCACAGATACCGCGGCGTACCAGGCGCCCGACCCCCCTCAACAAAAGCCTTGGCCCAGGGCCGAAACAACAGCAGCCCGGAAAGCAGAAAGAAGATCGGCACCGCGATCCCGAGCCGCGTGGTCATCCACGCGAACATCCCATCCCGATAGATGACCCCCGTATTCCCCCCAACATGCAACAGCCAGACCCCCAGCGCCGCCAACCCCCGAATCCCATCCAACGCCGCATCCCGCCCACTCCCACCTGCCGACTGATAGGTGGGTTCGGTGCCGTGGGGTGTTGCTCCGCCGCCTGCCGACTGGTTGGTGGGCTGGGCGGTGCCAAGGGTTGCCCCGGTGGCTGCCGATTGGTTGGTGGGTTCGGCGGGGGGTTGGGGTGTGTCGGGGGGTGGTGGCTGGTTGGCCGAGGGACTGGGGGTGGGGGTTGGGGGTGGGGTGCCGGCTACGAGTTTGTCTTCGGGGGGTTTTCTCACGGGCGTTTCCTCAGGACGAGCACCAGGTTCCACGTTGCGAACTCCCTGACGATCGGGACCTTCAGCATCGGGCGGTACCACCAGGGCAGGTAGCGGGGGATCGCGTCCACCAGCTCCACCTCTGCGGTGGTTCGGGCCCAGCGGAGGCCTGCGGCCACTGAGACGGGGTACAGACTCTCCTTGTACCGATTTTTCGGCGGCCTGCCGTGTTTTTCGTGGTATTTCCGGGCGGCCAACTCCCCACCCAAGTAGTGCCACGGCGACGTCTCGTGCCCGCCCCACGGCGACAGCCAGTTCGTGTAGGCGAGGAAGATCAGGCCGCCTGGTCTAGTCACCCGGGCCATCTCGGTGGCCATCCGCCACGGGTCCGGCACGTGCTCCAGCACGTTCGAGGAGAAGCAGACGTCCACGCTGCCGTCGCGGAACGGCAGGTCCATGGCGCTGCCCAGCAGCCCGCCGCCCGCCAGTTCGCCCGCGTTCACGTCGACGCAGACGCAGCGCGCGCCCCTGCGCCGGAACTCCCGCGCGAAGTAGCCGGGGCCGCCGCCCACGTCGAGCACGGTCCGGCCGTCCAGGTCCGCGTACCCCACGAGCTGGGCGGCGGTGTCGGCGGCCAGCGTCGTGTAGTAGGCGTCCCCGTCGCTCTGCTCGGAGCGGAAGGCGCGGAACAGCCGTAAGGACCGCGCGAGATCGGCGCGTACCGGAGTGTCTCCCATAACCCAACCCACGTTAGAACCTGTTTCTATCGATTTGGTTGCGGCTCTATACCGCCCGGTGACGCATGTCACTCACTGTCATACTTTGGTCCCCTAGCGCCGGGTCATACGACAACACGTTCTAGGAGCCGTTGATGGGTCGCATTTCCACGCTTGTTCTCATCGGGGTCGGAGCGTTCTTCATCGCATTAGCCCCGCTGGTGAAGTTCTGGGCGGCGGAAAAGATCATCGCCGCCCCGGCCAACCAGTTCGGCATCACCCGGCTGACGGCGACGGGCGCGCAGTACTTCTCCAAGCAGGACCTCAAGGTCCTCACCGCCGACCTCGACATCATCGTCACGACCCGCGGCGACGTGAAGGAGTCCAAGGACGACGTGGTCGTCTGGGACGAGGCCACCGTCGTCAACGACGTGACCAACAGGCGTCCCCAGATCGACCTGTCGGACCGCCGCAGCGCGTTCGACAAGTACACCGGCGCCGGCGTGAACTGCTGCGCCGTCAACGTCAAGAAGGCCCCGGTCACCCTTGAGGGCCAGATCTACAAGTTCCCGTTCGGCGTGGAGAAGAAGACCTACAAGGTGTTCAACTCCAGTGTGCAGAAGGCCTTCGACGCCACGTTCGTGCGCGAGGAGGCGGTGAACGGCCTGCCCGTCTACGTCTTCGAGCAGCAGATCCCCTCCACCAAGACCGAGACCCTGACCGCCCCCGCCTCCGTCCTCGGCATGACCGAGGAGGGCGACGTCCAGGTCGACCGCTACTACGACGGCAAGGTCACCTTCTGGATCGAGCCGGCCACCGGCGCGCCGGTCAAGCAGGAGCAGCAGCGCCACGAGGTGCTGAAGACCCAGGACGGCGTCGAGCGTTCGCTGGCCTTCGTGGCCACGGCGAAGATGACCGACCAGACCGTCGCCGACCTGGTCTCCAGCGCCCAGAAGAGCAAGAGCCAGATCAACCTGCTGAAGAACATCATCCCGCTGGTGCTGCTGATCGTCGGCGTCGCCTTCGTGCTCGTGGGCGTCCTGGTGGGCCGCCGCGCCGAGCGCTGACACCCGGTTTCCAGAAAGGCCCGTCCCTGCGGCAGGGGCGGGCCTCTCGTTTTCACCACGAAGCGTAGTTAGAACACGTTCTTGCAAGATGTTACCCGCCAGTACCGACGTGATGTTCTAGAGTAGAACGTGTTGCAATTAACCTGATGTCGGGATTAACGTCAGGCCATGCGGACCCGTGTCACCGAGATGTTCGGGATCGAACTGCCGATCTTCGCCTTCAGCCACTGCCGGGATGTCGTCGCCGCGGTCAGCCGGGCAGGCGGCATGGGTGTCCTCGGCGCCCTCTACTTCACGCCCGAAGAGCTCGAGATGGAGCTCAAATGGATCGACGACCACGTGGACGGCAAGCCGTACGGCGTGGACGTGGTCATGCCCGCCTCCTACGAGGGCGCGGACTTCGCGCCCGAGGAACTCGTCGGCAAGCTCCAGGGGATGATCCCCGAGGGGCACCGCGCCTTCGTGGAGGACCTGCTCCGGCGCCATGACGTCCCCGAGTCGTCGGCCGACGCGGGCAGAGTCCTGCTCGGCTGGACGGACGCCACCGCCAGGCCGCAGGTCGAGGTGGCGTTGCGGCACCCGATCGCGCTGCTGGCCAACGCGCTCGGGCCGCCGCCCGCCGACGTCGTCGAGCTGGCGCACCGGCACGGCGTCAAGGTGGCCGCCCTGGCCTCCACGCCCCGCCACGCGCTCAAGCAGGTGGAGGTGGGCGTGGACGTCGTGGTCGCCCAGGGCACCGAGGCCGGCGGGCACACCGGGGAGATCTCCACGATGGTGCTGATCCCGCAGGTCGTGGATGCCGTGGACGTTCCCGTGCTGGCCGCGGGCGGCATCGGCAACGGCCGCCAGATGGCGGCCGGGATGGCGCTGGGCGCGGAGGGCGTGTGGACCGGCTCGCTCTGGCTCACCGTCGAGGAGGCCGACACCCCGGCCATGGCCAAGGCGCGCATCCTCGAAGCCACCTCGCGCGACACCGTCCGTTCGCGCAGCTGGACGGGCAAGCCCGCGCGCCTGCTCAAGAACGAGTGGACCGACGCCTGGGAAGCCGCGGACTCCCCGGGGACGTTGCCGATGCCGCTGCAGTTCATGCTGGTGTCCGATGCGCTGCGGCGGATCGGGAGATCCGACGCCGCCGAGCTGGCCACGTTCCCGGCGGGTCAGATCATCGGCATCACCAATCAGGTCCGGCCGGTCAAGGAGGTGATGTTCGGGCTGGTCGAGGAGTACGTCGAGGCGATCGAACGGCTCGGCGGGATCACGGAATCCTGACCGAGACCGAGTCGTACCCGCCGCCGCCCGGGTAGTGCCAGGCGCCGGTCAGGGTGTCGCCGTCCGCGCTGAACGTGCCCTGGTAGTAGGCGGGCGAGCCCTTCTCGCCGCCCCAGATCGTCAGCGTGTCGCCTTCGAGTTCGTAGACGTAGTCGTAGGTCTCGCCGCCGGAGCCGTAGTAGCGGGACTTGACCTCGTCGCCGGGCTTGTCCGCGCCGAACGGCATCTCCCGGCCGATGACCTCCATGCCCAGGACGGGGCCGGTCTCGCTGTCCATCGCGATGTCCTGGACGAGGAAGTTGCGGCCTGCCAGCCAGCGGTAGGTGATCGTGCCGGTGGTGCCGCCGGAGACTTTCCAGGTGCCGATGAGCCTGTCGTAAATGTTCATGCCCGTATGACCGGGCGGCGCGCGGAAAGGAATCGGTCTCAGCCGAAGATTCTTTCCGGCAGTCCGAACGTGGGCAGCGTCTCGGGCCCGAACGTGGTGATCTCGGCGATCAGGCCGTCCTCGATGCGCAGCACGTCGAGGTTGACCGCGCCGAAGAACTCCTCGCCCGGCCGCCGCACGTAGTTGGCCACCGCGGGCATCCTGTTCGCGGTGGTGGTACGCGCCCGCCACTCGCCCCACGCCTCCTGGCCCGCCATGACCGGCGCCCACATGTCGAGGATCGCCTGGCGTCCCGGGAAGAACATCATCGCCGGCGGCATGGCCTGCAGCGCGTCCTCGCGCAACAAGGTCGCCAGCGTGCCCATGTCCGCCTTCATCGACGCCTCGACGAAGCGCTTGAGAACGACCCGCTCCTCGGGGCTCGGCTCGGTGGCGGCCGCCCAGTCGCCGCGCCGTTCGGGAAGATGCTTGCGGAGCGTGGCCCGGCCGCGCTGGAGCGCGCTCTTGACGGACGGCACCGTCATCTCCAGCGCCTCGGCGGTCTCCTCCGCGGGCCAGCCGAGCACGTCGCGCATGACCAGCACCGCGCGCTGGCGCGCGGGCAGATGCTGGATGACCGCCAGAAAGGCCAGCTCGATGGTCTCCCTCGCCACGGCCAGCTCCTCCGGGAGCTGCTGGTCGGGGTACGGCTCCAGCCACGGCACATCCGACAACGGCGCCTCCGACAGCACCACGTCCTTGCGCTTGGCGAGAAGGTCGAGGCAGACGTTGGTCGCGATCTTGTAGAGCCAGGCGCGGTAGGTGGAGCGGCCCTCGTAGGTGCCGGCCCCGCGCCAGGCGCGCAGCATCGTCTCCTGAACGGCGTCCTCGGCCTCGGTGTAGGAGCCGAGCATGCGGTAGCAGTGCACGTGCAGCTCACGCCGATACCGCTCCGCCTCCTCCACCCCGCCACCCTTTCAGACGGGAACGACCGTGACCAGGCTTTCCAGGCCGACGAAGTCGTCGGCGTTGCGCGTGTAGAGGGGCAGGCCATGGACGGACGCCACCGCAGCGATCATCAGGTCCAGGCGCCTCGGCCGCGGGTCGCGCTTGGCCGCGACCGTCAAAGCGACCAGAGTTCCGTATCGAGCCGCGGCCTCGGCGTCAAACGGCAGCGGGTCGAAGTCAACGGCCGCCGCCGCCAGCGTCTCCATACGGACCGCACGCGCGGTCTCCGTCTTCGCCATCACCACACCTTGATGGAGCTCGGCGAGGGTGATGGTGGTGATCTCCGAGATGCGCGGGAGGTCCTCGACGGGGATCTTGACCAGGTCTATGACGACACAGGTGTCGATCACCCCCTGGGGTTGGCGATCACCCACGTCGCCGGTCCCATGGGTCGTCATCGACACGATCTTCGTTGCCGAAGAACTCGTCGGCTTCCCGCCGCATTTCCGCGTAGTCGACCTCCGGAATGTGACGGCGGCGTGCGATGAGTTCTTCGGTGCTCAGGCGCCGTCTGCGCGGGATGGGGCGCAACTCGGCGATCTCGACGCCGTTACGGGTGATGTGAAAGATCTCGCCTGCTTCGACCTGATCCATGACGGCGGCCGAGTTGTTGCGGAACTCTCGTTGAGTGATGACCTTCATCATGCCATCATCGTAGCGAGGTGTAGCCCCATGTGCTACACGCCCCGGTAGGTCGCGGGGCGCTTCTCCTTGAAGGCGCGGGAGCCCTCGCGGGCGTCCTCGGAGCCGATGACCGGCCAGCCGTACTCGTCGGAGACCTTCAAGGCTTCCGGCTCGGCCAGGCCCAGGGTGTCGCGGTAGGTCCGCAGGATCGCCTGTACGGCCAGCGGCCCCGACCCGGCGATGTCGTCGGCGATCTCCCTGGCCACGGCCAGCGCCCGGCCGTCGGGGACCACGCGGTTGACCAGGCCCATCGACAGCGCCTCCGCGGCGGTCACCGACCGGCCGGTGAGCAGGAGGTCCATGGCGTGGCAGTACGGGATCTGGCGCGGCAGCCGGATCGCCGCCCCGCCCATGGGGAACAGCGCCCGCTTGGCCTCGAACAACCCCAGCGTCGCCGACTCGGCAACGACGCGCAGGTCGGTGCCGATGAGCAGTTCGGTACCGCCCGCGACCGCGTAGCCCTCGGCCGCGCAGACGATCGGCTTGGTGGGCAGGTCCTCCCGCAGCAGGCCCTTCCAGTGGAAGTTGGGGATCTGGGCGGCACGGGCCTGTACGTCCGGGTCCTGGGACGGCTGGCCCATCGCCTTGAGATCGGCTCCGGCGCAGAACGTGCCTTCGGCCCCGGTCAGCACCGCCACCCGTACGCCGGGCTCGGCCGAGACGTAGGCCCAGGCCGAGGCCAGGCCGATCAACATGTCGGAGGAGAGCGCGTTGCGGGCCTCCGGCCGGTTCATGGTGACGATCACGACGTGGCCGTCGCGTTCGATCCGGCAGTGCGGGGTGCTGATCGGCAGGAGTTCCACGGGGCAACCTCCGGAGACGCTGATGTATCAAGCGCTTGCTAGGCTACACGGTCAGGTGCGCGTAGACGATGACGTTGTCCTCGTAGTGGCCTGTCGCGGGGTCGAACGCGCCGCCGCAGGTCACCAGCCGCAACTCCGCCCCCTCCGTCGTGCCGTACACCTTCTCGGTGGGGAAGGCGTCCTTGTCCACCCGCTCCACCGAATCCACCGCGAACTCCGCCACCGACCCGTCCGCCCGCTTCACCGAGATCGTGTCGCCCTGTCCGAGCGTGCCGGCCTTGTGGAAGACCGCGGGCCGGCCGTGCGCGTCCACATGCCCCAGCAGTACGGCCGGCCCGTCCTCACCCGGCGTCGGCCGGTGCTTGTACCAGCCCACCAGCTCCGGCCGGTCCAGCGGCGGCACCTCCACCGACTGGTCGGGCTTGAGCCCCACCGGGTCGATCGGCGCGTCCTTCACCCCGATCTTCCCGATCGACACGCTGACCGGCTCCGACCGCTTCATGGCCGTGTCCGCCTCGGCGAACATCGGCGCCCGTTGCGGTGCCGCGGCCGGGCGCGCCGCCGCCTCCGCCGCCTGCGCGGGCAGCGGCTCGCCCTTGAACGAACCGGCGACCGCCAGGCCGCCGGAGAACACCAGTACGGCCGCCGCGGCCTGGACCAGCGTGCTCCTGATCATGACTGTTCCCCGATCGGTCGACGAAGGAAGGAAGGGGTACGGCCCGCGTGCTGCCGGGCCGTACCCCCGAGGAACGGCCCGGCCAGGCGGCCGGGCCGTACCCCAGAAGAGCGGCCCGGCACCAGGGCGGGCCGCGTCTGTGAGGAGGGCGGCCCGGCGTCAGGCCGGGTCGCCCTCCACGATCAGGCCTCGTCGGTGCGACGGCGGACGAACAGGGCCGAGCCCGCGCCGCCCGCGATCAGCATGCCGCCGAGCGCCACCCCGCCGTAGCCGGCGTTGCCCTGGGGCAGGCCGCCGCCGGTGTCCGCGCCGCCCTTGGGGGTCAGCGTGAAGCCGCTGGCCCGGTAACGGGGCTTGACGGTGAGCTTCGCCCAGTCGGTGGCGCCGTTGGCCAGCTTGGCCTTGAACCAGTAGGTGCCCGCGCGGGTGCTGGAGGGCACGTGGAACTTCTTCGCGCCCACGCCCGACTTGCCGACCTTCACGGTGAACCGCTTGCCGGACGGGTCGGTGATCGTCGCCTTCGTCGTCTTGCCGAACGACGAGGTGGCCACGATGGCGGTGAACTTGCCGCCCGCGTACACCTTGTCCGGGTCGAGGATCAGCGCGAGCTGGGTGTGCGGGTGCCGCTTGACCACGGTGAGGCGCGCCGAGGTGCTCTGGCCGCCGTCCAGCGAGGCCCGGACGGTGTACGCGCCGGGACGCGTGCCCTTGGGCGAGGTCAGCTTGACGTGGGCCTCACCCCAGGAGTCGACGCGCACGACGTGCTTGCGGCCGGCCGGGTCGGTGATGGTGACCGGGGTGCCGGCCTTGACGTTCGTGGTGGTGACGCCGGCGTAGTAGCTCTGGCCCGCCACGATCTTGCTCGGCGACAGGTCCAGCTCCAGCCCCGTCACCGGCACCGGCTTGACCGGGCCCTTCACGGTGATCGTGGTGGAGGCGGTCCCCACGGTACGGCCGGCGGCGTCCTTGAACACCACGTCGACCGGGTAGACGCCGGGCTTGGCGTCCGGGCGGATCGGCACGGTGCCGGTCCTGGTGGTGCCGAGCGTCATGTTCTCGGTGATCTTCGCCCAGAACGCCGGCGACTCGATGTACGCGTCGGCGGCCTTGCCGGTGACGGTGTAGGAGACCTTGTCACCGGGCTCGGCGGCGCTCGGGGTGACGGCGATGCCGTACTTGACGTCGACCGACTTCTCGACGGTCAGGGTCGTCCGGGCGGAGGAGCCGTCGGCGAAGTGCGCGTCGACCGGGTGCTCGCCCAGCTCGCCGGAGACGCGGACCTGGAAGCGGTACTCCTTGTAGCCCGCCGGAACGTTCCAGGAGCCGGGGGAGAAGGCGCGCGAGGTGATGGCCTTCACGTCCGGGCCGTCCGACTTGACGCTCACGTTGACGATGTCGCCGGGCTTGGCGCTGGCGCGGTCGACGGTGATGCTCGTCTTGACGGCGGCCTGCTTCTCGACGGTCAGCACCGCGCGGGCGGAGGAGCCGTCGGCGAAGTGGGCGTCGACCGGGTACTCGCCGGGGGTCTCCGACACGCGTACCTGGAAGCGGTACTCCGTGCGCTTGCCCGGCACGTTCCAGGACGGCGGGTTGAAGCCGCGCGAGGTGATGGCCGTGATGGCCTCGCGCGTGGAGGTGACCGAGACCGTGATGATCTCGCCGGGCTTGGCCGTGGTGGAGCTGAGGGTGATGGAGCCCTTCTGCTCCACCTCCTTCTTCTCGGGGGCCTTGGTGGAAGCCGAAGCGGACGGCTTCTGGGACGGCTTGGCCGAAGGCTTCTCTGAGGGCTTCTCGGAAGGCTTCGGGGTTGGCTTGTCAGAGGGCTTGGGCGTCTCGACCGGCGCCTCGGGAGAGCTGGTCTCGACCGGGGCGACGGGGAGGTCCGTGGGGGTGTCCGCGAGAGCCGGGCTCGCGGTGAGTACGGCGAGACCGAGGGCACCGGCAGCCGCCAGGGACTTGTTGAAGCGCATGTTCTCCCAATCGATGAGGCGGCGCGGGGTTCAGGAGACCCCCGTGCTCGGGAACACGCCGCCTCGCGACGAACATCATCTCGCAACAAAAGTGACAGAAGTGACCAAAGTGGACAAAAGCCAAGTTTCTTGACTATTTCATTACGTATAGGCAGGTAAGCGCCCAAATCGGTAACTCTAGCGGAGTCGTGGGACGTGGCGGGACTCGTGTGAAATCAAGCGCTTGCTCGGGGCTTTGTCAGCGCGTTACGCTCGCCTGAAGCTCTACCCCCCGACACGAGGGAGCGCGATGGGCACGCTCGGATTCTGGCGGCTGGCGCAGGCGGATCCCGGCTGGATCGCCGCCGTGGACCCCGACGGCACCGAGCATCGGGCCGGTGACCTCTTAGCCCGTTCCAACCAGCTCGTCCACGGCCTGCGCGAACTCGGGCTCCAGCCCGGCGACGGCATCTGCGGACTGGTGCCCAACGGCGCCGACGGACTCGTCCTCTATCTGGCCGCGCTCCAGGCGGGCTGGTACTACACCCCGGTCAACTGGCATCTCACCGGACCCGAGATCGCCTACATCGTCGAGGACAGCGAGGCCAAGGCCTTCATCGTCGACCCGCGCTACGCGGCGGAGGGCACCAGGGGCGCCCAGGTCATCGAGCCGCACCGCCGCTTCGCCGTACGGCCGATCGAGGGTTTCCGCCCGATCGAGGAGCTGACCGAGGGCCGGCCGGCGACGGCGCCGCAGGACCGCACGGCGGGCGCCACGATGCACTACACCTCCGGCACCACCGGCAAGCCCAAGGGCGTCCGGCGGAAGCTGAGCGGCCTGGACCCCGACGACGGCGCGGAGCTGATGACGTTCCTGCTGACGTTGTTCGGGATCACGCCCGGCCGGCCCAACGCGCACCTCGTGACCGCGCCGAACTACCACACCGCCGTCACGCAGTTCGGCGGTACGGCGCTGCACATGGGTCACACGCTCGTCTACATGGACCGATGGGAGGCCGAGGAGACCCTGCGGCTGTGCGAACGCCATGGCGTGACCAACTCCCACATGGTCCCCACCCACTTCAAGCGGCTGCTCGCGCTGCCCGCCCAGACGCGGGAGAAGTACGACCTGTCCTCGCTCAAGTGGATGATCCACGCGGCGGCCCCCTGCCCGGTCCCGGTCAAGCACCAGATGCTCGACTGGTGGGGCGAGGTGGTCTACGAGTACTACGCGGCCACCGAGGGCGGCGGCACCCTGGCCACGCCCCAGGAGTGGAAGGCGCATCCGGGCACGGTCGGCAAGGCCTGGCCGATCAGCGAACTGCTCATCGTGGACGACTCCGGCGAGCCGGTGCCCACGGGCACCCCCGGGACGATCTACATGAAGATGATGGGCGTCTCCTTCGAGTACAAGGGGGATCCCGACAAGACCGCCGCGAACCGCCTCAAGGACCACTTCACCGTCGGCGACATCGGTTACCTGGACGAGGACGGCTTCCTGTTCCTCTGCGACCGCAAGGCCGACATGATCATCTCGGGCGGCGCGAACATCTACCCGGCCGAGATCGAGAACGAGCTCATGATCCACCCCAAGGTCGCCGACGTCGCGGTGTTCGGCATCCCCGACGAGGAGTGGGGCGAGCAGATCAAGGCGGTCATCGAGCCCGCCGAAGGCTGCGAGCCCGGCCCCGAGCTGGCCGAGGAGATCCTCGCCTCGCTGGAGGGACGGCTGGCGCGGATGAAGTGGCCCAAGTCCGTCGACTTCATCGCCGAGATGCCACGCGAACCCAACGGCAAGCTACTCAAACGCAAGCTGCGCGCACCCTACTGGGAGGGACACGGCCGTGCCATCTGAGCCACTGGTCGCCGACCATGTCCTGGAGTTCCCCGGCGGATACACGCGTACGACGGGGCCGGTCATCGGCAGGTTTCTGACCGAACTGCGTGACGGGCGGATCGTCGGCGTCCGCACGGTGGAAGGGCGGGTGCTGGTGCCGCCGCTGGAGTACGACCCGGACAGCGGCGACCCGGTCACCGGCGAGTACGTGGAGGTCGGCCCGGCCGGCACCGTCACCGCCTGGACCTGGGTGGAGACGCCGCTGGAGCGGCATCCGCTGGACCGGCCCTTCGCCTGGGCGCTGATCCGGCTGGACGGCGCCGACACGGCGCTGGTGCACGCGGTGGACGCGGGCAACGCGAAGGCGCTGGAGGCGGGCACGCGGGTGCGGCCCGTCTGGAGCACCACCCGCAAGGGCCACATCACCGACATCTCCCACTTCGCTCCCGAGGTGACGAAGATCGTCTCGCCGGTGAAGGCCGCCTACAAGATCACCGCGAGCAGGTCGCTGACCCACTTCCTCGAAGGGATCAAGCGCGGCGTCTTCGTCGGCTGCCGGTGCACGAGCTGCCACAAGGTGTACGTCCCCTACCGCCTGTCGTGCCCGGAATGCGGGATCGCGATCACCGACGAGGTGGAACTGCCCGACACCGGCACCATCACCACCTTCGCCATCAACAACCTGCCCGACCCGCGCGCCCCCGAGGTGCCGTTCGTCTCCGCCTACATCCTGCTCGACGGCGCGGACGTCCCCATGATCGCCCTCGTCGGCGGCGTCCCCGCCCACGAGGTCCGCCAGGGCATGCGGGTACGCGCCGCATGGGTGCCCGAGGCCGAACGCACCCTGTCGATGTCCAACATCCGGTGGTTCACCCCCACCGGAGAACCAGACGCGGAGCTCTAATGCGCGATGTGGCCGTCGTCGCCTTCGCCCAGACCCACCACACCGACCACGACACCGGCGTCTCGGAGCCGGAACTGATCCTTCCGGTCATCGACGAGATCCGCGAGAAGACCGGGCTGCGCGCCTTCGGCTTCACCTGCTCGGGGAGCTGCGACTACCTGGCCGGAGCGCCGTTCTCGTTCGTCTCCGCGCTCGACGCGCTCGGCGCCTGGCCGCCGATCTCCGAGAGCCACGTCGAGATGGACGGCGCCTGGGCGCTCTACGAGGCGTGGGTGCGCCTGCAGCACGGCGACGTCGACACCGCGCTCGTCTACGGCTTCGGCAAGTCGTCGCTCGGAGACCTGCGCACGATCATGACGCTCCAGCTCGACCCGTACTACCTCGAACCGCTCGGGCTCGATCAGCTGTCCATGGCGGGCCTGCAGGCCTCGGCGCTGGGCGCGCCTCAGGAAGAGCTCGACGAGATCGTACGGCGCAGCCGTACCGACGGACGGGCCAATCCCTACGCGCTGGACCTTCCGCCGGAAGGCGGCGAGCCACCCATCACGGACGGCGCGGCGGCGGTGGTCCTGGCGGCCGGCGACAGGGCCGGGGAGCTGTGCGCGAACCCCGCCTACATCAGGGGCATCGCCCACCGGATCGAACCCCACTACCCGGGCATGCGGGACCTGTCCCGCTCGGTCTCCGCCGCCGACGCCGCCCGCGCGGCCGGGGTCGGCAAGGGCCGGGTCGAGGTCGCCGAGCTGCACGCCCAGTTCGCCCACGAGGAGATCATCCTCAGGCGGGCGCTGGAACTGCCCGCCGAGACCGTGATCAACCCCAGCGGCGGCCCGCTGGCCGCCAACCCGGTCATGGCCACGGGCCTGATCCGCATCGGCGAGGCGGCGAGCCACATCCTCGACGGCCGGGCCGCGCGCACCGTCGGCCACGCCGCAGGCGGCCCCTGCCTGCAGCACAACCTCGTCACCGTTCTGGAGGCATGATGGGTAACTCCTGCGCGGTGATCGGCGTCGGGCAGACGTACTACACGACGAAGCGGCGCGACGTCTCCATCGCCGGGCTGGTGCGCGAGGCCGCGTTGCGCGCGCTGGAGGACGCCGGGCTGACGTTCAAGGACATCGACGCGGTCGTCATCGGCAAGGCGCCCGACCTGTTCGAGGGCGTGATGATGCCGGAGGCCTACCTGGCCGACGCGCTCGGCGCCGCGGGCAAGCCGATGATGCGGGTGCACACGGCCGGATCGGTCGGCGGCTCCACCGCGCTGGTCGGCGCCTCGCTGATCCAGGGCGGCGTGCACGACCGGGTCCTCGTCGTCGCCTTCGAGAAACAGTCGGAGTCGAACGCCACCTGGGCCCTGTCGACGCACCTGCCGTTCAACGCCTCGCTGGTCGTGGGCGCGGGCGGGTACTTCGCGCCGCACATCCGCGAGTACATGCGGCGCTCCGGCGCGCCCGAGCACATCGGCACGCTCGTCGCCGTCAAGGACCGCCAGAACGCGCTGAAGAACCCCTACGCGCACCTGAAGATCCCCGGCATCAACCGCCAGATGGTCGAGTCCACGCCCATGCTCTGGGAGCCCATCCGCTATCTGGAGACCTGCCCGTCCAGCGACGGCGCCTGCGCGATGGTGCTCGCGTCGGAGTCGGCCGTGACCGGCACGCCCGCATGGGTCCACGGTACGGCGATGCGCTCCGAGCCGATCTTCCGGGCCGGTCGCGACACGGTGAACCCGCAGGGCGGCAAGGACTGCGCCGCCGACGTCTACCGGCAGGCCGGGATCGCCGACCCGCGCAGGGACATCGACGTCGCCGAGACCTACGTGCCGTTCTCCTGGTACGAGCCCATGTGGCTGGAGAACCTCGGCTTCGCCGCCGAGGGCGAGGGATGGAAGCTCACCGAGTCGGGGGCGACCGCGCTCGACGGCGACATCCCGTGGAACGCCTCGGGCGGCGTCCTGTCGTCCAACCCGATCGGCGCCTCCGGGCTGATCAGGTTCGCCGAGGCGGCACAACAGGTCCGGGGGATGGCGGGGGAGCACCAGGTGGACGGCGCCCGGCGGGCGCTCGGCCACGCCTATGGCGGGGGAGCCCAGTTCTTCGCGATGTGGGTCGTCGGACGGGAGAAGCCCTGATGGAGTTCAACCACGCGGACCTGTTCGAAGCGCTCGTGGACCGGATCGGCGAGCGCGTCGCGGTCGTCTGCGGCGACCAGCGCCGCACCTACGCCGAGCTGGACGCCGAGGCGAACCGGCTGGCGCACTACCTGGAGAGCCTGGGCGTCGGCCCCGGCCAGCATGTCGGCCTGCACCTGTACAACGGCGTCGAGTACGTGGCCGGGCTGCTGGCCGCGCTCAAGCTGCGCGCGGTGCCGATCAACGTCAACTACCGCTACGTCGAGGCCGAACTGCTCTACCTCTACAACGACTCCGACATCGTGGCGCTGGTCTACGACGTGGAGTTCGCGGGCCGGGTGGCGGCGGTGGCGCCCGAGGCGGCCAAGCTGCGCCACCTGATCTCGGTGGGCGGGGAGGTCGATGGGGCGGTGCCGTACGAGAAGGCGCTGGAAGGTCAGCCGGAGACGCGCGGCTTCCCCGAGCGCAGCGGCGAGGACGTCTACATCATCTACACCGGCGGCACCACAGGCATGCCCAAGGGCGCGATGTGGCACGTCGAGGACCTGTTCATGGCGTTCGGGGGCGGCAATCCGTACGGCGAGCCGCGCGCGACCCCGCAGGAGGTCGTCGACGGGGCCGCCAAGGCGAACCCTATGGTGATGATGGCGGCGCCGCCGCTGATGCACGGGGCGGCGCAGATGGGCACGTTCATCGCCTGGTGGATGGGGGCGACGATCGCGTACGTACGCCGGTTCGAGGCCGAGGACGTGTGGCGGACGGCCGAGCGCGAGCGGGTGTTCACGATGAACATCACCGGCGACGCGATGGCCAGGCCGCTGGCCGAGGCGCTGGCGGGCGGCTCCTACGACCTGTCGTCGTTGTTCGTGATCAGCTCGACCGGCGCGATCCTCAGCGGGACGGTGCGCGACAAGTTACAGGAACTGCTCCCGAACGTGATGATCCTCGACAACTTCGGCTCCACCGAGTCCGGCTACACCGCCTCGGGCGTGGCGGGCTCCACGCCCGAGAAGGGGCTGCGCTACCAGCCGAACGCCACCGCCAACCTGGTCGTGCTGGACGAGAATCTCAAGCCGGTTCCCGAAGGGCAGCTCGGCACCGTGGCCAAGTCGGGCCGGGTCGCCTTCGGCTACTACAACGACCCGGAGAAGACGGCCCGCACGTTCGTCACCGACGCCGACGGCACCCGCTGGCTGCTGACCGGCGACCTGGCCACCGTGGACGCCGACGGCACCGTCAACATGTTCGGCCGCGGCTCCCAGTGCATCAACACCGGCGGCGAGAAGGTCTTCCCCGAAGAGGTGGAGGCGGTGCTCAAGGGGCATCCGGCGGTCTTCGACGCGGTCGTGACCGGCATCCCGGACGAGCGCTGGGGCAGCAGGGTGGCCGCGGTGGTCGAGCCCAGGCCGGGGGCCGAGGTGGCCGCCGCCGACCTCGACGCGCACTGCAGGGAGCGGCTGTCGAGCTACAAGGTGCCCCGGACCTACGCTTTCGTGGAGGAGATCATGCGCTCACCCGCCGGAAAGGCCGACTACCGCTGGGCGCGCGAGACGGCCGAACAGGCGTGGCGGTGAGCGCCATCGCGGCAAAGCCTCTATAGAGTTCCATGACCCCCCGAAACAGTCATCTATGTCGGGGGAAGAGTGGACGCGCTGCTGTTCGACTTGTTCGGGGTCATCGCGCCGGGCCAGACCGCGCAGGACCGTGCCGGGATCGAGGCGGCGGCGGGGATCAAGGGATCGGTGTTCTGGAACGCCTACTGGGACGCGCGCGACGGCTACGACCGGGGCGAGCTGACCGGGCGGCAGTACTGGCGGGCGGTGGGCGAGCGGCTGGGAAGATCGTTCGACGACGCGGACGAGCTGGTCGCGCTGGACGTGGCAAGCTGGAGCCGGGTGGACACCGAGTTGATCGCCTACATCCGGACCCTCGCCCACCGCGGCATTCGCGTAGGTTTGCTGTCCAACATCCCCAGCGACTTGTCCCAATATTTCGCGACTTATCATGCCGAAGTCTTCAAGATCTTCGATGTCCTGGGACTGTCGAGCCGGATCGGCCACGCCAAGCCCTCACCCGAGGCGTACCTCTGGTGCGTCGAGCGGTTCGGCCTGCCCGCCGACCGGATCATGTTCGTCGACGCGCGCCCGGCCAACGTGGCGGGCGCGCTGGCCGAGGGCATGCAGGCGCACCACTACACCTCGCTGCCCACCCTGCGGGCGCACCTGCTGGCGCGCACGTACGGGATGCCTATGCCTTCTCGCCGGTGAGCAGCGCGGCGAGGCCGATGTAGATCACGCCGCTGCCCACGTCGAGGCGCCGCCTGGCCTTGATCGAACGGCGCATCCGCCCGGCCAGCGCCGAGGAGGCCAGCGCGACCACGCCGTCGGAGGCCAGGCCCAGGACCACCCAGATGGCGCCGAGCAGCAGGATCTGCGGCCCGATCGGGCCTGACTCCGGGCTGGTGAAGTTCGGCAGGAAGGCCAGGAAGAAGATGGCCGTCTTCGGGTTGAGCACGTTGACCACGAACCCCTCCCAGAACATCCGCCGGCGCGACTGGACGGGAAACTCGACCGCCTCTTCGTCG
Organism: Nonomuraea sp. NPDC059007; assembly: GCF_042740555.1. Classification (NCBI taxonomy): domain Bacteria; kingdom Bacillati; phylum Actinomycetota; class Actinomycetes; order Streptosporangiales; family Streptosporangiaceae; genus Nonomuraea; species Nonomuraea sp. NPDC059007. Next base: position 71,651 of record NZ_JBHYJD010000004.1, on the reverse strand, counting down.
GCCGGCTTGGACAGCAGCTTCCTGACACCGAGGAAGAGCAGGTACGCGACACCGGCGAACTTCACGATCGTGAACGCCGTGGCGGAGGCGGCCAGCAGCGCGCTGATCCCAAGCGCGGCGGCTGCCACGTGGACCAGCGAGCCCGCGTGCACCCCGAGCACCGACACCATCCCCGCCGCCCGCCCCTGCGCGACGCTCCGGGTCACGATGAACAGCACCGCGGGTCCCGGCACGACCAGGATGGCCAGCGTGGCCACCGCGAACAGGGCAAGAGTCGAGATGTCCGGCATACCCCGAGCGTAGGGTCCCCACCACCACACCCGCCACAGATTTGCCCCACCCCCAACCACCACCCCCCGACCCCCGCCCCCGGCACCACCACCCAGCACCACCCCCGGCTTCGCCTCCAGCCTGGGCCCCCGACCTGACCGCCCGGCTTCGCTCCGGGCGTCACCGCCCGGCTTCGCCCCGGGCGTCACTCCGCCCGGCCTCGCCTCCGGTGTCACCCCGGGCGTCACGGCCCGGCCTTGCCCCCCGGCGTCGCTCCGGGCGTCACCGCTTCGGGCGCCAGCCCGGTGTCGCTCCGCCCGCTTCGCCTCCGGCGTCACGGCCCGGCCCTGCCTCCGGCGTCAGCCCGGGCGTCGCCGCCCGGCCTCGCCTCCGGCGTCGCTCCGCCTGGCTTCGCCTCCGGCCTGGGCTCCAGGCCTGGGCCCCGGCCTGACCGCCCGGCGTCACCGCCCGGCTTCGCCCCGGGCGTCACGGCCCGGCCTTGCCTCCGGCGTCACGGCCTGGCCTCGCCTCCGCCCGGAACCTTCGCCCTGCGTCACCGCTTCGGGCGCCAGCCCCGGTGTCGCTCCGCCTGGCGTCACCGCCCGGCGTGGCCTCCGGCCTCGCCGCCCGGCTTCGCCTTCGGCGTCACCCCCGGCTTCGCCGCCCGCCATCGCCGCCTGGCCTTGCCTCCGGCCTCACCCTGGGGGTCACCGCCTGGCCTCGCCTCCGGCGTCACCGCTTCCGGCGCCACCCCCGGCGTCGCTCCACCCGGCCTTGCCCCCGGCGTCACCCCGGGCCGGACCGCCTGGCGTCACGGCCCGGCGTCACCCGGGGCGTCACCCCCGGCTTTGCCTTTGGGTTCAGCCTGGCCAGGGGTCGGTGAGGGCGGTGAGTAGGGCCTGGGTGGCGGGTGGGTAGGGCGGGTCGCCGTAGGTGGCGGCGAAGACGTGGCGGGTTGAGCCGGGGATCTCGGCCACCTCCACCGCCGCGCTGCGGTGGGCGCTCAGGGCCAGGCCGGGTAGCACCGTCAGGCCCATTCCGGCCGCCACCAGCGCCTGCACGGCCACGATGTCGTCGCTGGTGAAGGAGATGCGCGGCTCGAAGCCCGCCTTGGCGCAGATGTCGAGCAGGTGGCTGCGGCAGCGGTCGCAGCCCGCGATCCACATGGAGTCGGCGTGCTCGGCCAGCGGGCCCGGGGGTTCGGGGGAGGGGGAGACCAAATAGCTCGGGTCGTCCAGCAGGTGCAGCATCCGGAGGCCGGTGTCCTCGGGGGCGGTGTCGTCGTAGCGGAACATGACCGCAACGTCCACCCGTCCGGCGCGGAGCAGGCGCAGGGCCTCGGGCGGCTCGGTTTCGATCAGGCTCAGCTGGAGCCCGGGGTATTCGGCCGACAGGCGGCGGACCGCTCTGGGCACGAAGGTGCCGAGGGCGGAGGGGAAGGCGGCCAGCCGTACGCGGCCGGAGCGCAGGCCCACGTGGGCGGCGAGTTCCTCCGCGGTGGCGTCCAGCCGGGTGATGATCTCGGCGGCGCGTTCGGCGAGCAGGTGCCCGGCCTCGGTGAGGCGGATGCCGCGCCCGACGCGCTGGATGAGCTGGGCGCCGGTCTCGGCTTCCAGGCGGGCCAGGTGGTGGCTGACCGAGGGCTGCGAGTAGTGCAGTTCCTTGGCGGCGGCGGTGACGGAGCCCTTGCGGGCCACGGCGACCAGGACCCGTAGCCGGGTGACATCAAGCATGTCTATGAATATCCCCAAATACTTCTGTTGGACCTATGAATCTCATTAGAGCACTGTAGAAGGGGAAGGCGGAATAACACCATTCCCTAGGGGGAAACCATGGAAATCATGCTGGCCAGGCCCGGACTCGATCAGCTCGTGTCCGGAGTCAGGGACATCGTGGCCAAGGACCTTTCGCCGAGAGACACCGCCTTCGCCGTAGCGGACTTCCTGCGGCTGAACCTTCCGGGGCTCGACGTGCTCACCGACGAGGAGCGCGCGGGGGACCCTGAGACCTACCGCTCCTTCCCGCTGCACACGCAGGAGGAGTTCTCCGTCGTGGCCGTCGTGTGGCGGCCCGGCCAGCAGACGCGCATCCACGACCATGTGTCCTGGTGTACGTTCGGCATCCTCAGTGGCGTGGAGTACGAGACGCTTTATCGGGACATGGGCGACCACCTGGTGGAGATCGGCCGGGCCGCCAACCAGCCGGGCGAGGTCAGCGGCTTCGCGCCGCCCGGCGACATCCACAAGGTCGAGAACACCAGCGACGAGATCGGCGTCTCCCTCCACGTCTACGGGGCCGACGTGGGCAGGCTCGGCTCCAGCGTCCGCCGCTACTACGACCTGCCGATCCGCTAGCGGAAAGACCCGAAGGGCCGCCCAGCACACCCGGGCGGCCCTTCGCCGTTTCAGTAAGCGGCTATTGACATCCTCCGACGTGTGGGACTACTAAATGCATTTAGTTCCCTACGTCCAACCCAGGGGTGCCATGGCCAGCGAGACACCTCCGACGATTGCCGACGTTGCGCGCCTGGCCGGCGTGTCGAAGGGCGCCGTGTCCCTGGCGCTCAACGACAAGCCGGGCGTCAGCGACGAGACCCGGCGCCGCATCAAGCAGGCCGCCCAGGACCTCAACTGGCGTCCCAGCATCCACGCGCGGGCGATGCTGAGCTCACGGGCGTTCGCGGTCGGGCTCGTGCTCGCCCGCGACACCCGGCACCTGGCCGTCGATCCGTTCTTCGCCGGCTTCCTCGGCGGGGTCGAGACCGTGTTGCAGGGCAGCGGGTCGGTGCTGGTGCTGCAGGTCGTGGGCGAGGACGAGGAGGTCGAGGCCGCCGCCTACCGGCGGCTGGTCACCGAGCGCCGCATCGACGGCGCGTTCCTGCTCGACATCCGCGACGGCGACCAGCGCCCCGCGCTCCTCGGCGAGCTCGGGCTGCCCACCGTCGCGGTCGGTCCCGCCGGCGCCGACTACGGGGACATGCCCGCGGTGGGCGTGCGCGACGGCGACGGCATCGCCGCCGCGGTCGGCCATCTCGTACGGCTAGGCCACCGCGACATCGCCTTCGTCGAGGGCGCCCCCGCCTACAGGCACTCCACCTCCCGCCTGCACGCCTGGCGCCGGGCCATGGAGGGTCACGGGCTGCCCGCCGTACTGCGGGATGCCGGGCATTTCACCGGCGACGGCGGGGCGGCGGCGACCAGGCGGCTGCTCGAACACGGACCCACCGCGATCGTCTACGCCAGCGACCTGATGGCCATCGCCGGCATGTCCGTGGTCAGGGAGAAGGGCCTGGACGTGCCCGGCGACATCTCCATCACCGGCTTCGACGACAACCCCGAGGCGGCGCACCTGCACCCGCCGCTGACCACCGTCCGCCAGGACCCGATCGGCATCGGCGCGATCGCCGCCGAACTGCTCCTGGCCAGGATCGACGGCCGGCCGGCCGATCCCGACCCCCCTTCGCCCGAGCTGATCGTGCGGGCCTCCACCGCGCCACCGCGGGTCACCCCCTAACACCGAAGGAACCCCATGTCAGAACCCCGTCACCTGTCCCGGCGCGGCTTCCTCGCCGGCGCCCTCGCCACCTCGGCCCTGGCCGCCTGCGGGACCTCCAAGAAGAGCGGCAAAGGCGCCGCTGAGCTGACCCACTGGGACCAGATGGTCAGCCAGGAGCCCTGGATCAAGAAGGAGATCGAGCTCTTCCAGGCCGCCCGCCCCGACATCGTGGTCAAGCGCGCCCAGCAGGCCAGCGGCGACCTGGAGAAGCTGCTCGACCTGGCCTGGCGCGGCGGCAACGCGCCGGACGTCTTCAAGGTGCCCACCGACAGGCTCGACGACTACGTGGAGGAGGGCCGCGTGCTGGCCCTCGACAAGTACGCGACGCTGGAGTGGCAGAAGACCTTCCCCGCCTACTCGTTCGTGGAGGGCGTCAACGCCATCAACGGCAAGGTGTACGGCGCGCCGTTCGACGGCGAGGCTCCCTGGGTGCAGCTCTACGTCAACAACAAGGTGTTCAAGGACGCCGGTCTGGTCGAGGCGGACGGCACCGTCAAGATCCCGAAGACGTGGGACGAGGTGACGCTGTTCGCCGAGCAGATCGTCAAGAAGGGCAACGGGAGCGTCCACGGGATCGGGTTCGGCAACAGCGCGTTCGCGATGATCCCGTGGTGGACGGAGCTGTTCACGGCGGGTGCCGGGTACCCGGGTTCGATGCCGCCCGGTTTCCCCGGCGGGCTCGACCCGCGTACCGGGAAGTTCACCCGGAGCACCGACCGGGTGGTCAGCGACTTCCTCACGTTGTTCCTGGAGTGGAAGACCAAGGGCTTCGTCGTGCCGAACGCGCTCAGCGTGGACGACGAGATCTCCCGCCAGCACTTCGCCCGCGGCAAGTTCGGCATGATCGTCGGCGGCGTCTGGAACCAGCCCGGCTGGACGGAGCTCGGTTTCACCGACTACTCGGTGACCACCTTGATCACGCCGGAGGCGCGGCAGAAGAGCTTCTTCTACCACGGACCCGGCAAGTACAGCCTGGCCATCTCCGCCTCCACCAAGAACCCGGACCAGGCGTGGGAGTGGTTCAAGTGGTACCACGGCCTCGACGCCGGCAGCAGGTGGGTTCAGGAGCTCAAGGGCGGGCTGTCCTCGCACCCCGAGGCCAACGACCCCAGCAAGATCGACTTCGCGCCCTTCGCCGCCTACGTCGGCATGGCCAAGCTCATCCTGCCCGGCCCCAGCCCGGCCCTGCGCAACCCGGCCACCGCCAACGTCGTACCCAAGAAGATCACCCCGGACTTCGACGCCATCACCACGGGCCTCTACACCGGGCAGATCAAGGACCTGGCCGGAGCGCTCGCCAAGCTCGCCGAAGAGCAGGAGCGCGTCTTCACCGAGGCGCTGGACAAGGCCAGGAAGAAGGGCCACAAGGTGAGCCTGGACGACTACGTGTTCGCCGACTGGGATCTCACCAAGCCCTACAAGTGGGACATCCCCGAGTACATCGGCGCCAAGTAGGAATGGCGACGGCACAGCTCACCCGGGTGAGCGCCCCCACTCCCACCACCCAGCGCCCCGGCCCCGTCCGCCGCCACGGCTGGACCTACGTCTACCTCGCCCCGTTCGCGATCCTGACCGCGGTCTTCGTGATCTACCCGATCTTCGCCTCGCTCGGCTACACCCTGTACGAGTGGGACGGGCTCGGCGATCCCACCGACTTCATCGGGCTGCGGAACTTCGCCGACGTGGCGGCCGACGAGTTCTTCTGGAGCTCCTTCCGGCACGCCGCCCTGTACACGCTGGTGCTCGTACCGGTGCAACTCGTGCTCGCGCTGGCCCTGGCCCTCGTGCTCAACAACCCCAAGCTGCGCGGCTCCACCTTCTACCGGGCCGTCTACTTCCTGCCCGCGGTCACGTCGGTGGCCATCGTCGGCATCGTGCTCAAGCTCATGCTGTCGAACTTCAGCGACGTGCTCAGCCGGCCGCTGATGGCGGTGGGCCTGACCGACCAGCCGCTCGACTTCCTCGGCGACCCCGGCACCGCGCTCTGGGCGGTGATCGTCATCGGCATCTGGAACACGCTCGGCTACAACATGGTCTACTTCCTGGCCGGGCTCCAGACCATCCCCAAGGAGCAGTACGAGGCGGCGCAGATCGACGGGGCGGGGAAGATCGCCCAGTTCGTGCATGTGACCGTGCCCGGCCTGCGCGGCGTCGGCGTGGTCATCGTCTTCCTCGCCATCATCGGCAGCCTCCAGGTGTTCGACCTGGTGATGGTGCTGACCGGCGGCGGGCCGTACTTCGCGACCGAGGTCGTGAACACCTACATCTACCACCAGGCCTTCGGCGGCAGCATCGGCAGCGGCGGCTCGGCGGAACCCAACGTCGGCTACGCCTCGGCGGCCTCGTTCTTCTTCGGGATCATCCTGCTCGTGCTCACGCTGGGACAGATGTGGGCCATCAAGGTCATGCGGGCACGGAAGGCGGCGCGCGCATGAAGGTGACACGGCACATCCTGCTGCTGGGCTTCGGCCTCGCCTACGTCTACCCGTTCCTGTGGGCGCTCGGCAGCTCGCTGAAGACGCCCATGGACTTTCTCGACGGCGGCCTCAGCCTGATCCCGGCGGAGATGCGGTGGGAGAACTACGCCAAGGCCTGGGACCAGGCCAGCTTCGGCACGTACTTCGTCAACACGCTCGTGATCTCGCTCGTCACGGTGGCCTTCACGCTGCTGCTGACCGCGATGGCCGGCTACGCGCTGGCCCGGCACACCTTCCCCGGCCGCAAGACCCTGCTGTTCGTCATCGGCGCGACGTTCCTGCTGCCGCACGGCTACACAATCATCCCGGTCTTCGACATCGTGAAGGCCCTGGGGTTGCTGGACACCATCTGGTCGGTGATCCTCGTGCAGGTCGGCGGCGGGCTGGTGTTCGGCACGTTCATGTTCATGGCGTACTTCCAGGCGATGCCCAAGGAGCTGGAGGAGGCGGCCCGGGTGGACGGCGCCGGCTACAACACGCTGTTCTTCCGGGTGATCCTGCCGCTGTCGCGGCCGATGGCGGCGACGCTGGGGTTGTTCACGTTCATCGGCTCGTGGAACAACTTCTTCCTGCCGCTGGTGTTCACCCTGGGCAAGCCGGAGCTCCGCACGCTCGGGGTGGGCCTGTACGCCTTCACCAGCCAGACCTCCACCAACTGGACCCTGCTCTGCGCGGCCGCCATCATCTCCCTCGCGCCCATCGTCGTGGTGTTCGTCGTCGCCCAGCGCTACGTGGTCGACGCCATCGCGGGCGCGGTGAAGGCGTGACCTCTCCTTCCATCCCGTACGGCAAGCCGCCCCCACGCCACCCGCCGTCGCGGGCGGGCGCCGATCGTGGGGGTCGCTTCTCACGTCGGACGAACGCACCACCGCGACGGCCCACGAAAGGGCGTCAGAAGTTGCTCACCACCGCGGTGAACACCTGGTCGATGCTCCCCGGTTTGCGGGAGTCGTAGGCGGCCGCGTTCGTGGCCTCGGAGATCTGCCTGAGCACCCCGAGGTCGGCGTCCTTGCCGTAGGCGATGGTGAACAGGCGGACCGTCTCCGCGCCCTGCTCCGTCTTCAGCTTGGGCAGCAGGTTTTTCAGGGAGATGCTCTTCTTGTCCTCGTTCTGGCCGTCGGTGAGGAAGACGACGGCGTTGATGGTGTCCTGGCTCTGGGTCTCGGACACCTGCCGGTGGGCGGCGAGCGCGGTGTCGTACAGGCCGGTGCCGCCCTCGGGGACCAGGCCCTCGATGCGCCGCTCGATCTCGTCGCGGTGCTCGGGGGTCATGGGTGCGATCTCGGCCAGGCGCAGGTGGTCCTTTTTACCGTCGCGTTTCAGGGAGAACATCCAGAGCCCCACCCGGTCGGCGGGGCCGAACTGGGGAAGCGTCTTCACGGCCGCCTGCTGGGCCAGTTCGAGCTTGCTCTTGCCGGTCTTGGGCGCCGGCGCGCCCATCGAGCCGGAGGTGTCGATGACGAGCAGCACGTTGGCGGGCTTGCGGAGCTCGGCCCAGCTCCGGAGCACCTTGTCGAGCACGTCCGGCGCGGGCGGCTTGAGCTCGGTGGCAGGCTGGCCGGGCAGCAGGCCGTTGGCCTCGGTGATCAGCTTGCCCGGGGCCCCGTCGTGGCCGCGGAAGGCGTACTCGGCGAAGCGGGCCTGTTGTTCGGGCGCCTGTAGATATTTCACGAAGTCGGCGGCGGCCTGGGCTTTCGCCGGGTTGAGCAGGGCGAAGGGGTTGTCGGAGAAGAGCGTGCCCTCCTTCGGGTAAATGGCCACCAGCGGGACCTTCGGCTTGGCGTGCTTGCCCAGCGTCTTCGGGTCGCCGGTCGGGTTGCCCTGGTTGTAGTCCCACACCGACTTCTCCTCGACGGTCACCGCCGAGATGTAGGTCAGGCCGGCGCCGGCGTCGTCGGCGCGCCGCAGGTTCGACAGGAACGTGAGCGTGGTGTCGCCGTAGTGCACGATCGAACGTTCCATCGCCTGGACGAACCTGCGCGTCCCGGCGTCGGCCACGTGCTTCTCGGTGAGGTCGCCGGACCGGCCGGTCGCGGCGAAGTAGGCGCCCACGGTCGCGTTCAGGCCGGAGGTGGAGAAGTTCGGGTTGGTCTTGCCGAGGCGGAAGCTGCCCCACTCCGGACGGCCGTACTTGGCCCAGCCCTGCCCGGACAGTTCGAGGATGTCGGACCAGCCGAGCGCCTTGGCCGGCCAGCCCAGGACCTCGGCCATGGGCCGCGGCATCGCGATGACCAGCGGTGTCCTGGCGATCGACGGGTTGTCGGCGGCGACCGGCGAGGGCTTGCCGGCGGCGGCCGCGCGCTGGCGCAGTAGCGTCAGCCAGCTGCTGCTCGCCGGTGACCACACGTCGGGGCGGGGGCCGTCGAGGCGCTTGTCCCAGGTGGTGGCCAGCGCGGTGAGCGCGCTGCCGCTGGTCTTGGTGACGACGACCACGTCGGTGCACGAACCGCCGGAGCCGCGCCGGTTGTAGGCGGCGGCCATCCTTTCGAGCAGCTCGGCCTTCTCCGGCGAGGCGAGGACCCTGAGCTTGGCGCCGCCGCCGTCGTCGCAGGCGTACTGCCGGTCCGGTCGCTGGGCGGCGTCCGTCCCGACCCCGACGAAGATCACCCGTAGTGCCACGACGAGCCCACCGGCCAGGACGGCCACGACGACGAAGCGCGCCAACCGGCGCCTGCGCCGCTGAGTCGGTGTGTACACCCCAGCCTCCCCGTGTCGCTACCTGTCCGACGAATGAGAACCCCGCGGAGTTGCAGCGCGCTTTCGTGGGTGTACGCTGAAATTTGTACTGACTGGTCAGTTCAAGAGGTGAGTGTCGTGATTGTCGCCAGCGGGTTGGCGGTGGACGGGGTGTTTCCCGAGGTCACGTTCGAGTCCGGAAAAGGGACTCTGACGGTGGTCGCGGGACCGGCGGGCAGCGGGCGGACGAGCCTGCTGCTCACGCTGGCCGGGCGCATGAAGCCGACGGGGGGCACGCTCAGCGTCGCCGGGCACACCCGGCCGCGCGCCATCCGCAAGGCCGCCGCGCTGGCGCTGGTCGACGGGGTGACCGACCTCGACCGTTCGCTCACCGTCCGGGAGCACCTGCGTGAGCGGCGGCGCAAGCCGTACACCCAAGCCTTGAAGAGGGCGGGCGTGGTCGCGGACGAGCGCGCGCTCACCCGCGAGCTCGACCGCGAGCAGCGTGTACGGCTGGGCCTGGCTCTTGCCCTTCTCGACGAGCCCCACGTGATCGTCGCCGACAACGTGGACCTCGGGCTGCCCGACGACCGGCGGCTCGCGGTCTGGCAGGCCCTGCGGGACCTGGCCGCGGCCGGGCACACCGTGGTGGCCTCGGCGGTCGAAGCCCCCGCCCGCGTCGACACCCTGGTGGAGCTGTCATGAAGGCGATGTTGCGCTCCCGGCTGACCAGGGCGGCGCTGGCGGCCGTGGTGGTGCTGCCGCTGCTGTACGCGGGCCTGTACCTGTGGTCGTTCTGGGACCCGCAGGGCAACCTCGACCGGGTGCCGGTGGCGCTGGTCATGGAGGACCTGCCGGCCACCGTGGACGGCAAGACCGTAGACGCCGGCAAGGAACTGGCCGACGAGCTGGCCGATCGCGAGGTCTTCGACTGGCGCCGCACGACCGCTCAGGAGGCGGCCGACGGCGTCAACGACGGCAGCTTCTACCTGTCGCTGACGATCCCGCGCGACTTCAGCGCCAACCTCGCCTCGCCCTCCGACGACAAGGGCACGCCGTCTCCCGCCCAGCTCGGGCTGCGGGTGGACACCGGGCGCAGCTACATCGTCGGCACCATCTCCGACGCGGTCTTCAACGAGGTGCGCTCGGCCGCCGCGCGCACCGCCGTACGCGACTACTTCGACAAGGTCTTCGTCTCCATCGGCGACATCCACGACAAGACCACCGAGGCCGCCGACGGCGCGGGCGAGCTGCGCGACGGCACGGTCAAGGCCGGTGACGGCGTCTCCCGGCTCAACACCGGCCTCGGCAGCGCCGAGGACGGTGCCAAGCGGCTCTCGGTGGGACTCAACAGCGCCAACACCGCCACCGGCAAGCTCCAGAACGGCTCCGCCAAGGTCACCCAGGGCATCGGCAAGGCCACGGACGCGATGGGCAAGCTCAAGAAGGGCCTGGACGAGCTGGGCGACGGCGCGGGGAAACTGGCCGGCGGCAACCGGCAGGCGTACGAGCGGGTGCACGCGCAACGTGGCACGGTCAACCAGCTCGCCGACAAGTACGTGCCGGTACTCAACGAGTACGGGCCCAGGGTGGCCGAGTCGGCCAACGCGGTCGCCGACGCCGCCGACCAGCTCGCCGACGGTCTGGAAGGGCTGGCCGGGCGCGCCGGCGGCAACGCCCAGGAGGCCGCCTCCCAGGCGCGGGCCGCCCTCGACCTGCTGGACGGCGAGTCCGACCCGCAGCTGCGCGGCCTGCTCAGGAGCACGGCGAACGCGGCGGAGCGCGCCGCCGAACAGGCGGGCCAGCTCCAGGAACGCCTCGGCGGCACCTCGACCCTGCCCGAACGCGCCCGCGAGCTGGCCGGGAACGCGCGCAAGATCGCCGGCCTGGCTCCCGAACTCGGCCCCAAGCTCGACCAGGTCAGGGAGCAGGTCAACGCGCTCGACGCGGGCCTGGCCAAGCTGGCCGACGGCGCGGCGAAGCTGGACACGGGCGCCGCCAAGGCCGGGCAGGGCGTCACCAAACTGCACGCCGCCGCCACCAAGCTCCAGGACGGATCCCAGCAGGTCACCGACGGGATCGGCAAGCTCGGCGGCGGGCTGGTCAAGCTCGGAGACGGCGCCACCCAGCTGCACTCGGGCGTCGGCAAGCTGCACGACGGCGCGGGCAAGGTCGACGACGGCATGACCAAGCTGACCAAGGGCTCGCAGGACCTCGCCGACGGTCTCGGCGACGGCGCCGAGAAGATCCCCGACTACTCGGAGCAGCAGCGCGAGTCCCGGACCGACGTCATGAGCGACCCGGTACGGCTGGCCAAGACGGTCGACAACGAGGTGCCGAACTACGGCACCGGATTCGCCCCGTTCTTCCTGCCCCTGGCGCTGTGGGTGGGCGCGATGATCGCGTTCATGGTGCTGAAGCCGCTCAACCAGCGGCTGCTGGCCGGCGCCTCGGGCCCGGCGCGGATCGTCCTGGCCGGCTGGCTGCCCGCCCTCGCGCTGGGCGCGGCCCAGGTGGGCGTGCTGCTGGCCGTGCTGAGGTTCGCCCTCGGCCTGGAGGCGGCGCACTGGGCGGGCGTGGCCGGGCTGTTGCTGCTGACCGCGGCGGCGTTCATGGCGATCGTCCAGGCGGTCAACGCGCTGCTCGGCGCGCCCGGCCGGGTGGCGGCGCTGGCGCTGCTCATGCTGCAGCTGACCTCGGCGGCGGGCACGTACCCGATCGAGACCTCGCCCGGGTTCTTCCAGACGATCTCGCCGTGGCTGCCGATGAGCTGGGTGGTCTCGGCGCTGCGCCGGCTCATCAGCGGCGGTGACCTGACCGTGGTGTGGCAGGCTTGCGGGGTGTTGTCAGCCTTCCTCCTGCTCGCGCTCGCGCTGACCGCGCTCGCCGTGGAGCGCAGCCGCGTCTGGTCCGTGAAGCGCCTGCACCCGGAGCTGTCGCTGTGAGTCGCGCCGACACCCGCATGAAGGTGTTCGGCGCGGCCGTCGCGCTGATCGCCGAGCAGGGCTACTCGGCCACGACGGTCGACGCGATCGCCGAGCGCGCCGGGGTGGCCAAGGGCACCGTGTTCTACAACTTCGGCAGCAAGGAAGGGCTGTTCGGCGCCCTGCTGGAGCACTCGATCGGCAAGCTGGCCGAGGCGCTGTCGGAGGCGGCGGTGGGCGCGAGCGCGCTGGAGCGCCTGGACGCGGTGGTGCTCGGGCAGCTGCGCTTCTTCGAGCAGTACGGCCCGTTCGCCCGGGTCCTGCTGGCCGAGATGTGGCGTACCGCCTGGCAGGAGGCCGTGGCCCAGCTACGCGCGCGGGCGCTCGGCGTCTACGCCGAGGTGCTGCGCCAGGCGGCCGACGGCGGCGAGGTCCGCGCCGACCTCGACGTGGAGACGGCGGCCACGGCCATCTTCGGCATGGTGTTGACGGTCTCGATCGAACGCCGGGTCATGCACCCTGAACGCCCCCTGGAAGAGACGCACGCGACGCTCGTCGAGCTCCTGCACGGCAGGGTCCGCTAACCGGGACGTGTAATATCCCGGTTATGCGGATCGGTGAAGGGGTGGAGTGGGGGCTGCACTGCTGCCTCACGCTCGCGTGGCTCGGTGAGCAGCCGGTGTCGACGGCCAAGTTCGCGACGTTGTTCGAGCTGCCGCCGGCGTACCTGAAGAAGAGGCTGCAGGCGCTGGTCAGGGCGGGCGTCCTCACCTCCGCGCCGGGGGCCAGGGGCGGTTTCCTGCTGGCCAGGGCGCCCGAGCGGATCACGCTGATGGACGTCGTGACCGCGCTGGAAGGGCCGGACGAGGCGTTCCGCTGCACCGAGATCCGGCAGCGCGGGGTGGAGCCGTCCCCGGAGTTCGCCCGGCCGTGCGGGGTGGCCACCGCCATGCGCAGGGCGGAGCTGGCCTGGCGGCGGGAGCTGGCCGGGCAGACCGTGGCCGACCTCGTGGCCACGGCGCCGCGGGGCGCGGCGGCCCGGATGCGTCAGCGGTTCGCACGTCTGTAGTTCTTTTGTGAGGAGAATGGGGATGTCTACTATCCCGATTAGAAGCTGGGTGCTGGCATTCGGGACGTTCGCGGTCGGGACCGACGCCTTCGTGGTGGCCGGGTTCCTGCCGGAGATGGCCGCCGACCTCGGGGTGTCCGAGGCGGCGGCGGGGCAGTCGGTGACGGTGTTCGCCGTCGCCTACGCGCTGGGCTCGCCGGTGCTGGCCACGCTGACCGCCCGGGTGCCGCGGCGCAGGCTGCTGGTCGCCGCGCTCGTCGTGCTCGGGCTGGCGAACCTGGGGTCGGCGCTGGCGTCCGATCTGGGCGTGCTGATGGTGACGCGGGTGGTGGCCGCGCTGGGCGCCGCCGCGTACACGCCGAACGCGGGCGCCGCGGCGGCCGCCCTGTCCGCGCCGCGACACCGGGCGCGGGCGTTGAGCGTGGTCGTGGGCGGGCTGACGATCGCCACGGCGCTCGGCGTGCCGCTGGGCAGCCTGGCCGCGCAGCAGCTCAGCTGGCGCGGCGCGCTCGCGCTGGTGGCCGTGCTCGCGCTGGCCGCCGCGCCCGCGGTCCGCGCCGTGCTGCCCGAGTTGCCCGGCAACCCGCGCGTGCCGCTGGGCGAGCGGCTGGCGGTGCTGCGCCACCCCGCCGTCGTGCGCGTGCTGCCGCTGACCGTGCTGGGGATGGGGGCGGCGTACACGGCCTACGCCTACAGCGTCCCCGCGCTGGCGGGCGTCGGGGTGGGGGCGATCGGGCCGATGCTCTTCCTGTACGGAGCGGGCGCCGTGGCGGGCAACCTGCTGTCCGGCTACGCCACCGACCGGTGGGGCGCCCGCCATGTCCTGGCCGCCGGATACACGGTCATGGCGCTCACCATGGCCGCCCTGGCCTGGCTGGCCGCCTCGGGCGTGCGGCTGCCGGTGCTGGTGGGCGTCCTGATGGCGGCGTGGGGCGCGAGCAGCTGGTGCCAGACCCCGCCGCAGCAGCACCGCCTCATCACGGCCGCGCCCGCGGAGGCCGCACTTCTGGTCTCCCTGAACTCCTCGGCGATCTACTCCGGCATCGGGCTCGGCACCGTACTCGGCGGCCTGGCCCTCAGCGCTGGAACCCTCTGGATGTACGGCGCCGCCGCCCTGCTCGCCACCCTCTCCCTGGCCTACACGGCCCGGCACGCCGACAGGGGGACGCCGTGAATCAGCGCGAAGGTCGTCATGTCAGCGCTCCCAACAGCATCTGGACGAAGACCAGGTTCGTCACCACGTGGATGAACACCGGCACCCACAGGTTGCGGTAGCGCGACCACAGGTAGCCGGTCAGCAGGCCGAACACCCCCTGGAAGGCGATGATCGTGGCGATGCCGAGCAGCGGGTTGTCGGGCTTGATCCGGGAGGTGTGCATGAACGCGAACAACAACGAGGAGGCCATGATCGCCGGCCACCTGCCGTACAGCACCTCCAGGCGGGTCTGCAGCCACGCCCGGTAGAAGAACTCCTCCAGCACGCTCGCCGTCAGCAGCGTGAGCAGGGACAGCACCACGAGCGTGACCATGTCCGGCAGCTCGCCGTGCGGCGGCGGCGCCAGCGGCCCGATCTGCGACAGCACGAACCAGGCCACCACGGCGGGCAGCGGCGCCAGCCACGTCACCGGCCTCGGGATCGCCCTGGCCTTGGGCTCGCCGCCCCGGATCAGCCGGAAGGCCACGAGCGGGATGGCCAGCAGGAAGACGACCTTCGCGGCGTGGTAGAGCAGCCCCTGGGCGAACGGCGCGGCGATCGCCATGAGAACGGCGGCGCCCACCAGAACCTGCGTCTCCCTGACCAGCCGGGCACGGGGCAACTCCCGCAGGGGCAGCGGCGGCTCGCTCTTGGGTGACACCAGCATCGCCAGCACGATCGCGGCCAGCGCGGGCACGAAGGCGGACCACAGGGAGATGCCGGGCGCGCCGGAGCCGGACGACGGAACGATCTCGGTGTGGCCGGTCAGCACCAGCCAGCCGTACGCCAGGACGAAAAGGGCGCCGCCCGCCACTGCGAAGGCGAGGCGAGAACGTGACGTCTGGGACACCGTGGAGCGCATGGGGACCATCATCGCGGGATTCGGTCAGCCTGACAGTCCCCCAAAAGCAGGATGCCCTAGCCTGCTGGTGATGATCTCCGACTGAAAGGTGTCACGTGAAGAGAGCCCTGCCCGTCGCCGTCGCCGCAGTGAGCCTCGTCGCGCTCCTCGCCCCGCCCGCCGCCGCGGCGGACACCTACAAGAACTACGCCGACCTGGCCGCGCACGAGCGCGAGGGCACGGACTACCGGCGGATCCAGCGTTTCCCGAGCGGGGCCAAGGTGGCGCACATCGCCATCCACGGCGGCGCGATCGAGTCGCCCACCACCCAGCTGGCCGACCACGCCGCCGGTTCCAGGTACGCCTTCTACTCCTTCGTCGGCCTCAAGCTCG
The DNA here is from genome assembly GCF_042740555.1 of Nonomuraea sp. NPDC059007. Classification (NCBI taxonomy): domain Bacteria; kingdom Bacillati; phylum Actinomycetota; class Actinomycetes; order Streptosporangiales; family Streptosporangiaceae; genus Nonomuraea; species Nonomuraea sp. NPDC059007. The sequence goes on along the minus strand of NZ_JBHYJD010000004.1, from coordinate 56,251 downwards.
ACGGCAACAGCAAGCTCCACATCACCTCGACCCGCTTCGACGAGCCGCGCGCGCTCAAGCTGGTCGGCGCGGTCGGCACCACCGTCTCCTGGCACGCCGCGGCGGGCGACAAGGTCACCACGTACGTGGGCGGCCGGGACAAGGCACTGATCAAGAAGGTCAGCCGGGAGCTGCGGGCGGCCGGGTTCCGCGTGGCGGCCGAGGTGCCCCAGGAGATCGGCGGCGACGACCCCCGCAACATCGCCAACCGCAACCGCCGCGGGATGGGCGTGCAACTGGAGATCAGCAGGGGACAGCGGAAGCTGTTCTTCGCGGACGGGAAGCTGGCCAGGGCCTGGGTCGAGGACCCCGCGCACCGGACCAAGGCCTTCTACTCCTACGTCGCGGCGGTCAACCGCGCGCTGCGCTGAGCCGAAGCGCTGCGTTTGAGCCGAAGGGCCCGCCCCCGGCCGGGAGCGGGCCCCTGACGGCTAGACGCCGAGAGCGGAGGGCAGGCTCAGCTCGTGGAGGAACAGGGCCTCCGTCGTGGCGATGCGGCGCAGCTCCTCCAGGTCCACCCGCTCGTTCGGGGCGTGGATGGCCGCGTCCTCGTCCTCCGCGCCGAACAGCAGGATCTCCGCCGCCGGGAACTGCTTGAGCAGCGTGTTGACCAGCGGGATCGAGCCGCCGGCGCCCACGTCGCGGGGCGGGCGGCCGAAGGCGCGGTCCATGGCCCGGTTGAGCGCGGAGCGGGCTTTGCCGCCCGAGTCGGCCTGGAAGCCGGAGCCCACCGTGAAGTCGGTGAAGCCGACCTGCGCGCCCCACGGAGTCGCCTGGCGCAGGAAGTCGACGACCGCGTCCACGGTCGTCTTGGGGTCGGCGGCCGGCGGGATCCGGACCGTGACGCGCGCCCTGGCCGCAGGCTGGACGGCGTTGACCGCGCCCGACACCGACGGGACGTCCAGGCCGGTGACGGTGATCGCGTACGACGACCAGAGGCGGTCGGCCAGGCTGCCAGAGCCGACCAGGCTCACGTGGTCCAGGACGCCGGCGGTCTGGCGGAACTCGTCCTCCGACGGGCCCTGGCCCAGGAACGTGCCACGCGGCAGGCCCGGGACGCGGATGTCGCCGTTGTCGTCGTGCAGGGTGGTCAGCATGCGCATCAGCGCCGACAGCGCGTCGGGTGCCGCGCCGCCGAACGAGCCGCTGTGGACGGCCTCCTTCAGCGTGCGCACCTCGATGGTGAAGGCGGCCATGCCGCGCAGCGACGTGGTCACCGACGGGTCGCCGATCTTCGGGTTGCCGGTGTCGGCCACCACGATGGCATCGGCGCGCAGCAGGTCGGGGTTGCGCTCGACGAAGGCCTCCAGGCGCTCGCCGGCGTACTCCTCCTGGCCCTCGATGATGACCTTGATGCCCACGGGGAACTGGCCCTGGAAGGCACGCAGTGCCAGGACATGGCTGATGATGCCGGACTTGTCGTCCGCGGTGCCCCGGCCGAACAACTGGCCGTTGATGAGCGTCGGCTCGAACGGCGGGGTCCGCCACGCCGCCGGGTCACCAGCGGGCTGCACGTCGTAGTGCGCGTACAGCAGGACGGTGGGGGCGCCGGGAGGCGCGGGGGCCTCGCCGTACACCGCGGGGAAGCTTCCCTCGACCGCGATCTGCTGGACGTGCGGGAGGCCGGCGGAGCGCAGCAGTTCCTCGGTTACGGCAGCCGCGGCGTGAACCGGCTCTGCGGGGTGCCCGGGAAAGGCCACGGAGGGGATGGCGGCGAGGCGCTTGAGTTCCTCGACGGCCTGCGGCATCGCGGCGGCGACGGCGCTCTCGATCTGGTCAGGAGTCACGGGACGGTCCCCCGGGTCGGTCTAACAGTACAACTCATTGGATCACAGAAGGTTCCACAGGGTGGAAACCGACCAAGCTAATCTACCTGCGGATTTCGTTGCCGTTACATATAGGTTCTACGGATCTCGGTTTTCTTGCATATTGGTGCGACGCTTTCACTTGGCAATACCCCAGGTGAAAGGGCAGACTGTTGGGAGCTCAGACACGAGGGAAGATAACCATGACGCAGCCGGAATCCGACATCCTCAAGGCCGCGCAAGACAACCTGTGGCTGCACTTCACCAGGCACAGCGCCTACGAGAAGAACGAGATCCCCACCATCGTGCGCGGTGAGGGCTCGTACATCTACGACATCCACGGCAAGCGCTACCTCGACGGTCTCGCGGGGCTCTTCGTCGTCCAGGCCGGGCACGGGCGCAGCGAACTGGCGGAGGCGGCCGCCAAGCAGGCCCAGGAGCTGGCCTTCTTCCCGCTGTGGTCCTACGCGCACCCCAAGGCGATCGAGCTGGCCGCGCGCCTGGCCGAGCACACGCCGGGCGAGCTCAACCGCGTCTTCTTCACCACCGGCGGCGGCGAGGCGGTCGAGACCGCGTGGAAGCTGGCCAAGCAGTACTACAAGCTCGTCGGCAAGCCGCTCAAGCACAAGGTCATCAGCCGCCAGATCGCCTACCACGGCACCCCGCAGGGCGCCCTGTCGATCACCGGCATCCCCGCGTTCAAGCAGATGTTCGAGCCGCTGGTACCCGGCTCCGTCCGGGTGCCCAACACGAACCACTACCGCGCCGAGGAGATCTCCGGCGTCGCCGGGATGACGGCGGAGGAGTACGGCCGCTGGGCCGCCGACCGCGTCGCCCAGGCCATCGAGATGGAGGGCCCGGACACCGTGGCCGCCGTCTTCGCCGAACCGGTGCAGAACGCGGGCGGCTGTTTCCCGCCCCCTCCCGGCTACTTCCAGCGCCTGCGCGAGATCTGCGACGAGTACGACGTGCTCCTCGTCTCCGACGAGGTCATCTGCGCCTTCGGCCGGCTCGGCACGATGTTCGGCGGCCAGAAGTTCGACTACGTGCCCGACATCATCACCTGCGCCAAGGGCATGACCAGCGGCTACTCACCGATCGGCGCCATGATCGCGCACGAGCGGCTGTTCGAGCCGTTCAAGAGCGGCGACACGATGTTCGCCCACGGCTACACCTTCGGCGGCCACCCGGTCAGCGCCGCCGTTGCCCTCGCCAACCTCGACATCTTCGAGCGCGAGGACCTGCTCGGCCACGTGACCCGCAACGAGCCCGTCTTCCGCGGCAAGCTCGAAAGCCTGAAGGACCTGCCGATCGTCGGCGACGTCCGCGGCGCCGGGTACTTCTGGGGCATCGAGCTGGTCAAGGACAAGGACACCAAGGAGACCTTCGACGCGGACGAGTCCGAGCGGCTGATCCGCGGCTACCTGTCCCACGCGCTCTACGACGCCGGCCTCTACTGCCGCGCCGACGACCGCGGCGACCCCGTGATCCAGCTCGCGCCGCCGCTGATCGCGGGTGAGAAGGAGTTCGACGAGATCGAGTCGATCCTGCGCTCCGTCCTCACCGAGGCGTGGAAACGCCTCTGACACCCTCCGTCCGGCACAGCGTGGTGCCGGAGAACGAAAGGAACGACCCATGAAGATCGGCGTGCCTGCCGAGGTCAAGAACCACGAGTATCGCGTCGCCGCCACCCCCGCAGGAGTTCACGAACTCACCCGCGGTGGCCACGAGGTCTTCGTCCAGCGTGGTGCCGGACTCGGCTCGTCCATCACCGACGAGGAGTTCCTCGGCGCGGGCGCGAAGATCCTCGACACGGCCGACGCCGTGTGGGGCGAGGCGGACATGGTGCTCAAGGTCAAGGAGCCCATCGCCCAGGAGTACCACCGCATGCGCGAGGGCCAGGTGCTGTTCACCTACCTCCACCTCGCCGCGGGCAGGGAGTGCGCCCAGGCCCTTCTGGACAACAAGGTCACCGGCATCGCGTACGAGACCGTCCAGGTGGGCAACGCCCTTCCGCTGCTCGCCCCGATGTCGGAGGTGGCCGGTCGGCTGGCTCCGCAGGTCGGCGCGTACAACCTGATGCGGTTCAACGGCGGGCGCGGCGTGCTGCCGGGCGGCGTGCCCGGCGTCTCGCCCGCCAAGATCGTCGTGATCGGCGGCGGCGTGTCCGGCCTCAACGCGGCGCAGATCGCCGTCGGCATGGGCGCCGACGTCACCGTTCTCGACACCAACGTCGACCGCCTGCGCTTCATCGACGCCATCTACCAGGGCCGCCTCAAGACCCTGGTCTCCACCTCCTACGCCATCGAGCGCGAGGTCCTGCAGGCCGACCTGGTGATCGGCGCGGTCCTCATCCCCGGCGCCAAGGCCCCGACGCTCATCTCCAACGAGCTCGTGTCGCGCATGAAGCCGGGCTCGGTGCTCGTCGACATCGCCATCGACCAGGGCGGCTGCTTCGAGGACTCCCGCCCGACCACCCACGCCGAGCCGACGTACATGGTGCACAACTCGGTGTTCTACTGCGTGGCGAACATGCCGGGCTCGGTGGCCAACACCTCCACGTACGCGCTGACCAACGCGACGCTGCCGTATGCGGTCAAACTGGCCAACCGAGGGTGGAAGGCAGCCCTCCAGAGCGACCCGGCCCTCGCCCTCGGCCTCAACACCCACAACGGCGCCCTCACCAACGCGCCCGTGGGGGTCGCGCTCGCCATCCCGTCGGTCCCTCTCTCCGAGGTTCTCGCCGCGTAGTTCTACCCCCCTTTTTTCTGTTACGGCCGGCCCGGTTGCCCCCACCCCCGCACGGGGCTGGGGGCATTCCAGGGGAACGGCAGGCAGGCCGCGCGTGGCGGGCCGCCGTAACGTGCGCCCCGCCGGCCGGGCCCTTCGGCATCCACCCCCGGGGCTCATCCGTCACGAGCCGTCCGCGTGTTCCCCGCTGGGGTTTGCCGGTAACCGGCGGCGGCGTTTGGTCTGTTGTCAGCCGGGGTCGTCTGTTGGGTGGGTGGGTTCTTCGGGGGTTTGGCGGAGGATGTCGTCCGGGGTGAGTTGTTCCCGGGCCGTGGTCACCGCCCACCGGTGGCCGAACGGGTCCCGGATGACCCCGTACTTCTCCCCCCAGAACGCCTCCTGCACCGGCATCTCCGAGACGGCGCCCGCGTCGAGGGCCCGCCGTTCGACCTCGTCGGGGTCGTCGATCTCCAGCAGGATCAGCACCGGACTGCCGCCCACCGTCGGCGGCGCCAGCGCGCCCAGTTCGGGCGTCTCCTCGCTCACCAGCAGCCGCCCGTCGCCGACCTGCAACTCGACGAAGAGGATCGCCCCGTTCGGCAGCGTGTTCCTGAACACCTCGACCGCCCCGAACGCGGCCTTGTAGAACGTGATCGCGCTCTCGGCGCCGAGCACGAACAGATGCGGGCTCAGCCCCTGCGGCCTCATCGTCGTCACGTGACCAGTCCAGCCTCTCGTGCGGCCGTCACCATGCGGGCCATGAGCTCGGCCTCGGCGCGCGCGGCCGCCTCGCCCGCCCGGGTCAGCCGGTAGTAGCGGCGCCGGGCGTCGTGGGGGGCTGCCGGATCGCCTTCTTCCGTCTCTTCCACCAGTCCGTCGGCCAGCAGTCTGCTGATGGTCCGGTAGAGGGTGCCCGGACCCAGTTTGACCGCTCCGCCGCTGACGTGCTCGACGAACCGCATGATCGCGTAGCCGTGGGCGGGTTCGCCGGCCAATGCCAGGAGCACGTGGAACCCGGCGGTGGTGAGCATGCTTGACACCATAACACCACAATGGTTATATCCGATCTGGATATAACCAAGGAGAACATAATGACGATCAACGTCAACAAGGTCACGCTCTACGTCCAGGACCAGGCCGCCGCCCTCGACTTCTGGACCCGGAAAGTCGGCTTCGAGGTCACCACCGACCAGCCCTACGGCCCCGACGCCCGCTGGATCGAGGTCTCCCCGCCCGGCGGCGGCGTCGGCCTCGTCCTGTTCAAGGCCGGCCCCGACTGGCCGGCGCTCAGCCAGGACCAGCCGAACTACGTCCTGTTCGACACCGAGGACATCGTCAAGACCCACGAGAACCTGGCCGCCCGAGGCGTGACGTTCGATGCCCCGCCCAAGCAGGAGCCCTGGGGCTGGTCCGCCGTCTTCCTCGACAGCGAAGGCCACCGCTTTCACCTCAGCCAGCGATGACGCCTTGTGTCCATCCGGTTTCGGGCCGACTTTCCGTTACGGCTCCGCCCCACCCACCCGCCCCGCCGACGTGGGCGCGCGGCTGTCGAGCGATGGTCGTGAGGGCTCACGGGGTCCTCGCCGTAACAACTCCGCCCTGGGCCGGCTACGCCGCGAAAGGTGCGCAAGGGTTGGCTACAAGGGGCCGTAGAACAGGCGGAGGCCGGTTCTGGCGTCGAGGACGGGGCGGTCACCCAGCGGGGTGCGTAGTTTGACCGGGCGCTTCTCGATCGACGCCCATCCGGAGCACGCCGCCCCGTACGGCTGGACGCGTGGCTCGACCACGACCGCGTCCGGTTCCTCGCGGACGTTCATCCCCAGCAGGCGGCCGCACTTCAGGTGGATGAGGTGGATCGTCAGCGTGCCGTCCGGCGCCTCCTCGAAGCTGCCGTCGAACGGGGTCGTCGGCCCGAGACCGGGCGGCATCGGGTCGACCGCCGCGTCGGTCACCGCCACCTGCCGGATCGGTCCCGGCAGCCCGTCCACGTCGAAACGCCAGGCCGGCGCCTCGGCCGGACCCCGGTGCGTGCGCACGGTGACCGTCTCCATGGTCACTCTTGTCACCTTCGCCTGCCGGCAGTTCGCCGGGTCCTTGCCGCTCTCCTCGCTGCGCCGTTCCCGCTCCTCCTCGGTGATCCCGCCCTGGCACACCGGGTTCACCGACGGCCTGCCGGGGATCTCACGGGGGTTGGCCACCTGGTAGGCGGCGAGGTCGGCCGGGATGAGGGGAACCTCCAGCGTGCGGCCGTCGGGCCAGCGGACCGTCCCCGTGGGCGGGTTCGTCACGGTGGGCTTGTCGTAGACGAGGCCGAGGTCCGGGTTGCCGAACCTGGCCGCCGCGACCTCGGGCGACATGATCGTCAGGTTCTGCCGGGGGTTGAAGCCGGACTGCCATATCGCTCCCGGGCCCGCTCGCCAGGTCATCAGTGCCCGTTCGGCCCGTCCCTCGAAGGACGCCGACGGCCCCGCCTCGTTCCGTGCGCCCGGCACCACCGCGGCCACGAGCACCAGGATCACGAGATATCTGATCATCAACCCCACCTAAGATCACACGCTCACCCTCCCTAAGACGCGCCACACCCGTCTCCGGGCTCACGGCTGGGGGTGATCGCCTGATGATCTGTGCGCCCGCCCAAGCGAGCTGTGCGCGCGCCCAGGCGGCGGGGTCAGCGCAGGCCGAGGCGGGTGCGGAGGTCGCGGGCCGTGGCCAGGACATGCGTGACCTCGCCGGGGCTCGGCCACGGGGCGGAGCCGGGGCGGATCAGGGTGGTGCGGATCGAGGCCAGGTGATCGATGGCGCCCGCGTGCAGGCCGCTGCGTTCGACCAGCCACACCACCACGTCGGCGTGGTCACGCAGCGGACGGGTGACGAGGTCCCAGGTGCCGAGGATCTCCGTCAGCTCGGGCACGCTCAGCGGGACGCCGCTGCGCCGGCCGGTGGCGGCGGCGGCGAGTTCGGCGCGGGCGTGGAGTTCGGGTTCGGCCAGGCGGTCCCAGGTGGGCTGGGGCGGGTCGGCGAGCCACTGCTCGGCCTCGTGGTTGTGGCCCGCCGCCGACAGCAGGCCGCCGAGCTCCATCGCCGCCCTGTGGTGGCCGGACAGCGCGGCCTGACGGAACCAGTGCTGGCCCCCGGCCAGGTCGCCGAACTCGGCGATCAGCAGCAGGCCGAAGTTGAAGGCCGACTCGGCGTCGCCGCTGGCCGCCGCGCGGCCGAACCAGTGGCTGGCGGCCGGCGAGTCGCTGAGCTCGACGCAGACGAACCCGGCCATCCGCTGGTCCTCCAGCCGCCCGGCGTTGGCGGCGCGCTCGAACCAGGCGCGGGCCGTGCGCAGGTCGCGCCGGGACAGGGCGATGCCGCCGAGCTGGGAGGCGGCGCCGGGGTGCTCGCTCTTGGCGGCCAGCCGGTAGTAGGCCTCGGCGCCCTCGGGGTCGCGGCTGGCCTGCAGGAACAGGCCGAGGTGGTAGGCGGCCTCGGCGTGGCCGCCGCGCGCGGAGAACTCCCACCACTGGACGGTCTCCTCGTCCTCGCCCGCCGAGTACGCGAGGAAGCCGAGGTCGTGGCCGGAGGCGACGTCGCCGTCCACGGCGGCTCTGCGGTGCCAGTCGCGGGCCGCGGCCTGCTCGCCGGCGTCCTCGCAGAGCAGCGCGAGCCGGCGGGCGGCGGTGCGGGAGCCGGCGCGGGCGGCCTTGTCGAACCAGGCCTTGGCGCCGGCCAGGTCACCGCGCTGCTCCAGCAGGAGCGTGGCGAGGTTGAGCGCGGCCTCGGCGTCGCCGGTGCCGGCGGCCAGCTCGTACCAGGACACGGCCTCCTCCAGGCTGCCGTGCTTCTCGTGCCAGACGCCCAGGTTGTAGGCGCTGTCGATGTTGCCGGCCGCCGCGGCGCGCTCCCACCAGTGCCGCGCCGCGGAGCGGTCGCCGCGCTGGGCGTAGAGCTTGCCCAGGCGATGGGCCGCCTGCGGGTCGCCTGACTGGGCTTCCGCGATCAGCTCGGGTTCGTCTCCGGTACGGGGCGCCGGAACGGCCGCCTCCGCCACCTCTCCTTGCCACCACGCCATCCACTCAGCGTGACATGTAATCAAGCGACTGCGGAATGTAATCGCGGAGCTGGTGCACTAGGAGAAGCGAATGAAACCGGTGTACATGCCCATGGAGCAGACGTATCGCAGGGTGCCGGGGGGCTGGGGCGGGAGCCGTACCGTGGCGGGGAGGGTGTGGTCGCGGCCGGCGAGCGTCACCGTGCGGGTGCATCCTTGGTCGGCCAGGTGGAAGGTGACCTCCACGGGTACGCCCGCGCGGGCCTCGACCATCGCGGGACGGTAGCCGTCGCGCATGGCCCAGATGTCCACCTTCTGCTCGCCGCGCGCGGTCATGGCCAGGGCGGGTGCGGGGGAGGTGGGCAGCCAGCCGCCCAGGCTGACGCCGGAGCCGATCGTCCAGAGGCCGACGGCGATCGCGGCGAACCCGGCGAAGGCGGCCAGGCGGGTCCGGGACAGCCGTCGCAGGATGTAGCCGAGCAGGGCGAACGCCGGTGAGGTGCCCACGACGAACCCGGCCATCACCGCCGCCCCCGACAGCGCCGAGCCGGTGGAGACGGCAACCATCTCGGTGCCGAGCGTGACGCCGCACGGCAGCAGGATCGTCGCGGCGCCCATGACCGGCGCGGCGGCCCGGCGCGGGGTGCGGTGCGCCGCGCAGGCCGCGCGCCGCCGGATCAGCCGGACGGCGAAGGCGATCACGACGATCCCGGCCGCGACGAGCAGTCCCGCGCGTGCCTGCGGCGGCAGTTGAACGGCGGAGCCGATCCAGCCGAGCAGCGCCCCGGCCAGCACGTACGCCGCCAGCCGTCCGGTGAGGAACTGGGCCACCAGCCAGGGCCGTGCCCTGCCGTGGCCGCACTTCTCGCAGCATCCGCCGCCGGTGAGGCCGACGAGCAGGCCGCCTTGCACCGCCGTACAGGAAGCGGTCCCCGCCACCAGTCCGGCGGCGAGGCCACTGACGAACAGTGCGCCCGGCCCCATGCTCAGGGTGAGGGGGCCGGGGTGTCGGGCCGCATAGACGCAGCGTAACCCGCGCCTGTCAAATGCGGCCAGTGACACTTCTTTCACTCTGTGGAGCGCTTAGGAGCGGAGCACCGACATGCGCTCCATGTACTCGTCGTCGCTCATCTCGCCGCGCGCGTACCGCTCGGCGAGGATCTGCTCGGCCGACGCCGTGGGACTGGCCGCCGCGGTACGGCGCGGCCCCCACCGGCCGGTGCGCTTGGCCCAGATGACCAGCCCGACCACGGCCACCCAGAACAGTCCCCAGAAAACCGGGAAGATCGGAAAAAAGTGTCCATACATGCCGTTCTCCTCCTTCGGTGTCGTACCTCCAGAGTCGACGGGAAACCGGGCGGGCGAATCAGACACCGGTCGCGCTCCCCTGTACATCGCTGGCCGTATCCCTATACTCCCGCCTTGAGGGGAGTGATAGGGAGTGGATTTCACCGTGAGCCAGGTCGCCGACCTGCTGGATCTGCACGTCAAGACCGTGCGCGGTTACGTCCGCGACGGCCGGCTGAAGGCCGTGAAGGTGGGCAAGCAGTACCGGATCTCCAGGGCGGACCTGGAGTCCTTCACCGGCGCGCCCCTCGCCTCCCGCCCCAGCCAGGACCGCTACGTCGAGGTCTCCACGATCGTCCAGGTGGACGCGGTCGCCCGGCACGACCTGGACCGCCTGAACACCGCCGTCATGGCGACCGCCACCGGGCTGCGAGTGGAGATGATCTACAACGAGGAGCGCGCCACGCTCAAGGTGATCATCCTGGGCGATCCCGGCCGCACCGCCGACGTCCTGCGGCTGATCGAGGCGCTGACCTGAGCGTTCTCCTCAGAGCCAGCCCGGCTTGACCAGCCCCGACTCGTAGGCGATCACCACGAGCTGCGCCCGGTCCCTGGCGTGCAGCTTCATCATCGCCCGGCTCACGTGCGTCTTCGCCGTGGCCGGAGACATGAACAGCTTGCTCGCGATCTCGTCGTTGGTCATCCCGGTGCCCACCAGCGCCAGCACCTCGCGTTCCCGGTCGGTGAGCTGGTCCAGGCCCTCGGTCGAGACCGGCGCCTTGGCCCGCGTGGCGTACTCGGCGATCAGCCGCCTGGTCACGCTCGGCGACAGCAGCGCCTCGCCGTCGGCCACCACCCGGACCGCCTGGATCAGCTCGGCCGGTTCCGTGTCCTTCACCAGGAAACCGCTGGCGCCGCCGCGCAGCGCCTCGAAGACGTACTCGTCCAGCTCGAACGTGGTCAAGATGATGATCTTCGGCCCCGGCGGCATCTGGCGGGTGGCGGTCAAGCCGTCGGTGCCGGGCATCCGGATGTCCATCAGCACCACGTCGGGGGTGTGCTGGGCGGCCAGCCGTACCGCCTCGGCGCCGTCGGCGGCCTCGGCCACCACGCTCATGTCGGGCTGGGCGTCCAGCAACGCCTTGAAGCCCGCGCGCACCAGCGCCTGGTCGTCGGCGAGCAGCAGCTTGATCATGCGTTCTCCTCAGGTAGGGGCAGCCGGGCCTCGACCTGGAAGCCGTTGCCGACCGGGCCGGCGACCAGCGAACCGCCCAGGGCCGCGGCCCGCTCGCGCATGCCGGGGATGCCGTTGCCGCTGCCGTCCTCCGACAGCGGGGCGGGCGAGGTGGCGCCCGTGTCGGTGACCAGGACGGTCAGCTCGGCCGTGCCGTACTCCAGCCTGACCGTGACCTTCGCGCCGGGGGCGTGGCGCGTGACGTTGGTGAGCGACTCCTGCACGATCCGGTACGCCGCCCGCTCGACCTGCGCGGGAAGGGGCCGCGAGCCCACGCGCTTCAGCGTGACGTCGAGGCCGGAACGCTCGATGAGGTTGTCCAGATGGTCCAGGCCCGAGGTGGGGGAGCGCGGGGCGCCCTCGCGCAGCACGTTCAGGACCGAGCGCATCTCGCCGAGCACCTCCTTGGACGCGGTCTTGATCGTGGCCAGCGCCGTCCTGGCCTGGTCGGGCTGGTCGTCGATGAGGTGGAGCGCGGTCGAGGCCTGGACGTGGATGAGCGAGATGTTGTGCGCGAGCACGTCGTGCAACTCCTGCGCCATGGTCAGGCGCTCCTCGCTGGCCTGCCGCCTGGCCTCCTCCTCTTCCGCCCTGGCCCGCTCGGCCCGCCGTTCGCGCAGGATCCTGACCAGCTCGGCCACGACCATGAGCAGCATCATCGCCGTGGAGATCCACACGGCGTGGAAGAGGCTGCGGTTGCCGATCACCCAGGCATAGGCCTCGAAGAAGCTGAACGTGCCCGCCGCCAGCAGCCACGCGACCAGCCGCCGGCCGTCGATCACCAGCCAGAACAGCATCACGCCCGGCGTGAAGAAGATCGGCCCGTAGGGATAGCCGCCGGCCAGGTACGCGGCGGTCACGAGCAGCGTGATCACGGTCGTGGCGACGGGATAGCGGCGGCGCACCAGGATCAGCGCCGGACCGATCAGGAGCAAGGAGTAGGCGTACCAGTCGAGCGCCGCCCGATCGAAGCGCTGCCCCCACTCGGCGCCCTGGCCGATCACCACCTGGGCGACGGCCAGTATGAGCGCCAGATAAGGGTCGAGTCGGGACTTCACGGTCCTACGCTATTTCAGCTCCCTGACCAGCGCATCACCTGGATGTGGCAGGGGGCCCTACCACCGGAGGCGTACCTGGGCCATCGTGGAGACCATGCGCCGAGTGATCGTTCCCGCAGCAGCAGTCCTCGTCACGCTCACCACCGCGCCGCCCGCCACGGCTGAGCCCCAGCAGAAGGTCCCGGTCGCCGAGGGGTACGGCGGCGCCGTGTCCACCGTCGACCTCGACGCCAGCAAGGCCGCGGTGGCCGTGCTGAAGAAGGGCGGCAACGCCATGGACGCGGCCGTCGCCGCGGGCGCGGTCCTGGGCGTCACCGAGCCCTACTCCTCCGGGCTGGCCGGAGGCGGCTTCATGGTCTACTACGACGCCTCCCGCCGTAAGGTCTACACGATCGACGGCCGCGAGACCGCGCCGCGCGCCATGACCTCGACCTCGCTCGAAGGCATCCCCTTCGACGAGGGCGTCACCAGCGGCCTGTCGGCGGGCGTGCCGGGCACGGTCGCCCAGTGGGAGACGGCGCTGCGCCGCTTCGGCACCATCAGCCTGAGACAGGCGCTCAAACCCGCCATCGACGTGGCCTCCAAGGGCTTCGTCGTGGACCAGACCTTCCACGACCAGACCGCCGCCAACGCCGCCCGCTTCAAGGACATCGCCTCCACCGCCAAGCTCTACCTCCCGAACGGCGCCCCACCGCCCGTGGGCTCGGTCTTCCGCAACCCCGAACTCGCCGACACCTACCGCGAACTGGGCAGACGCGGCACCGGCTGGCTCTACAACGGCCGCCTCGGCCAGGAGATCGTGGCCACGGTCAAGAAGCCGCCACTCACCCCCGGCACCACGCGCAACGTGCGGCCCGGCCTCATGGAGATGTCCGACCTGCGCGCCTACCGCGCGCTGATGCGCGAACCCACCCACATCGAGTACAAGGGCCTTCAGGTGTACGGCATGGCGCCCCCGTCCTCCGGCGGCTCCACGGTCAGCGAGGCGCTCAACATCCTGGAGGCGCTGCCCAGCGTCGGCCTGCACGAGTACCTGGAGGCCTCCAGGCTGGCCTTCGCCGACCGGGGCAAGTACGTCGGCGACATCCCCGGTGTCCCCATGCGCGAACTCCTGTCCGACGGCTTCGCCAAGGAACGTTCGTGCCTGATCGGCGAACGCGCCATGGCCCACCCGGCGGCCCCCGGCTCGCCCGACGGCTCCTACTCCGACTGCGAGCGGCCCACCGGCACCGCCCCCGACGTCGCCGACGAGGGCCCGGAGACCACGCACCTCACCGTCGCCGACAGGTGGGGCAACGTCGTCGCCTACAACCTCACGATCGAGTCCACCGGCGGCAACGGCATCGTCGTACCCGGCCGCGGCGTGCTGCTCAACAACGAGCTGACCGACTTCACCTTCGGCCCCGCGCCCGGCGACCCGAACCTGCCCGCCCCCGGCAAGCGCCCCCGCTCCTCGATGGCGCCCACGCTGGTGTTCAAGCACGGCAAGCCGGTGCTGGCCGTCGGCTCGCCCGGCGGGTCCACGATCATCACGACCGTGCTGCAGATCCTCGTCAACCGCTATGACCTGGGCATGAACCTGCCCGACGCGCTGGCCGCACCTCGCGCCACCCAGCGCAACACCGCCGCCACCCAGGCAGAGCCCGCCTTCCTCGCCCAGCACGGGGCCGCCCTTGAATCGCGTGGGCACGTGTTCGCGCCGAACCCGGAGATCGGGGCGGCGACCGGGCTGGAGTTCCTCGGCCGGGGACGGATACAGGCGGTCGCCGAGCCCGCGCGGCGCGGCGGCGGCAGCGCGCTGGTGGTGCATCCGTCACGATGACCGAAGCCGGGAGGGATGCGCCTGGGCCTGAGGCTGGGTCCGGGGCTCGGGGGTCGGTGCGGCATGTCGTTGTGCTGATGCTGGAGAACCGGTCGTTCGACCACATGCTCGGCTACCTCGTCCATCCCGATCCCGGGTATGACGGGTTGCGGGGCGGCGGGCCGTACACCAGCCCAGGCTGGGATGGCGGCCCGCCCGTGGCGGCCTCAGCGGACGCGGGGCCGCTCGCCACGATGGACTTCGACCACTCGCACGACGCGGCGATGGAGCAACTGGGCGGCGGCTGGGTCAGCGCGCACGAACGCAAGGCGCGCGGGCTGGCCGAGCCGCGGTTCGGCGGGTTGCTGGGGCCGCTGATCGGGTGGCTGTATCCGAAGTTCGCGAAGAAGGAGCCGATCTTCGGGGTCGGGCCGGAGGTGATGCGCTGCCAGGACCCCGCCGGGGTGCCGGTCCTGGCGACGCTGGCGCTGGAGTTCGCGGTGTGCACGCGGTGGTACTGCTCGGTGCCGGGGGAGACCTGGCCCAACCGCAACTACCTGCACGCGGCCACCTCCGACGGCATGACCAACATCCAGCCGCGCTTCTACACCGACCCGACCATCTTCGAGACGCTCGAGGCGGCGGGACACGGCTGGCACGTCTACCACGACGACGTGCCGCAGGTGTGGGCGTTCTCCAACCTGTGGAACGGCGCCGACCGGATCGCCCGCTGGTTCGACATCTCGGAGTTCACCGCCCACGCGGCGGCCGGAGAGCTGCCCGCGTACTCCTTCATCGAGCCCAACCACCGCCCCCCGGTCCGCCTGAACGACCGTCCGTCCAACAGCCAGCATCCCGGCAACAACCAGATCAAGGACCAGGTCGGCGCCTCGACCGACTTCGCCCGTGCCGAGTCGCTGATCGCGGCCGTGTACGAGGCGCTGAAGTCCAACCCCGAGGCGTTCGGCCAGACCGTGCTCGTCATCACCTACGACGAGCACGGCGGCCTCTACGACCACGCCCCGCCGCTGACCGGCCTGCCCGACCCCGGATCTTCCCCCGGGCTGCTGGCCCGCATCCTGCGCCTGCTGGCACACAAGAAGAGCGCCGCCTTCGACTTCTCCTCCTCGGGCGCACGGGTCCCCGCCGTGATCGTCTCCCCCCTGATCCCGAGGGGCACGGTGAGCACCACCCCCATGGAACACGCCAGCGTCCCCGCTACGCTACGCGCGCTGTTCGCCCCCGACCGCCCGCCCCTGACCACCAGGGACGCCGCGGCCGGCCGCTTCGACCCGCTCCTGACGCTGCCCACTCCCCGCACCGATCTCCCCGACCTGACCCGCTACGTCCTTCCCCTGGGCGGCGCGTCGCCCTCCGGCAGCGACCCCGCCCACGACACGACCGCCGCCGCCCAGCCCCCTCGGGACGACCTGCCCGACCACTGCCGCGACCTGGCCGTACTGGCCCGCCGCGTCCGCGCCCGCCTCCGTGGCCGTCCTACGGTGTTCGCGGGGGTGAGCTGGCGCGCCCGCGACCACCGAGCCCTGGCCCAGGCCCTCCCCGCCTTCCGCACCGCCGCCACCAAAGCCCGCCAACCCTGACCCAACCCCCCACACCCCAACCCCCACACCCCCACACCCCCACACCCCCACACCCACCCACACCCACGCCCACCCACACGCCCGCCCGGCACGGCACCGCCGCGCGTCCCGGGCACGCCGCACCCCCAGGACACACCTCGCCCACGGCACGCCAAGCCCTCGCTCCTTAGACGCGCCAGGTACCGGGTGCTGCGTCCCGGGACCGCCGCATCCCAGGGCGCGCTGTTGTCCCAAGAGCGCGCCCCACAGACAGGGCTCCGAGCGCCGCCTCCCACGAGGCCGCGCTGTCTGCCGCACCGGGTTCCGGGCCGGGTGCAGGGCCGCGGCCCCGGGGCACGCCCCAGGGCCGGGTCGCAGGGCGGGTCCCGGGTGGGGGGTCGGGGCGCAGGGCGAGCCCGGGGTCGGGTCCGGTTGCAGGGCGGGGGCCGGGGTGGGGTGTGGGGGTGGGGGGTGGGGTTCCTTTAGGGGTTGGGGGCTGGGGTGGTCAGGTAGGTGTGGAGGCGGCGGGCCTGGCGGACCAGGTCGCTGGTTCGGGTTCGGGTGGCCAGGTCGGTGATGGCCGGGAGGTCGCCGCGTGCTCCCGCCCAGGCGGCCGCGTCGGCGGCGAAGGAGACCAGGCGGGTGTGGGTGGTGGTGGCGCGTTCGGCTCGGAGGTAGGCGGGGAGTAGACCGGTCATCACCTGCCATACCTCCTGATGGGCCCCGAGCTCCGCCAGTTCCCGCAGGGTGCGCAGCGCGTCCGGGAGGTCGCGTCTCAGGTGGGGGAGCAGGGCGGCGAGTTGCCTGCCGACCTCCTCGCCCGGCAGGTCGCCCGAGGCCGCCAGCCACAGGAACGGCCTCTTGGCCACCGCGCCGCCGTCCCCGCGCAACAGCGCCCAGGCCAGCAGCAGCGCCATGCCCGGTCCGGCCGGCCCGTCGGCGAGTGCCAACCGGCGCAGGTCGTCCGTGTCCGGACGGGCGATCGGCCAGGCGGACAGCAGCCCGTACACCGACCGCGCCGCCGCCACCTCCCGGTATCCGGCCAGCACGGCCAGCATCCGTCCGCACGACTCACCGTGTGTCCGCAACGTCAGCAGGTCGCGGAAAAGGTCGCGATCCTCCGGTGCCGGGATGATGTCGGCGACGACGCGCGGGTCGTCGCCGTGCATCGTCCACCGCAGCGTCACCTGCGGCTCCGCGGGCCGGGCGGTCAGCCGCGCGGCCACCATCCGCCCCGCCTCGCCGGGCAGTCGCCGGGCCCGTGCCACCACCTCCTCGCTCGCCGTCCTTCGCAGCCGCAGTAGTGCCTGCCGCAGGTCGGTGGGGAGCGGGAGCATGCCGTCCGGATATGTCGCCAAGCGCTCCACCAGCACCGCCGCGTCCAGCCCGCCGTCCTCGCGGCTCGGGGTGGCCAGCAGGTACGGCGGAAGCCGTTCGTCCAGCAGAGCTTGATAGACCTCCGCATACCGGGCCAGCGGCAGGTACTTCGAGGCGTCGCACTCCGTGGGGCCGGGGACGCGCTCGGCGATCGTCCGGGTGGGAACGCCGGCCAGGTTGGACAGGATCTGCTCGTCCACCGGGCTCCCCGCGGTCGCGGCCAGGCCGGCCCGGGAGGGTGCGGTGCGTTCCGCGCCCGGCTCGGTCAGCTCCCTGGCCATGGCGGCGGCCCAGTCGGCGGTTTCCCACCACGGCGACGACCAGTACTCCAGGTCCTTGCAGCGGGCGGCCAGTCCCGCCAGCCCGGCGGCCGGCGCGGCGCGGTCGCCCGCGGCCAGCCGGACGAACGCGTCGAGCCACGTCTCCTGGCTCGGCCAGTCGAACTCCGTGGGCAGGAACGCCGCCAGCTCCTCCGGTGTGGACGGCGAGGCGGCGAACGGTCCCGGCTCCGGGGCCAGAGGCAGCGGCCGGGGCGGCAGCGGCGCGGGAGCCTGGTCCGGGGTGTTGGCCTCGCCGCCGAAGGCGCTCGCGAGAGCGGCGCCCTGGTCGGCGGGCAGGAGATCGACGACCTGCCTGATCGTCTCGGCGCCGAGCGGGCTGAACCGGGCCGCGTGTTTGACCGCCAGCTTCACCGCGCGATCGCGCACGGCGGCGGACTCACCGGCCAACGCCGTGGCCAGCGCGGAGGCGTAGTCGTCAAGGTCGTGGGCGGGGTCGCGCAGCAGCCGCTCCAGCCAGCTCAGCCCGGCGGCGACCAGCTTGCTCTCCTGCCGGAACAGCAGCCCGAGCACCGCCTCGCTCGCCTCGTGGGCGGGCAGCTCGCCCAGCCTGCGCACCCGCTTGAGCGCCGGCTCCGCCACGTTGCCCGGCGCGGTGGGCAGCAGCCGCAGGTAGTCGCGCCCGTGCTCGGCCACCTCGCCGTCGGTGGGGTCGAGCAGGTCGTGCAACCGTACGAAGAAGCGCAGGTCGGCTGCCTGCCCACCGCGCAGGAACCGGCGCACGCAGCCCGACAGCAGCGCCTTCCTGGACACCCGCGCCGCGCCGGTCAACGATCTCGCGGTCAGCTTGTGCAGCGCCTTCGGCCAGTCCGTCGAGTCGCGCAGCGCCCTGCCCACGCCCTCCGCCTCGAACAACCGCGGCACCATCGCGTCGAGCAGCCCGTCCTTGGCCAGCGTCGCGGACGACGACGGGGTGGCGGCGGCCAGCCACGCCAGCGTCAGCGGGTCGTGCTCGGGTGGTACAGCTCCGGTACGGCGCAGCATCTCCAGCACGAGGCGCACCTGGTTGTCCGCCTCCGGCCGGGCGCCGCGCAGCCGGAGCGCGAGCCGTACCGCGAGATCGGACTGCCAGGCGGCGGGACGGGCCGACAGGACCGCGACCAGCTGCGGGACGTCGTCGATCGACCCCCGCCAGCCGCCAATCGGGCGGCGCAGCTCGCGGCGGTTGAGCCAGGCGGCCACCGCGGCCGCGCCCGGGAGGGTGGCGGCGCCGGCGACGCGCATCGGCTCGATCCAGCGCTCGGAGATCCAGGGCAGCATGAGGTGCTGGGCTTCGGGGAGGCTGTGGGCAGGCACGTTCAGCTCGTCGGCGCGGGCGTGGAGCGCCTCCCACTTCTCGTGGCGGCGGTCGAGGCGGCGCTCGTCGTCCTCCTCGCCGTTCCTGCGCGCCACCGGCAGGTACGCCGTCAGCTCCGCTGCCACCTCGCGGCGCTCGTCGTCGCCGAAACCGGCGGCCAGCAGGGCCACCGCGTGCATGTCATAGGCGTCGACGGCCTTGCGGACCGCCTCCCATGCCCCAGTCGTCATGCGGAAGACTGTAAAGATCGTCACCGACAGTTTTCGGAGATGCGTTCGTATGCCTGGAGTCAGTAGATGAGGTCGTAGGCGGCGGGGTCGACGCGGAGGGTGCGGGCCCAGTACTCGAAGGTGAAGCCGGGCCAGACCGTGCGGTTGACGCCGTGCTCGTCGAGGTACCAGGACTTGCAGCCGCCGGAGTTCCAGACCAGGGGGTCGAGGCGCCGGTGCAGGCGGTCCTGGAAGGTGCGCTGGTGGCCGGGTTTGACGTCGATGGCTTTGGCCTGGGTTCTGGAGAGCAGGCGCAGGCAGTTCATGACATAGCGGACCTGCGACTCGATCATGAAGACGACCGAGTTGTGCCCGAGGCCGGTGTTGGGGCCGAGCAGGAAGAACAGGTTCGGGAAGCCGGCGGTGGTGATGCCGTAGTAGGTCTCGATGCCGTCCTGCCAGGCGTCCTGGATCTTGCGGCCGCCCCTGCCGACGATGCGTTGTTCCTGCAGCGAGTCGGTGACCTTGAAGCCGGTGCCGTAGACGATGACGTCGACCTCGTGCTCGGTGCCGGTCGCGTCGACGATCGAGCGCTCCCGGATCTCGGTGATGCCGTCGGTGATCAGGGAGACGTTCGGCCTGGTCAGGGTGGGATAGTAGTCGCTGGACAGCAGGATGCGCTTGCAGCCGATGGTGTAGTCGGGGGTGAGCTTGGCGCGCAGTTCCGGGTCGGGGACCTGGCGTTCGAGGTGCCTGCGGGCCATGGTCTCGTGGATCTTCATCAGCCGCGGGTCCACGGCGAAGCCCAGGGCGCGGGTCTCCAGGCCCCAGTAGACGGTGTTGCGCAGCAGGCGGGCGGCGCCGGGCAGAGCGAGGGCTCTGCGCATGGCGCCGGGGATGGCGAAGTCGGGCTTGGCCTGGATCCAGGGCGGGGTGCGCTGGAAGAGGAGGAGTTCCCTGGCCACGGGGGCGATCTGGGGGACGAACTGGATGGCAGAGGCGCCCGTGCCGATGACCGCGACGCGCTTGCCGGCCAGGTCGGCGGAGTGGTCCCAGGCGCTGGAGTGGAAGGACGGCCCGGCGAAGGCCTCACGTCCCTTGATTTCAGGAAATTTCGGGATATGGAGGGCGCCGATGCCCGAAATGACGGCGTTGGCCCGCATCGTGGCGCCGTCCTCGGTGGTGATCTGCCATTCCCTGGCCTCGTCGTCGTATTCGAGGCCGGCGACCTGCTTGCCGTACCGGATATGCGGCCCGATGCGGTACTTGTCGACGCACGCCCGCATGTACTCCCAGATCTCATCCTGCGGGGAGAACATCCGCGACCAGCCGGGATTCAGCTCGAACGAGTAGGAGTACATGTGCGACGGCACGTCGCACGCGCAACCGGGGTAGACGTTGTCGCGCCAGGTACCGCCCAGGTCGGCGGCCTTTTCGAGGATGACGAAGTCGTCGAAGCCGGCCTCCTTGAGCTTGATCGCCATCCCGATGCCGGCGAACCCCGAGCCGATGATCACGATTCCGGGCTTAGTCACTGCGACCTCCTGTAGGTCTCGGACGTCAGGGAAAGGAACTCGGCATGCGCCGGGGAGATCGCGATGTAGTCGAGCGCCTGCCGTAGATCACCCTCCTGGCTGGGGTGGAAGCCAGGCCGCAGATAGCGCGGTACGGCCAGCGCCAGGCTGCGCAACGTCGGCACGCGCCCCTGGTGCGCCCGGTAGAAGTAGTGCGTCCATTTCGCCCGCAGCCGCCCGCGCAGGATCGGGTCGTTGGCCATGAGGAACCCGGCGCCCCGCTTCAGCAGCAGGACGATCATCGGCCCGGTGACCATCATCGTCCGCGTGCGCCGCGCGTACGAGCCGTCGAGGTGCATGAACAGGTCGAACGCCACGCTCCTGTGCTCGACCTCCTCGGCGCCGTGCCAGCGCAGCAGGTCCATCATGACCGCGTCGGCGCCCGCGTCGTCCAGGGGCCGGGCGTCCAGGATCCACTGCCCGAGCACCGCGGTGTAGTGCTCGATGGCCGCGATCAGCGCCACGCGCTCCTTCAGCCAGTACGTCCGCGCGATCGGCGGCATCGTGTCGTCGCCGAGCATCCGCTCGAAGATCCACTCGATGTTCTCGACGTACGGCCCGGGGTCGAGCCCCTGCTCCCTCATGTGCTCCAGCACCCGCTGGTGCGCGACCGCGTGCGTGCCCTCCTGCCCCATGAACCCCTTGACCTCGGCTTTCAGCCGCGGATCCTGGATGTACGGCAGGGCCTGCTTGAACACGTGCACGAACCAGCGCTCACCGGCGGGCAGCAGCATGTGCAGCACGTTGATCAGGTGCGTGGTGAACGGGTCGCCGGGCACCCAGTGCAGCGGCGTCTCCTCCCACGAGAACCTGACCCGGCGCGGCTTGATCGAGGTGTCGGTCATCGGGACTCCCAGCGGCGGACGTGGGGAAGGTCGTCATCCAGCCAGTAGGCGTCGTCCTCGGTGACGACCAGCAGTTCCTCGAACTTGGCGCCGACCGTGTCACCCGCGGTGCCCAGATGCGGCTCGACGGCCCACAGCCCGGGGGTCGGCGGATGCTCACTGGCCTTGCCGCCCGCCCAGAGCGGGGAGCGGCCTTCGAGGCGTTCCTTGACGAGTTCGCGCCCGATCGTACGCAGGGTCCTGACCCCGAAGGACTGGAAAACCACGAAACGCGGCCCGCCCAGGCGAATACGGGCGACCTGATGCCCGATCACCCGCCCGGGATAAACCTTGTGCCGGTTTCGATGCCCTTGTTCGGCGATGAGCCGGTCGACTTCCGCGTAGATATCGCGAAAGGTACGGCGGGCCCGTACCAGCTCCAGGATCTTCCCCCGGAACCCGGCCAGATCCCGGTCCAGCCCGTCCCAGTCGGCGTTGTCCCCCAGGCGCCCCGAATACCCGATGTCGGCGACGAACCCATCCCTGACCGGCGCACAGTCCAGGACGAAGGGCATGCCCTCTTCGAGCCGTCGCGAAGTAGGCAGGAACTGGGTCGGAACCCGAAATTTCCGGAATGCCGTCCGCTCGCCGAACCACGCGAACGGCACGTGGAACCAGTCGTCCGCTCCGTGCCGCTCCAGCCACTTTCGCAGGGCGGTGGCGGCCATGCGCTCGGTCACCCCGGGTTCGAGCCGCGCGGCGACATGCTCGGCGCCCTGGTAGGCGAGCTGCTGCAACTCGCGGAACCTGTCGAGGTCCGCAGTCTTATTGGACACATTGTCCAATGTAGTCAGCCGAAGTTGCCCGGTCCAGAGTGAGCCGGGTCACATCGCATGCTTGTGGCCACCTGTGCGGGTGGTGGGGCGACGGCGTCAAGGCGCGCTCGTTCGCGGGGACGGCCGGTCGGGCCGGGCGCGGGCCGCTGCGGGCCGCGCTGGGAGGGCGTGCGTCGGGGCCGCCGGGCATACCTGCGGGGGACCGCCGGGCTTACACGCGGGCGGGGCCGCCGGGCTTACCTGCGGGCGGGAATGTCCGGGCACACGAAAAGCGCCGAGAGCGTGGCCGTCGGCGCTTGGCTTTGTCGGAGTCGGGTTACTTCAGGATGAGATAGACCGCCACCGCGATGATCGCGAGGACGACCACACCGGCGATGATGGGAAGGGCCGCCGAGCGCTTGCGCGCGCCGTCCTGCTCGCTCTGCTGTGCGAACGCGCGGAACTGCTGCGTGTTGCCGGCCGGGTCGGGATGCTGGTCAGACATGCGCAGCACTCTAGCCGGAACAGGTGAGCCGTTTGCACCTTTTGCCAGGACTGGTGTGGGTGCCCCTGATGACGGACCACGCCGTCCGGCGGATAGTTTTGAAGCATGCTCAGGACCCTGTTCTCCCCACGACTGATCGGGCTGCATCTGCTCACGATCGGGGTCCTGACCGCGTTCATCCTGCTCGGCCGCTGGCAGCTCGGGGTCTTCCAGGACTCCGGCAAGCCGCACGCGGCCACCGATCCCGCCCCGGTCGCCGTGGACGGCCTGGCCAAGGTGGGCGCCGGGTTCGAGAACGCGGCCGTGGGGCGGAAGGTCACCGCGCAGGGCGTCTACGACGGGGAACGGCAGCTTCTCGTCGCCGACCGCAGGCCCAGCGTGGACACGCCGGGCGGCAACGTCGCGCGGGACAAGGGCTTCTGGGTGCTCACGCCGCTCCGGCTCGCCGACGGGACGCTCATGCCCGTGGTGCGCGGGTGGGTGGCCTCGGCCGGTGACGCGGGCGCCGCCGTACCGGCTGGGAACGTGAACGTGTCGGGGCGGCTACGGCCCCCGCAGGGGACCGACAGCGTGCAGCGGCGCGCGGAGGGACTGCCCGCTGGGCAGGTGCAGACCGTTTCCACGGGCGAGCTGATCAACCTGTGGAAGGGCGAGAAGGTGCGCAACGGGTTCGTCGTCGCGCAGCCCGCCTCCGGCGCGCTCGCCCCGGTCTCGGTGGCGCCGCCGGTCGTCGGCGGTACGTTCACGTGGCGCAACGCGGCCTATGCGGCCAACTGGTGGATCTTCGCGGGGTTCGCCGTCTTCATGTGGTTCCACTTCGTACGCGACGCCGTACGGGGTGATCGGGGCCGTGCTCGACAGTCCCCTGAGATGGTTCTGGAAGGTTAGGAAAACTAGTGGAGTCCGCCCTCAAGCCCTTCCGGGTGCTCGCCTACATGGTCGGCGTGATGCTGCTCGTGCTCTGCGTGGGCATGTTCCTCAACTACGTCGTCCGGGTCACGTGGTGGCCTGGGCTGATCATCGCGCAGGTGCACGGGTTCCTGTACATGGTCTACCTGGTCACGGTCATGAACCTGGGCATGAAGGCGCGGTGGAGCTGGCCGTACATGCTGGGCATCATGCTCGGCGGGACGGTGCCGTTCCTGTCGTTCTACGTCGAGCGCCGGGTGACCCAGCGCGTGCAGACCGCCCTGGCGCAGGCCTGAGTACGGCGAGGGCCGCTCTCCGGGCCCTCGCCGTTTTTAGCTGGCTCAGTTGCCGATGCCGCGCCTGCGCACGCGCTTGAGGCGCTCGCGCTGGGACGGGTCGAGCATGAAATAGCCGACCACCGGAGCGGCGACCACGCCGAGGACGACCAGCAGGGTGAGCCAACCCGGCAGGAAGATCAGCGAGAGCAGTACGGCGGCGCCGGCGCCTACCGCGTACTTCTGGATTGGCGACATCCTCAACTTCCTCCGAACGCGGAGCGCGCGCCCCGCCTCTCTCACATTGTGCGTCTTCGGTCCAACGAGTGGGGGACCGGTGGGGTTCCATTCACGATATGTCGCGTGGGTCGAGGCTTTGGGAGATGGTCAGGAACTCCTGGCGTAGGGGCGCCGGGGCCGGTCTGGCCGCCGGATCGCCGGCCAGCAACGCGTACAGTACCGCCGCCAGCGCGCCCGCCCTCGTCAGCGGCGCGCCCGGAGCCGGCGGCAGCCCCTCGACCGCGGCGAACAGCGTCGCACCCAGCGACCACATGTCCGCGGCCGGTCCCGTCGCGCCCTCGGGGGCGGTGTAGGCGGAGATCCCGTTCGGCATCAGCGGCGGGCTGAGAATGGCCTGGCCCGACGGGGACAGCAGGATGTTGCCGGGGCGGATGTCGCCGTGGTGCTCGCCGCGAGCGTGCAGACCCACAAGCTGATCCAGTACGGCCAGCCCGATCGCGGCCACCTGGACCGGAGGAAGCGGGCCGGTGGTGCCGATCACCTGATCCAGCGCCCGATCCACCGGGGTGGCGCCGGGGGCGGCATGGCGTGGTCTGTGCGGGGGCGCGGGGTCGTAGGCGACCGGCCAGGAGGGCGACGGGTACAGCACGTCACTGAGCGGCGCGGGCTCTACAGGTGGCGTCGGGAAGTTCTGGGCGGGTGGCGTGGGGAAGCCGTCGGCCGGCCCCGGGAAGCTGCCGGCGGGCGGTGTGGGGAACGCGGCTACCGGTGGCGTCGGGTAGGAGTCGTCGGCCGGAGGCGCCGGGGAGGGCTCGGGAGGCGGGAAGGGGGCGTCCGGCGGTGTGGGGAAGGCGTCCGGGGACTGCGGTGCGAAGGGACTGTCCACGGGGTGCCCGAAAGGGGCTTCCACGGGGTGGGGGGTGGGCGGGTTCTGCGGTGGCGCGTTCGGGGGCTGCGGGAA
Organism: Nonomuraea sp. NPDC059007; assembly: GCF_042740555.1. NCBI lineage: Bacteria > Bacillati > Actinomycetota > Actinomycetes > Streptosporangiales > Streptosporangiaceae > Nonomuraea > Nonomuraea sp. NPDC059007. Next base: position 31,357 of record NZ_JBHYJD010000004.1, on the reverse strand, counting down.
GGGGACGTCCTGGGGTGGGGCGTCATACGGGAAGGGGGCGTGCGGGTGCTGCGGGAAGGGGGTGTCGTCCTGGGGTGGGGCGTCGTGCGGGAAGGGGGCGTGCGGGTGCTGGATGGGTGTTTCGGGGGTGATGACGGGCGGTGCGGTGAGCGGTGGCTCGGTGGGTGGCGGGTTCTCGGGGGCGGGCGGGGACTGGCGGCGTCGGCCGAACACCTTGCGCAGGCCCAGCAGGCGGGACTTGGCGGGCGGGCTGGGCGCCTCGTCCTGCGGGGCGGGTGCCAGGGCGCTCTGGTCGCCGGGGTGTGCCGGGGCCTCGCCACCGAGGTGCGGGGCGATGGGGGTGCCCAAGGGCGGGGTCTCAGCCAGATGACCAAGCACGGGCGGCGCAGGGTCACCGGGATGGCCGAGTTCCGGGCCCGTGGGTTGGCCGAAGTCCAGGCCCGCCGTGTGGCTGAAGGCCGGATCTGCCGTGTGGCCGAAGTCCGGGCCCGCTGCGTGGCCGAGGGCTGGGTCCGCTGGTTGGTCGAAGGGGGGCGGCGACGGGTGGCCGGGAGGTGTGGCCGGGGTCGGGGGGAAGCTGCCTGTGGTGGGGACCGACAGGGGGTGGGTGGTGGCGATGGGGTGGTTGAGTGCCAGGCGGGTCAAGGTGGAGGTGATGTCGTCCAGGGACGGCGGTCCGGCGGGGTCGAGCATGGCGCGGATCAGGGCGCGCAACGGCTCGGGGTCGGTGGCCGGTGCGGTGCCCGGCGGGCGGCCCTCCACCGCGAAGTGCAGGGTGGCGGCGAGCGACCACAGGTCAGCGGGCGGGCGCAGGCCGGGGTGCGGCAGGCCGAAGCCGGTCAGTACGGCGCGGCCGGTCGCCGTGAGCATGACCTTGCCGGGATTGAGGTTGCCGTGCACGATCCCGGCCCCGTGCGCGGTCGTCAGGGCCTCCAGGAGGCACAGCCCGGCGCGGGCGGCCTGGAGCTCCGGCAGGGGCCGCTTGGCGTCGACGGTACGCGCCAGCGACGCCCCGGACACGAACTCCGTGACCAGCCACGGCCCGCCCTCCTCCTCCACGAGGTCGAGGAGTGGGACGATCGATGGATGCCGCAGTCCGAGCGCCCGCCGGGCCTCCTCGGCCGGCTGCGCCCGCATGTCCCTGACGGCGACGTCACGGTGCGCCACCTCGTCGAAGGCCAGCCGTACCGTGCCTTCGCCCAAGGGGTTCAGCAGCCGATAGCGCCCGCCCAGCTTCATGCTTTCTCCCATTTCGAAACGCACGATAGCGGGATATCTCCGGGCATAGCCATGCGCGGGGGGTACACCGATGTGTTTACCCGGAATCGTGCCTGGTGAGGTGGGCTGGTGCCCAGCCTTCCCGGCACCCTCGACAGCATGCGGAAACTCCTTCCCATCGCCCTCGTCCTCGCCGCCGGTTGCCAGGCCGCGCCGCCGGCCGTACCTCGGACTCCTGAAACCAGGACGGACACCAGCATCGCGTGGACGGCGTGCGGTCCGCGTGAGTGCGGCAAGCTGGACGTCCCACTCGACCATGCCAGGCCCCGAGGCGAACGCGTCACGCTGGCCCTCACCCGTGTCCCGGCCCGCGACCCCGCCAGGCGGCTCGGCAGCCTCGTGTTCAACCCGGGCGGGCCCGGCGCGACCGGCCTCGACTTCCCGCGGGTCCTGACAAAGGCGCACGACACCCTCGGCGAGCGCTACGACCTGATCGGGTACGACCCGCGCGGCGTCGGCGAGAGCAGCCCCGTCCAGTGCCTCACCAAGGAGGACCTGGCCACCGCGTTCACCGCCGACCCCACCCCGGACACCGACCGGGAGAAGGACGCCGCCTTCGCCGCCGCCAGGAAGGTGACGGCCGCCTGTGAGAAGGCCGCCGGGCCGCTTCTGCCGTACCTCGGCACCAGGAACCACGCGCGCGACCTCGACCGGATCAGACAGGCGCTCGGCGAGGACAAGCTCACCGCTTTCGGGCTGTCGTGGGGCGGATCGCTCATGGCCACGTACGCGGACCTGTTTCCCGGGAACGTCGGGCGGCTCGTGCTCGACTCGCCGGGCAATCCGACGCTCGGCCAGTTCGAGGTGATCAGGCTCCAGATGGCCGGCACCGAGAAGGGTCTGCGCCGCTTCGCCGACGCCTGCGGGGCACGGGCGGACTGCCCGATCGGCGCGACCGGCGAGGAGGTGCTCGACCGCTTCGACCGCTTCCTGGCCGGGGGCCTGCCGGTCGGCGAACTCACCGAGCCCGCCGCGCGGCTGGCCGTCCTCTACGGGCTCTACCGCCCCGACGGCTGGCCCAAGCTGGAGAACGCGCTGGCCAAGGCCTACAAGGGCGACGGAAGGCCGATGCTGGAGATGTCCGCGTGGCTGGCGGGCGGCAGCCAGGAGAGCGGGTTCAGCAACTTCCAGGACGCCAACATGGCCATCAACTGCGCGGACTACACCGAGAGGTACGGCAGGCGCGACCTCGACCGCCTGGCCGCGAAGATCGCCGCGGACGCGCCCAGGTTCGGCCCGTCCGCGGTCTGGCAGACGCTGCTCAACTGCGCCTATTGGCCCAAGTCCGCCGACCCGCACGCCGGCCGCCTGAGCGGCGCGGGCGCCCCGCCCATCCTGATCGTCGGCAACACCGGCGACCCCGACGGCGTCTACGAGTACGCCGCCGACGTCGCCGGGCAACTCTCCTCCGCCCGGCTCCTCACCTGGGACGGCGACCGCCACGGCGCCTACGGCGGCAAGAACGCCTGCGTCGACGCCGCCGTGGACGCCTACCTGCTCAAGGGCTCTCTGCCTGAACCCGGGAGCCGTTGCCGCTGACCCAGCGCTCCTGGGCCTCCTGGAGCCTGCGCCACAACTTCTCCCGCTCCCGCGCGCTCACGTCGGCCATGGGGAGCCCGAACACGTCGGCCAGCGCGGCGAAGTAGTCCGCCTGGGTGGTGATCGTCGTGCGCAGCGAGCGGTCGCCGATCCTGGTCAGCACGAGGCCGCGCATGGTGTCCACGCCGCCGGCGTCGCGGCGCTGCACGACGGCGACCCGGACGAAGCCCGAATCCGGCGAGGTGGTCAGCTCGCGGTGCTTGCCGGCGAAGTCGGACATCTGCGCGGGGGCCGGGCCGAAGTCCATGCCGACGAACGATCCGCGCGGGTCGTGGTCGAAGCGCCAGCCGCCGGGCGCGATCTCCGAGGGGCGCAGGCCGTACTCGAAGGGTCCTTGGCGGTAGGTGCCCGCGACCAGGGGGAGCGGCTCGCGGATGGCGTCGCCGAGCCCGAGGTCGACCAGCCATTCGCCGTCGGGCAGCCGGACCGTGAGCACGAGGTGGTTGCCGGCGAGGTGCGGTCCGGTGGCGGACTCCTGCTGGGCGCCGGCGAGGTGCTTGGTGACCTCGTAGCCGAGCGCCGTGGCCAGGAGGGAGAAGGCGCCGTTGAGGTGGTAGCAGTAGCCGCCCCGGCCGCCGATGATGCGGGCAGCGGACTCCTGCGGGTCGACCGTGGTGGGCCGGCCGAGCCAGATCTGCAACGCCTCGTAGGAGACCCGTTCGATATGGGCGATGTGGAGTTCACGCAGGTTGTCCGCACTGGGCGGGGCGTTGAGGAGGTCGGGGCGGCCGATGCGGGAGAGGTACGCGGCGACGTTCACGAGCACAAGTCTGCACGGGATGTCCACAAATTGCCGAGTGTCGTCTGCACAGTCCCCTTCTAGGCTTCGAGTCGTGAAAAGGGTCCTGGTCGTCGAAGACGACGAGACGATCGCACGCGCGGTACGCGACCGGCTGGCCGCCGAAGGCTTCGACGTCCAGGTTGCCGGCGACGGCGAGAGCGCGATGGCCGCCTACGGCAGAGCCGAGCCCGACCTGGTGATCCTCGATCGCCTGCTGCCCGGTCTCGACGGTCTCGAGGTGTGCCGCCGGATGCAGGCGGCCCGCCCGGTGCCGGTCCTGATGCTGACGGCGCTCGGGGATGAGACCGACGTGCTGGTCGGGCTGGGGGTGGGCGCGGACGACTACATCGCCAAGCCGTTCAGCATGCGCGAACTGGTCGCCAGGATCCACGCGCTGCTGCGCCGGGTCGAACGGGCCGCCCAACTGGCCGCCGAGGACACGGTGATCCGCGTGGGCGAGGTGGAGATCGACACCGCCGCCCGCCGCGTGTTCGTCGGGGGACAGGAGGCCCAGCTCACCCGGACCGAGTTCGACCTGCTGCGCCGCCTGGCCGAGCGGCCCGGCCAGGTCTTCGAGCGCGACCGGCTGCTGTCGGACGTGTGGGGCTTCTCCGAGGCCGCCGCCACCAGGACCGTCGACAGCCACGTACGGGCGCTGCGCCGCAAGCTCGGCCCGGACGTCGTGCGCACCGTGCACGGCGTGGGCTACGCCCTGGTGCGGCGATGAGGCCACTCGACTTCCTCGGCCGCATCAAGGTCAAGCTGGGCCTCGTCATCGTCCTGGCCGTGGGCGTGGCGTTCGTGGTCAACGAGGTCGGCATCAACTCCGGCTACTCGCGCGAGGTACGCATCGCCGTCGCCGCCCTCCTCGCGCTGATCATGGTCCAGTGGCTGGCCAGGGGCATGACCAAGCCGCTGCGCGAGATGGCCTCGGCCGCGCAGACCATCGCCAAGGGCAGCCACGCACTCCGGGTCCGCGCCACCTCGCGTGACGAGGTGGGGGAGCTGGCCAGGGCGTTCAACGCGATGGCCGCCGACCTGGCCGAGGTCGACAGGCAGCGCCGCGAGCTGATCGCCAACGTCAGCCACGAGCTGCGCACGCCGATCACGGGGCTGCGGGCCGTACTCGAGAACGTCGTCGACGGCGTCTCCACGCCCGACCCCGTCACGATGAGCACCGCGCTCGCCCAGACCGAACGGCTCGGCCGCCTGGTCACCCAGTTGCTCGACCTGTCGCGGCTCGACTCCGGCGCCCGCCTGATCGAGCCCGAGGCGATCGAACTCGGCCCGCTGCTCGAACAGGCACTGCGCGAGGCGGGGCTGGCGCGCGAGGACGTGCGGCTGGAAGGGCGGATCCCGCCCGGCCTCGTGGTGCGCGCCGACCCCGACCTGCTGGCCCAGGTGCTGGCCAACGTCCTCGACAACGCGGTACGGCACAGCCCGCCCGGCGCCCTGGTCACCATCACGGGGGCGGGCCAGGGCGCGGGGATCCGCATCACCGTCGCCGACGAGGGGCCGGGCATTCCCGCCGAGGCCAGGGCGCGCGTGTTCGAACGCTTCTCCCGGCTGGACTCCGGCCGGGCGGCCGACTCGGGCGGCTCGGGGCTCGGGCTGGCCATCGTCAAGGAGATCGTCGAGCTGCACGGTGGCTCCATTCACATCGGCGACGGCACCGGATGCCGGATGGTCGTCGACTTACCGGGGAGGACCACGATGGCGGAAACATCGGTCGGGACCGGGGAGGAACGCCGGGCGGAACGGGCGCTCCCCGAGGCGGGCAACCCACGGCAGGAGGCGGTCGCGGCCAAACCGGCCGTCGTGGCGGCAGAGGCGACGGCGGATGCTACGGCGGGAGTGACTGCGGGAGTGACCGCGGGAGTGACGGCAGGTGTCACGGCGGGAGTGACGGCCAAGATGCCGGTAGAGGCAACAGCAGAGGCAGCAGCCGGGGCGACGCAGGAAGACGCGCCCGCAGTACAGGACCAGCGGGCCGTCGCCGCCGGAGGCGCGGAGGCGGTCTCACAGGGCGGCGCGGCAGCGGTCTCACCGGACGGTGTGGCGGCGGTCCTACAGGATGGCGTGGCGGCGGCGCAGGATGGCACGGCGGCGGTCCCACAGGACGGCGTGGCGGCCCAGGCGACGGCCGGGGCTTCGGATGTGACGGCCGAGGCGCAGCCCGGAGGCGTGCCCGCGACGGTGAAGGACGGCGTGGCGGTGGCCGCGAGGGCCGAGGGGGCGGTGGCGGCCGAGGCGGCGGCTACCCGCACCGGCCCGATCACCGTGCCGGTCGAGACCGCGGCCACACGACCGACGCCGGTCGGGCCGGGCTCGCCTCCCCGGACGGTGCCGGTCGGGGCGGGCGCGGCGGTGCGGCCCCCTGCGGGTGCGGCGGTGCGGACCGCTCCGGGTGCGGCGGTGCGAACCGCTCCGGGTGAGGGTGGGGCTCCGGGTGCGGGTGGTGGGCAGCGGCAGTCGGGGAGCTGGTTCGGGCGGTTGTTCTGGGGGATCTTCCTGGGGTTGCTGGCCGGGTTCCTTGTCGGGCTGTTCGCCGCCGTCGTCATGGGTGTCGCGTTCGGGGGCGTGGCCGCGCTGGTCACGCTGATCCTGGCCACGGCCGCGGGTGGCGCCGTCGGCTCGGTTGTGGCCGCCGATACGGCGGCGCGGCAGCCGTACAGGCAGCAGAGACCTCCGCAGCCCCTCGCGCCGGGCGCCTACGGACCTCCGCCGCCCCCCTACCAGCCGCCCCCGCTGCTGCCGAAGCCGGAGCTGCCCGAGACGCCGCGCTGGCTGCTTCCGGCGGCGGCGGGTGCGGGGGTGTTCGCCGCCGTGGCGCTGCCGGACGCGCAGAGCGGGCTCGGCCTGGTGCTGGTCGCGCTGGTGCTCGGGGCCGGCGCGCTCCCGGCGGTGCTGCGCAGGGCGACGCCGTGGACGCTGGCGTTCGGGCTGACCGGCTACTGGCTGATCTCGACGGCCGTGATCAGGGACGCCGACTGGCTGGTCCTGATCATGGTGACGGCCGGGGCCGGGCTGATCGCGCTGGCGGTCTCCGGCGCGGGCACCGGCTGGCTGGGCGTGATCAGGGGCGGCATGTCGGTGGTGCTGGCGCTCGGCCCGGTGCCCTGGCTGCTGTCGGGGCCGGTCAAGCGCCTGGTCGCCCGGCGGCGGATCATGCCGACGCTGGCGGGTGTGGGCATCGCGGTGGTGCTGGTCGGGGTGTTCGGGCTGTTGTTCGCCTCGGCCGACCGCGTGTTCGCCAGGTACCTGGAGCGGCTGACGGCCACGCCCGACTGGATGGAGTCGCTCCCGTCGCGCGTCGTGCTGTTCGCGGTGTTCGGGGCGCTGCTGTCGGCGCTGGTCCTGGTCGCGCTGCGGCCGGTCAAGGACCCCATCGGACCCGGCGTCAAGGTCACGATCGCGCGGACGGTCTGGCTGGTGCCGCTGACCGCGCTGAACCTGCTGTTCGGCGCGTTCGTGGCGGTGCAGATCAGGTTCCTGTTCGGCGGCGCGGCGACGGTGCGCAACACCGAGGGCCTGACCTATGCCGAGTACGCCAGGGAGGGCTTCTTCCAGCTCGTCCTGGTCAGCATGATCGTGCTCGGCATCGTGGCCGTGGCCGGGGGCGTGCTGCGCACCGGCCGCCGCGAGCGCTGGGTGCTGGCCGGTCAGCTGGGCGTGCTGTGCGCGCTGACGCTGGTCATCCTGGCCTCCGCGCTGCACCGCATGGACCTCTACACCGAGGTGTACGGGCTGTCGCGGCTGCGGATCTCGGTCCAGGCCACGGTCTGGTGGCTCGGCGTGGTGTTCGCGCTGGTCCTGCTGGCCGGGGCGGCCCGGCTGGCGGGCCGCGGCTCGGGCTGGCTGCCGCGCACGATCGTCCTGGTGACGGCGCTCGGCCTGGGTACCTTCGCCATGGTCAACCCGGACCTGCGCGTGGCCGAGACCCAGGTGGCGGTGCGCGGCGTGGCGCAGATGGACTCCGACTACCTGGGCGACCTGGGCGCGGAGGCCGTGCCCGCGCTCGTCCGGCTGCCGGAGCCCCAGCGAAGCTGCGTGCTGTTCAACGTGGTCAAGGCCAACGGCCTGGACGCGCCGGACCCGTGGAACGGCTGGAACCTGGCCCGTTCACAGGCCAGGGAGCTGCTCGCCAGGCAACCGGTCAACGTCCGGGCCAACTGCGTGTCCGGCACCAGGGGCAGCTAGGGCACCCAGTGGTTGCCGGAGGCGACGATCATCGACTGGAGCTGCACGGTGGCCGCGAAGTAGTCCTTCTTCCCGATCTCCCGCGAGGTCAGGTACGCCCACAGCTTGTCCAGCCAGGCCTGCCCGTCCGGCTGGACGAGCGCGGCCACCGCGAACGGCGCCACGAACGCCGGCTCGGGCCCCTCCTCCAGCGGCTTGCCGTCCAGGGTGTAGCCGCCGGCGATCTTCTCGGGGTCGCCGACCTTGGAGATCCAGATGCTCATCTTGCGGGCGGCGGCAGTGGAGGCGGCGTCGCCGCTGGTCACCGCGTCGGCGCCGATGCGCCACGGGTCGCGCAGGGCGTTCCAGTTGTAGTCGCCGTCGTGCGCGTCCTCCAGCACCTGGCCCTTGACCGGCTTGCCGTTCTTCACGAAGTCGGGCAGCAGGCCGGTCTCGTTCGGGATCTCGGCGATGAGCTTCTGGTGCGCCTGCCGGATCTCCGCCCAGGCCGGGTCGATCTTCTCGAAGGCCCGGAAGTGGTCGATCATCCAGTCGGAGGTGCGTGAGACCTTCGCCAGCGGGTCGTCCTGGGTGGCCCAGTCGCCCAGCTTGACCAGCTTGGTGTCCGGGTTCACCTCCGACTCCTTGATCGCGGCGATCCGCTTGACCGCCTTGTCCCGGTAGCCGCCACCCCACTGCCGCTGGGCCATGAGCAGGCCGTAGGCCACGTCGAGGTCGCCGTCGGTGGCCGAGTCGGAGCCGTTGACGCTCTTGCAGTTCTTGTCCTGCTCGGCGGCGAGCAGGTCGGGGTTGTTGACCGACGGGTGCGCCTCGACGTAGCCGAGGATGCCGTCGAAGAGGTCCCTGTCGCCCATCGTGGCCGCGATGACCAGGCCGTAGCCCTGCGCCTCCGCGACGTACGGGTGGTCGGCGTCCGGCGAGATCACCTGCAGCGAGCCGCACTTCGCGGTGACGAAGGCCGCCTTCCACCTGCCGTAGTAGTCGCGCACCTGCCCGTCCGCGTCGCCCTTCGGGCGCAGCACACCCTGCGCGTACGGCACGCGGTGACTGCCGAACGGCACCGGCTGCTCCAGGGAGGCGGGGCCGGTGGCGGCGGGCTTCGCGTCGGGCCGCGCACCCGCGCATCCGGTGGCGCCGGCTATCAGGACTGCTAGGGAAAGGATGGTCAGGCGGCGCACGGGTGTCCCTTCTGATGAGTCGCCAGACGGTATGAGAACGGCAGCCCGGGTGCCAAATCAGGTTTAATCCTTGAGTGGCTTTCGATGTGATCATCAGCGGTGCCCGGGTGCTCGACGGGACGGGCGCGCCGCCGTACCGGGCCGACGTGGCGCTCAGCGGCGATCGCGTGGCGGCGGTCGGCCGGCTGGACGGCGCGCGGGCGGCGCGGGTCGTGGAGGCGGCCGGGCGGTTCGTCGCGCCCGGGTTCGTCGACTGCCACGCGCACGGCGAGGCCGCCGTCTTCGACCCGGCGGTGCAGCTCGCGGCGCTGCGGCAGGGGGTGACCACGTTCGTGCTGGGGCAGGACGGGCTGTCGTTCGCGCCGGGCTCGGCCGCGACCGTGGCCTATGCCACCAGGTACTTCACCGCCGTCAACGGGCGGCTGCCGCACGAGGGGCCGCTGTCGGTCGGCGAACTGCTGGACGGCTACGACCGGACGGTCGCGCTGAACACCGCCTACCTGCTGCCGCACGGCACGATCCGCTACGACGTGATGGGCCCCTCACCGAGCGCGGCCGGGCCCGCCGAGATCGCGGCGATGCTGGCCAGGGTGGAGCGCGGGCTGAGTGAGGGGGCCGTCGGGCTGTCGAGCGGGCTGGAGTACCTGCCGGGCCGTTACGCCTCGGCCGAGGAACTGGCCGCGCTCTGTGCTCCGCTGGGCGGCCTGCCGTACGTCACCCATATGCGCGCCTATGGCGCGAAGGCCGCGATCGGCATGGACGAAGTCGGCGAGATCGCGCGGTTGTCGGGGGCGGCGGTGCACGTCTCGCACCTGCACGGGCCGGCGGGTGTGCTGCTGCCGCTGGTGGAACGGGCGCTGGCCCAGGATGTCGACCTGACCTTCGACACCTACCCCTACCTGCGGGGGAGCACGATCCTGGCGATGGTCGTGCTGCCGCCGTCGGTGCCGGGGGCCGAGGTGGACCGGGCGGTCGAGATGCTCGGCTCTCCCGACCTGGACTCCTGGTGGGACTCGCTGAAGGACACCTGGCCGAGGCTGACGATCTCGCACGCGCCGGGCTCCGCATGGGCCGAGGGGCTGACGATGGTGGAGGCGGCGGCCCGCGCCGAGCTGCCGCCCGCGGAGTTCTGCAAGAAGCTGCTCGTCGACACGCGGCTCGAAGCCGGGTGCGTGACGGCGCGGCCCGACGAGGGACCGGAGGGGGAGGAGTCGGTCCGCCGGATCCTGCGCCACCCCGTGCACACCGGCGGCTCCGACGGCATCTACGTCGGCGGCCACCCGCATCCGCGCGGCTGGGGCGCCTTCGCCCGCTTCCTGGGCCGGCACGTGCGCGAGCTCGGTGACTGGACCTGGCAGGAGGCGGCCGTGCATCTGGCCTCCCATCCGGCCCGCCGTTTCGGGCTGGACGGGCGCGGGCTGGTGCGCGCCGGGTCGGCCGCCGACCTGATCGTCCTGGACCCGGCCAAGGTCGGTGACGAGGCCACCTACGCCGCGCCGCGCACGCCGGCCACGGGAGTGGACGACGTGTTCGTCTCCGGTGTCCAGGTGCTGGCCGGAGGCGAGCTGACCGGGGCCACCCCAGGCCGGGCGCTGCGCTCGCGTTGATAGGGTCAACGCGGATGAATGGGGGCATCGTGCAGGGAATTCTCGCGGAGTCCGAGCTGCCGCTGATGGTCGTGCACCGCGCCGCGCTGGAGCACAACGTGGCCACGATGGCCGCCTTCGCGCGAGGCCACGGGCTGGAGCTCGCGCCGCACGCCAAGACCCACCTGTCGCCCGAGATCTCCGCGATGCAGCTCGACGCCGGGGCCTGGGGCCTGACCGTGGCCAACACGAGGCAGGCGAGGATCGTCCGCGGCTTCGGCGCGAGCCGGATCATGGTGGCCAACCAGCTCGTGGACCCGGTCGGGCTCGACTGGCTGGCGGCCGAGCTGGAGCGCGACCCCGGGTTCGACTTCCTGTGCTTCGCCGACTCGCCTGAGGGCGTGGACATCCTGCGCGCGCACGCGCCGGCGCGGGGGTTCCGCGTGCTGGTCGAGCTGGGGCACGCGGGCGGCCGCGCGGGCTGCCGGTCGGTGGAGGAGGTCGTGGATCTGGCCGGATATATCCAGACCGCGGATGGTGTGTCGCTGGCCGGCGTGGCCGGGTACGAGGGCGCGCTCACCTCGGCCGGAGAAGTCCGGAAATATCTGGGCCTGCTCCAGGACGCCGTCGAGTACCTGCGGGTCAAGAACCCCATCCTGACCGTCGGCGGCAGCCAGTGGTTCGACGTCATCGGGCGCGAACTGGTCGCCGCCCAGGCCACGGTGGTGCTGCGCAGCGGCGCGTACGTCACCCACGACGACGGCTACTACCGCGAGCGCACCCCCTTCAACCGGATCGACGGCGAGCTGCGCCCGGCCTTCGAGATCTTCGCGCACGTGCTGTCCACCCCCGAGCCCGGCCTGGCGATCGTCGGCATGGGCAAGCGCGACGCGCCCTACGACGAGGGGCTGCCGGTGCCCAGGCGCGAGGGGCTGACCGTCGTCAAGATGCAGGACCAGCACACGGTCGTGCATGGCGACGGCCTGCGCCCCGGTGACGTGCTCTCCTTCGGCATCTCGCACCCGTGCACCGCCTTCGACAAGTGGCGCGCGCTGCCCCTCGTCGACCCTGACTATCGCCAGGTCGGCACCATAACCACGCATTTCTAGGAGATCTCGTGAAGAAGGAAATCAGGACCAACGACGGCGCCGCTCCCGTCGGGGCCTACTCCCAGGGCCTCGTGGTCGGCGACTTCGTCTACACCTCGGGCGCCGGGCCGCTCGACCCGGTGACCGGCGAGGTCGTCGGCGACGACGTGGCCGCCCAGACGCACCAGACGATGAAGAACCTCGGGGCCGTCCTGGCCGCCCACGGGCTCGGCTTCGACGACGTGGTCAAGGCGACCGTGCACCTGCAGCACCTCAAGCGCGACTTCGCGGCCTACAACGAGGTGTACAAGTCGTACTTCAACCAGCCTTTCCCGGTCCGCACCACGGTGGGATCCGACCTGATGGACATCCTGGTGGAGATCGACTTCGTCGCGCACAAGAGCGCGTAAGGTCAACCCGTGGACAGTTCGGTATACGTCTTCGTCGAGGACCTCCGGGGTGAGGGCGTCGACAAGGTGCTCGACCGTGTCGCCGGATACGGCACGGCCGGCATCACCGTGGGCGCCGTGCACCACGGCTCCCGCGACGTCACCCCGCACGGGCTGTCCAGGCTGACCCTGCGCCACGACGGCGCCCACTTCGTCCCGCCGCACGAGCTGTTCTCCGGGCTGCGTCTCACGCCGGTCCCCGGCTACACCGACGCCCTCGACGGCGTCCGCGAGGCCTGCTCGAAGCGGGGCCTGAAGCTCCACGGCTGGACGGTGTTCCTGCGCAACCTCACGCTCGGCACCCGCCATCCCGACGTGACCGTGCGCGACTGCTTCGGCGACCGCGGCTCGCTCACCGACCTGTGTCCAGCCCACCCCGACGTGCGCGAGTACGCCGTGGCGCTGGCCAGGTCGGTGGCGAGGCTCGGCGTCGACAGCGTGGTGGCCGAATCGCTGCACTTCCGGCCGCTGCGCCCCGAGCGCTCGTTCGTCCCGCTCGGCCCCATGGACAACTACCTGTTCGGCCTGTGCTTCTGCGACTACTGCATGCGCCGCGCCACCGACCTGGGCGTCAACGCCGAGGTGGCGCGGGACGAGTGCGCCAGGATCGTCGGCGGCGTCTTCGACGGCGACCCCGCCGCGCAGGGCGAGGTGACCAGGGCCGCGCTGACCGCCTACGCCGGTCCCGACGTCGTGGCCTACGCCCGCGCCCGCTCGGAGACCGTGACCACGCTGGTGTCCGAGGTGGCGTCCGCGGTGGCGGAGGAGGGCTCCAAGCTGGTGTTCATCGACTACACCGGCTCGGTCAAGGGTTACCGCGACGGCCTGCCGTCGCCCGGCCTGGCCGCCCACGACGCCTGGCAGCTCGGCGTCGACCTGGTCGCCCTGGGTGACCTGGTGCCCGCCTTCGGCGTGCTCGCCTACGCCCGCGACGCCGCCCGGGTGGCCGACGACGTCGGCGCCTACCTGCGCTCGGTCGGCAAGGACCGGGAGGTACGGGCGGTGCTGCGCCCCGGCTACCCCGACAGCGACTCCACCGACCGGCTCGTGGCCAAGGCGCTCGGGGCCAAGGCGGCGGGCGCGGCGGCGGTCGACTTCTACGCCTATGGGCTGGTGCCGTATCCGGTGCTCGAGCGCGTTCCGGCGGCGCTGAACGAGGCTAGCTGACCCCGTCGAGCACGGCCGCGACCGCCTCGGTGGCGAAATCCGGGCCCAGCGGCAGGCCCCTGAACACCGCCCTGGTCCACATCGCGCCTGCCAGCAGGTCCATGACGAGCATCGGGTCGGCCGACTGGGGGAGTTCGCCGCGCCGTACCGCGCGCTCGAAGATCACGCGCTCGCGGGCGAGGCGGTCGGCGAAGAAGCGCCGCGCGTCGATCTCGGGATGGTGTACGGCGGCGCCGAGCGCGGCCACCGCCACGTCCCGCCCCGGCGGTTCGGTGAGCAGCACCCCCAGCGCCTCCACCAGCGCCACCAGGTCGCCGCGCAGCGATCCGGTGTCGGGTACCTCGAACTCCAGCATGTCCGCCTCGACCAGCGCCGCCGCCAGCAGGGCGGCCTTCGAGGGCCACCAGCGGTAGATCGTCGTCTTGTTGACGCCCGACGTCTCGGCCACGCCCTCGACGGTCAGCCCGTCGTAGCCCTTGCCGGCCAGTAGCCGCAGCGTCGCCGCGAAGATCTCCCGCTGCTTCCTCGGTGCCATGCGGCCTATTTTCTCCCGGTGAGCGCGGTGACCACGCCGAGTCCCAGGTAGACCACGCCGGAGAAGTAGCGCAGCGCCCGCGCCTTGGCGGCCAGCCGGTGGCCCAGGGCGCCGGCGGTGAACGCGTAGATCATGTCAGAGAGCAGGCCGAGCACCAGCAGGATGGCGCCGAACACCACGATCTGGAGCGCGGGGGAGCCCGCGGCCGGGTCCACGAACTGCGGCAGGAGCGCCAGGAAGAACAGCGTGACCTTGGGGTTGAGGATGTTGATGACCACGCCTTCGAGGAACACCTTGCGCAACGGCTGCGGCTCGGGCGCCTGGGCGTGCTGTTCGTCCTTGCCGGTGAGCGCGCGGATGCCCAGGTAGACGAGGTACGCGACGCCGGCCCACTTGACGATCGAGAACAACGCGGCCGACTGGGTGATCACGTAGGAGAGACCCGCGGCGGCGGCGAGTATGTGCACGAGCGTGCCGGCCTCCACCCCGAACGCGCTGGCCAGCGCGGCCGAGCGCCCCTGGGCCAGGCCGCGGGCGGCGATGTAGAGGTGATTCGGCCCCGGGATGACGACCAGGGCCAGCGCGGTGGCGGCGAACAGGGCCAGGGTGGGAAGGGCGATCATGTCTCCGACAGTAGAGGAGCCTTGGTCCACGAATGGAGTCCAATGTGGTGGTGCTTCAGTGGACCAATACCTCGCCGCGTACCGCCCAGGCGCGGGTCCGCAGGGTGATCGAGCCGTCCGCCGCCACCGGCATCCGCTCCCTGATCCGCTCCCGCAGCGCCGCCCGGCGCGCCTGCGGCAGCGCGGCCGCGTACGCCGGGGCCGGACCCTGACCGGCGAGGAAGGGCCGCCAGTAGTCGTCGAAGTCCCGGAACACCGCGTCCATGTCGATCGGCGCGACCTCCACCCGGGCCAGCCCGGCGCCGTCCCACAGCGCCCGCAACGGATCAGGACGGCACAGCGGGAACCTGGCGCCCTCGTCCAGCGCCCCGGCGTCGGGATCGAGTTCCACGGCCGCCGACCAGAAGGCCCTGATCACGTCCATCCGGCGGGCGTAGTCCCAGACGTAGGCCGCGACCGTGCCGCCCGGGGCGGTCACCCTGGCCAGCTCCGCGACGGCCGCCGCCGGATCGGGCACGAAGTTCAGCACCAGCCCGCTCACCGCCGCGCCGAACCGCCCGTCCCCGAACGGCAGAGCCCGCGCGTCCGCGACGGCGAACCCGGCCCGCGCGTCGGCGACCAGGTCCCGGGCGTGCCGGACGAACCCGGCCGACGGATCGGCCCCGGCGACCCGGTCCGGCGCGGCGGCGGCCAGTACCGCGGCGGTCAGCGCGCCCGTCCCGCAGCCGGCGTCCAGCCAGCTCCGCCCGGCCGGGACGCCCAGCCAGGTCACGAACGCCGCCGCGACCGGCCTGCTCCACCGGCCCATGTAGCCCTCGTAGGCATCCCCGGCCGCCCAGATGTCCGCACCCATGCCCGAACGGTATCCACGCGCTCAGCCCGGATGCACGATCCTGCCGCCGAAGACCGTGAGATCGACCGGCGCGTCGACGAGTTCGTCCGGCGCCGTCGCCGCGCTCACGCAGAGGTCGGCGACCTTGCCGGCGCTGACCGTGCCCTTCCAGCCCTCCGCGTGGTCCTGCCAGGCGGCGCCGCGCGTGTAGGTGCCCAGCGCCTCCTCAAGCGTCAGCCCCTGGCCCCGCCTGGCGACCAGCGCGGCCACTCCGGCCCGCCAGTCGGGGCCGGTCACCGGCGCGTCGGAACTGCACGCGGTGTTCACCCCGGCCGCGAGCGCCGAGCGCGCCGGCCACTCCCGCTCCGCCCAGTCCGCGCCGAACAGGGCATGGGTGGTGTCCGACTCCATGGCCTGGAGCACCGGCTGCAGGTTGATGCCGTAGCCGAGCCCGGCGAGCGTGGCCAGCGCCGCCTCGCTCGCGAACTGCCCATGGATCAGATAGTGCCGCGCCCCGCCCGGCAGCGCCGCCAGCGCCGCCGTCACCGCGTCGACGCCCCGGCTGCCCACCACGTGCACGCCCAGCTGGTGACCGGCGGCGTGCACCAGCCGCATGATCTCCTCCAGCTCGGCCACCCGCTCGGCGTCGCTGTCGCCGCGCGTGCACAGCGAGCCGTGCCCGCCCGACGGGTACGGCTCCCGCATCCACGCCGTCTCCGAAGGCGGGATCCCGTCGGCGAACACCTTGACCCCCAGCAGCCGCAGCACCCGGGGATCGACCCCGTCCAACCGGGGCGGATCGGCCAGCCACGCCCGGGTGTCGGCCACCGACGCGCCCGACATCGGGCTCGGCAGCCCCAGCACGCTCACCCGAGCGGTCAGCTCGCCCGAGCGCGCCAGCGCGGTGTAGGCGTCGAGCGCGGCGGCGCTCATGCCGCCCGCGAACGCCTCCTCGCCGCCGGGCCCGAGACCGGGTTCGGTGAAGCTGGTGATGCCGAGCCGGTTGAGCTCGGCGACCACGTCGCGCACCACCGTGGCCAGCCCGCCCTCAGGATGCGGTACCGCCCGCATGACCAGGCTCTGCTCGCCGTGGTGCAGGACGCCCCCGGACGATTCGACTCCGGCCAGGCGTAACGCCGCGCTGTTGGCCCAGACCGCGTGGCCGGAGAAGTCCTGCAAGACCACGGGATTGCCGGGGGCCGCGGCGTCCAGGTCGGCCGCGGTCATCGTCCGGCCCGCCGCCACCTCCGCCAGCCGCCCGGGGTGCCAGCCGATGCCCCTGATCCAGGCGCCCGGCTTGGCGTGCCGTACCGCGTGGGCGACCTCGGCCTGGACGGCGGCGACGGAGCCGAGCGCGACGTCCAGGCAGAACGGCGGCCGGTGCAGCCCGTACCCGACGGCGTGCAGGTGGGAGTCGTTGACGCCGGGCAGCAGCAGCCGCCCGCGCAGGTCGATCACCTCGGTGCGGGGTCCCGCCCACCGCGCGGCCCGCTCGCCGACGTGGACGATCTCGCCGCCGCGCACCGCCACCGAGCTCGCGTACGGCAGCGCCGGATCCATGGTCAGGACCCGCCCGTTGACCAGCACCAGATCCGCGGTCGTCATGCCCGGTCCTCTCCCAGGTAGGCGCGCCGCAGCGCGGAGTCGTCGGCGCGCAGCGGCCCGGGGTCGCCGCTGTAGGTCAGGGCGCCGCGCGACAGCACGTACGCGGCGTCGGCCAGCGCCAGCGCGGCGTGCGCGAACTGCTCCACCAGCAGCACCGCGCACCCGGCGTCGGCCAGCGCGCGGATGACCGGCAGCAGCCTGCGCACCACCGCCGGGGCCAGGCCCATGGACATCTCATCCAGCAGCAGCGCGGCCGGTTCGCGCAGGATCGCGCGGGCCAGCACCAGCATCTGCTGCTCGCCGCCGGACAGCAGCCCGGCCCGCACCTCCAGGCGGGGCGCGAGCTCTGGGAAGAGCGTCAGCGCCCGGTCCGGGTCGCCTGCCAGCAGGAGGTTTTCGCGGGCGGTGAGCGTGGCGAAGACGGCCCGGCTCTGCTCGACGTGGGCCAGGCCGAGCCGGGCCCTGCGGGTGCGCGGCCGTCCGGTCAGGTCGTGTCCGTCGAGCGTGATCCGGCCGGAACGGCTGGGCAGGATGCCGGAGACCGCCTCAAGCAAGGTGGTCTTGCCCGCGCCGTTCGGCCCGAGCAGCACGCTCACCTGCCCGCGCCCGGCGTGCAGCGTGACCTCGCGCACGACCGGCTGCCCGCCGCGCGCCACGGTCAGCGCGTCCAGGGAGAGCGTCACGCCGTCACCTCCTCGCCCAGGTACGCGCGGAGCACCCGAGGGTCGGCGAAGACCTCGGCCGGCGGGCCCTCGGCGATGACGCGGCCGAAGTCCATCACGCTGACCCGCGCGCAGACCGCCCGCACGAGGTCGAGGTCGTGCTCGATGAGCAGGACGGCGCAGCCGAACCGCTCCGGCGCGGCGCGCAGCCACCGGCCGAGCCGCTCGGTCTCGGCCTGACCGAGCCCGGCGGCCGGCTCGTCCAGCACGGCCAGTTCGGGCCGGGCCAGCAGCGCTCCGGCCACCTCCAGCAGGCGCCGGGTGCCCACGTCCAGGTCGGCGATCGTCCGCCCGGGATCCACGGCGACCAGGTCGCCGAGCGCCTCGGCCAGGTCGCGGGCGGTCAGGGGACGGCGGGCGGCGAAACGCAGGTACTCCCCGGCGGTCAGGCCCGTGGGCACCCGGTCCTGCTGGAACGTCCTGCGCAGGCCCGCCCGCGCCCGCAGGTGGGCGGGCCGGCCGTTCAGGTCGTGCCCGGCCAGCTCCACCGAGCCCGTGCACGGGGTGAAGCCGGTGATGGCGTCGACCAGCGAGGACTTGCCCGCGCCGTTCGGCCCGACCAGGCCGTGCACGCTGTCCGCGAGCACCTCCAGGGAGACGTCCTGGACGGCGGCCACCTGCCCGTAGCGCACGCTCAGCCCGGTGATCCGCGACGCCGTCCTGGTGGCGGCCTGGGAAACGGCCTTCTCCACGAGCGGAACGGGCGCCACCGGCCGGTGCCCGTCGCGCCGCCGTAAGGCCGCGCGCAGCGCGTCGCTGATGCCCGCGCCCTGGGTGAAGGCCTGGATGGCGCCGACCGCGAAGACCACGTTCGCCCACTGCTGCGGGATGCCGAACCGTCTCAGCAGCTCCGCGACCAGCACGCCGAGCGCGCCGCCGATGAGCGCGCCCTCCGCGTGGTGCGCCCCCGCCATGACCGCCACCGCGTACGCCGTCAGCGACTGGCCGGGGTCGAAGTTGCGGGCCAGCAGCATGCCCAGTTGCCCCGCCAGCAGCGCCCCGGACAGCCCCGCGATGAACGAACTGACCGCGAAGGCGCTCAGCTTGGCCCCCGGCACGCTCGTACCGGCCGCCGCGGTGGCCCGCTCCGACTCGCGCAACGCCCGCCACGTGGCGCCGAACCTGGTCCGCCGCACCACCGCCAGCGCCACCGCGACCAGCGCGAAGACCCCCACGCAGAACAGGAAGTACTGCCGCTCGGAACTCAGCCCCGCCGGGCGGCCCACGCTCAGCCCCAGGTCAACGCCGGGAAAGGAGGCGGCGGCCAGCACGATGTCCACGGTCGCCGCGAAGCCGAGCGTGACGATCGCCAGGTGCACCCCGCGCAGGCGCAGCGCGGGCAGCCCGATGAGCAGCCCGAACGGCACCGCCGCCAGCCCCGCCAGCGGCAGCCACACGTACAGCCCGCCCGGCACCCCCCACAGGTTGAGCTGCGCGGTGCTCCAGGCGCCGATCGCGGCGAAGGCCGCCTGGCACAACGAGACCATCCCGGCCTGCCCGGCGATCACCCCGAGGCTCTGCAGGAGCACGCCGGAGATGACCGCGGACATGGCCAGGAAGACCCAGTAGGCGGGCAGGGCGGCGGCCAGGCCGTACGCGAGGATGGCGAGGGCGAGCGCGGCCAGTCCCCAGCGGACGGCTCGGTCAGCGCGCGGCATCCCACACCTCCCCGCGCCGGCTCCACAGCAGCAACAGCAGGATGGCCGCGAACGGCACCGCGTCGCGGTACTCGCGCACCGCCGCGGAACCGGCCAGCAGACCCTCCAGCAGGCCCAGCGCCAGCCCGCCCAGCAGCGCACCCGGCAGCCGCGTCAGCCCGCCCGCCAGCGCCGCGGCGCAGGCGGGCACGATGAGCATGCTGAGCGAGAGGATGTCGCTCGAGCGCACCGGCGCGACCAGCAGCAGCACCAGCGCGGCCAGAGCGCCGGCGGCTCCCCAGAGCGCGACCGCCGGACCGCGGGTGCCGATGCCGAGGAGCTCGGTGGTGACCGGCCGCTCGGCCATGGCGCGCAGCCGCAGCCCGAGCGAGGTCCGCGCCAGCAGCAGATGAGTGCCGCCGCCGATGAGCACCGCCAGCGCGATCAGCGCGGGCGTGCCCCAGGTGACCACCACCCCGGCCAGCGTGGCCACCGGCGCGCCGGCCGGGTTCTGCAGCACCCGCGGCGTGTCGCCGAACAGGATGTAGGCCAGCGCGATGATCCCGATGAGCTGCGCGATGGAGACCGCCGTGCGCAGCTGGGCGCCGCTGCCGGCGAACCACCGCACCATGACCGCGCCGCACCCCGCCGACGTCACAGCGCCCGCCGCCACCCCGGCGACCGCGGCCATCCCGTACGGCAGGCCCGTCTCGGCCAGCGCGGCCATCACGTAGACCCCGGCCATGCCGGTGGCCGCGACGGCCAGGTTGACCGTGGCGGTCAGCCGGTACATGGCGGTGAGCAGCAGGCCGAGTGCGGCGTAGGTGCCGCCCGCCGCCAGCCCGGAGACGAGGCCCTGGAGCATCAGCCGAGCGTCCCCGGATAGCGCACCCACTCGGGCGTCACGACCTGCCAGGCCCCGCCGCGCAGCTGGACGATCTTCCCGGCCCGGTTGGACCGGTGCTTGGCCGCCGCGCCGAACTCGTACGCCGTGCCCACCAGCGGATTCTCGATGGGCTTGAGCGCCTTGAACGCCTGGGCGACCGACTCGCGGGTGATCGCGCCCTTGATGCTCTTGAGCGTGTCCACGACATAGGTGGCGGCCAGATACCCGCCCTGGCCGAACGAGGTCAGCGGGACCTTCTTGGCCGCCATCAGCTCGCGCCAGTCCTTCAGCACCGCCGAACTCGCGTCGGTGAAGGGCTCGAACTCGGCGTTGGCGTAGGTGCCCTCGCCGTCGGGGCCGAGCGCCTTGGCGACCGCCTCGGTGTAGGGGGCGGTGGTGAGCAGCCAGTCGATGCCGGTGACGTTCTGCTGCTTGACCACCTTCATCCAGGCGATCGCCATCGGCTCGGTGCCGTTGTAGAGGACCGCCTGGCAGCCGGCCGAGCGGGCGCGCAGGACGAACGGGGTCGGGTCGGAGTCGGGCTTCACCGTGCGGTCGTCGAGCGTGAGCTTCTTGCCGGTCAGCTTCGACCAGCTCTGTACGGCGCCGCCGTAGGCGTCGTTGGTGTTGCCGAGGATCGCCAGGAACATGCAGACCTTGTCCCGCTTGAGCACCTCGGAGGCGTAGTACATGTTGATCGCCATGTTGAGGTACGGCCCCGTGTTGACCGGCGAGATGGCCGGCGACTCGAAGCAGGTCGGGTCGACGCCGGTGCCCTGGACCGCGACGATCGCCGACTGGACGTAGAAGGGCGCGTTGACCGCGCAGTCCAGCAGGCTGGCCGAACCGGCCAGCAGCACCACGCCCTGGTTGGTGACCAGGTCGCGGGCGGCCTGCGCGGCGGCCGCGGGGTCGCCCTTGTCGTCGGCGACCAGGTACTCGATCTTCTGGCCGTTGATGCCGCCCTGCTCGTTGACCCGGTCGAAGACGGCCTTCGCGGCGGCGGAGGAGTCGGGGAAGGTGACGGGACCGCTGAGCGAGCTGACCGCGCCCACCCGGATGACGCCCGTGCCCGGAGTGTCCCGGCCGGTCGTGGGGGTGTCGGCGAGCCCGCAGCCCGCCAGGGCGGCCAGCAGTAAGACGGACAGCGTCCTGGAAGCGATCATGACGATGGGACCTCTCGTGCGTGAAGTGCCCTACGCGCTCAGGGCCTCGGCCACCAGCGCGGTGTCGGTGAACTGCTCGAAGCTGACGGCCACCCCGTCCCGCAGCTTCCAGACGTGGGTGAAGCGGACCCGCATCGCCTTGCCGGTGGCCCGGTAGACGCCGCTGTAGAAGCCGATCACCACGATGGTGTCGCCGCCGTCCACGTACTCCTCGGGGTCGGCCCGGTAGTCCGCCCATTCGCCGCCCAGGCGGGAGAAGACGCCTTTCAGCACCTCCTCGCGGCCCACGTACGTGCCCGCGTACGGGAATCCGGCCATCTCGGTCCAGCGGGCGTCCGGCGCGAGGAGGGCCAGGATGCCTTCGATGTCGCCGCGGGCCGAGGCGGCGTAGGACTCACGGACGGCGTCCAGGTTCTTGCCGGTCATGGCAATCCTTCCTCCATGAAGTCGTCTATGAAATCATATAGCTTTCCTCATTGTCCGAAAAGGAGCTGTCCCGATGGAGAGCGCTGACGTGGTCGTCATCGGAGCCGGGTCGGCCGGGGCGGCGGTCGCCGGGCGGCTGGCCGAGGTGGAAGGGCTGTCCGTGCTGCTGCTTGAGGCGGGCGGTCCAGACGGCAATCCCGATATCCACGACCCGGGCGGGGTCTTCCGGCTGTGGGGCGGCGCCGAGGACTACGACTACCTCACCACGCCACAGGCCGGGCTCGGCGGGCGGCGGCTGCACTGGCCGCGCGGGCGGGTGCTGGGCGGCTCCTCCTCGCTCAACGGCATGATCTTCGTTCGCGGCAACCCGGCCGACTACGACTGGGGGCCGGGGTGGACCTGGCCGGAGGTGCTGCCGGTCTTCAAGCGGCTGGAGGACTTCGACCGGGGCGCCTGTGAGCATCACGGCGTGGGCGGACCGGTCCGGGTGATGTCCGACTACCGTCCGCATCCGGTCAACGCCTCCGTGGTCGAGGCGGCTGTGGGGCTCGGCCTGCCGTACAACGAGGACTGCAACGGCGCGGCGCAGGACGGCGCGGGCTTCTGCCAGCTCACCGTCAAGGACGGGCGGCGGCACAGCACGGCGGCGGCCTATCTGCGCGGCGGCCGGGTGCGGATCAGGACGGGAGCGGTCGCGACCAGGCTGCTGTTCGAGGGGTCGCGGTGCGTCGGGGTCGAGGTCGGGCGGGGCGAGCGCGTGTACGCCGGGCAGGTCGTGCTGAGCGCGGGCGCCCTGGAGTCGCCCCGGCTCCTCATGCTCAGCGGCATCGGACCGGCCGACGAGCTACGCCGGATCGGCGTGCCGGTGCGGGCGGACCTGCCGGTCGGCGCGAACCTGCACGACCACGCGCTGGTCCCGGTGATCGTGGCGGCCCGCGGGCCGGTGCCGCCGCCGGTGCCGGGGCTGCCCGTGATGCACAGCCAGCTTTTCTGGCGCAGCCGCGGCGGCCTGCCCGCGCCGGACGTGCAGCCGCTCTTCTTCCACGTGCCGTTGTACGACGAGACGATGAGCGGGCCGCCGGACGCGTTCACGCTGATGGCCGGGATCATCCGGCCGGTGAGCCGGGGCACGCTCCGCCTCACCTCCGCCGACCCGGGCGCGCCGCTGCTGGCCGACCCCGCCTACCTGCGCGAGGAGGCCGACCGGCGGTGCATGCGGGCGGCGGTGGAGCTGTGCAGGGAGATCGGGGCCGAGCTGGGCCGCGAGCTCTACCCCGGCGATGCCGATATTTCGGCCTATATCGAGCGCACGCTCGTCACCTACCACCACCAGGCGGGCACCTGCCGGATGGGCACGGTCGTGGACCACCGCCTACGCGTGCTCGGCGTCGACGGACTGCGCGTCGCCGACGCCTCGGTGATGCCCGCGGTCACCTCGGGAAACACCAACGCTCCCGCGATCATGATCGGGGAGCGTTGTGCCGACCTCGTGCTGTCAGAGCAGTGACTCGATGGTGATCGGGAACGAACGCACCCGCCTGCCCGTGGCGTTGTGCACGGCATTGGCGATCGCGCCCGCCATCCCGACCATGCCGATCTCCCCGATGCCCTTGACCCCCAGTGGGTTGACGAACGGATCGTCCACCTCCACCGTCTCCACCATCACCTCGGGCACGTCGGCGTTGACCGGCACCAGGTAGTCGCCCAGGCTCGGGTTGGCCCAGCGGCCGAAGCGCGGATCCATGTGCGTGGCCTCAAGCAACGCCTGGGACAGACCCCAGATCATGCCGCCCATGAGCTGGCTGCGCGCCGTCTTCCGGTTCAGCACGCGGCCGGGCGCGAACACCCCGGCCATCCTGCGCACCCGCACCACCCCCAGAGCGGCGTCCACGGCCACCTCGGCGAACTGGGCGCCGAAGTTCAGCAGCGCGTGCTCCTCGTCGACGTGGTGCTGGTAGGTGCCCAGGTACTCGGTCTCCGGGACGAAGTTGCGGCTGAGCATCTCGCCGTAACTCTCCGACCCGGACGGCCCGACCATGACGCCGTCCACGACGTCGACCAGCTCCGGGTCCGCGCCGTGCAGGGGCGAGCCCTCGTCCTGGACCGCCTGGGCGACGAGCTGCTCCCGCAGGCCCGTCGCGGCCAGATGAACGGCGTTGCCGCCCGCCGTCGACCCCGTCGAGCCGACCGACGCCGCCAGGAACGGCAGCGAGGTGTCGCCGTACTCCACCCTGACCATCTCCAGCGGCAGCCCGAGCCCCTCGGCGGCGATCTGGGTGAGCACCGTGGCCGCGCCGGTGCCGATGTCGGAAGCGGCGGTCTGGATGACCGCGGTGCCGTCCGCATACAGCCGGGCCCGCGCACGCTGCGGATTCATCAGCGGATAGACGGGATAGATCGCCGTGGCCATCCCCATGCCGAGCAGCCAGTCGCCTTCGCGCCGCATGCCGGGACGCGGGTCGCGATCGGCCCACCCGATCAGCTCGGCGCCCCGCGCGTAACACTCCTTGAGCCCCTTGCTCGACCACGGCCGCCCGCTCACCGGATCGACGTCGGCGTGGTTGCGCAGCCGCAGCTCGATCGGATCCAGCCCGGCCCGCTCCGCCAGCTCGTCCATCGCGCATTCCAGTACGGCCAGCCCCGCCGTCTCACCCGGTCCGCGCATGAACGTGGGCGTCATCGTGTTGCCCTTGATGAGGTGGTAGACGGCCGCGAAGTTGTCGCAGGCGTAGAGCTCGCCGGAACCGCTCAGCGCGGGCTCGGCCCAGTCGTCGTAGGCCGAGGTGATCGACAGCTTCTCGTGGCGGATCGCGGTCAGCCGTCCGTCGGCGCCGGCGCCGAGCGTGATCGTCTGCTCGTTGTCCTCCCGCAGCCCGCACCCCGTGAACATCTGCTCCCTGGTCAGCGCCAGCTTGATCGGCCTGCGCATGATCTGAGCGGTCATGGCGGCCAGCGTCGGATGCGCCCAGATCATGGCCTTGGCGCCGAAACTGCCGCCGACGAACCTGGTGATCACCCGGATGCGCGAGGCCGGGATGCCCAGCAGGTTCGCGACCGTCATCTGGGTGGCGGTCGGACCGTGGGTCGCGTCCCACAGCGTGAGCTGCCCGTCGTCCCAGGAGGCCACCGTGGCCGACATCTCCAGCGGGTTCTGGTGGTTGGCCGTGAACGTGAACGTGGCCTCCACCGTCAGTTCGGCCGCCGCCAGTCCGGCGTCCACATCGCCCCGGCCCATCTGGCCCGGCGCCAGGCCGGCCAGGATTCGCTCGGGCACGTAGGACTGGTCGCGGCCCTCGTCGATCACGGTGATCGACTCCGTGCGCTCGTACGTCACGTCCAGCAGCTCGGCGCCCCGGGTGGCGGCGTCCAGCGTCTCGCCCACGACGATGGCCACGGGCTGGCCCGCGTAGTGGATGACCGGGTCCTGCATGGGGAAGAAGCTCTGGCCGTGGGCGACCGTACCGGCCAGCGAGAGCGTGAGGACCGGCTGCGCGGCCACCTTCGGAAGATCCTCATACGTGAGTACGGCCAGCACGCCCGGCTCGGCCATGGCCCTGGACCTGTCGACGCCGGTGACGCGTCCGGCGGGAATCTCGGAACCGGCGATGACCGCGTGGCGCATGCCCGGCAGGGAGACTTCGGCGGTGTACTTGGCGGCGCCGGTGACCTTGGCGCGGCCGTCCACCCGGGTGACGGGCTGACCGATGAGTGTGGTGGTCATGCCGCCGTCACCCTTTCCAGTGCTTTCGCGGTCCCGTTCATGCCGCCGTCACCCTTTCCAGGACCCGCACGATCGTGCGTTTGGCCAGCTCGATCTTGAAGGCGTTCTGCGGGTGGCCCACGGCCGGGGCCAGTTCGGCCGCGGCCGCCGCCTCGAAGGCGTCGCCGATGGCCGGACCGCCGGTCAGCATCTGTTCCGCCGCTCTGGCCCGCCACGGGCGGGTGGCCACGCCGCCGAGCGCCAGGCGTACCTCGCGGATGACACCGTCGGTGACCGTGGCCGCCACGGCCGCCGAGACCAGCGCGAACTCGTACGACTCGCGGTCACGCACCTTCCAGTACAACGACGTGCGGGCCACCGGGGCGGCGGGCACCTCGATCGCGGTGATCAGCTCGCCGTGCTCGATCGGGTGCTCGCGTTCCGGCGTGTCTCCGGGCTGCAGGAAGAAGTCCTCCAGCGGCATCGACCGCTCGCCGTACCGGCTGCGCAGGTGGATCACCGCGTCCAGCGCCACCAACGGCACCGCGACGTCGGACGGATGCGTCGCGAAACAATGCTCGCTGGTCCCGAGTACGGCATGCCCCCGATGGAACCCACCCTCGGCCGCGCAGCCGGAACCCGGCTCCCGCTTGTTGCACGGCATGCCGGCCTCGCGGAAGTAGCCGCAGCGGACCCGCTGCATCATGTTGCCGCCCATCGAGGCCATGTTCCGCAACTGCGCCGACGCGCCCAGCTCCAACGCCTGCGCGATCATCGGGAACCGTTCCCGGACGCCCGGTGTGGCGGCGACGTCGCTCATCCTGGCCAGCGCCCCCAGCCGCAGGCCGCCGCCGGGCAGGTCCTCGATGGTGTTGAGCGGCAGATCATTGATGTCGACCAGCCGCCGCTCCTGGGCCACACCGATGCGGAGCATGTCCACCTCGGTGGTCCCACCGGCCAGAAACCTGCTCCCCGGATCGGCCCCTTCGGCCAGCGCTGAGGCTACGTCGCCGACTCTGGCGTAACTAATGGCGTGCACGGGTTACCTGCCTTGATGTGTGAGCATGTGCGCTTGGCTGGTGTGCACCGTTTCTATTGGTGCCCGCCATCGCGCACCTCCCGGATCGCCTGGCGGATGTGCGGGTAGGCGGCGCAACGGCACAGGTTGCCGCTCATCCACTCCGCGATCTCGGCGTCGTCGCCGGCGTGGCCCTCCTCCAGCAGCTTGACCGCCGACATGATCTGTCCCGGCGTGCAGTAACCGCACTGCAGCGCGTCACAGGCCAGAAAGGCGTCCTGCATCGGGTGCTCGACCAGACCCTCGATCGTGGTGACTTCCCTGCCCTCACACGCGACCGCCAACGTCAGGCAGGAGACGACCCGGCGGCCGTCCACCCAGACGGTGCACGCGCCACAGGCGCCCTGGTTGCAGCCCTTCTTGGTGCCGGTGAGATCCAGGCTTTCACGCAGGGTGTCCAGCAGGCTGGCCCGCGGCTCCACCTCGGCCACCAGGGTGGCTCCGTTGACGGACAGGGACAGCTTCGCGGGTTCGGGGCCGCGCTCGGTCTTCTCCAGGGGACCATCCATCGGGGCTCCTCAGCGTTTTCCTGGCCCTTCCTCCAGCAGTGTCCAAGTCGTCGGGTTTGCCACGGGCAAAGCGCGCCCCACTCTGCGGGTATTTGTCCCCCAATCCCACCCTTCCTCCTCGCCCCTCCTCCTCACTCTTCCGCCCGCCTTCCGCCCGCCCTCCGGCCCGTCCCCCGCTTTGCCCTCCGCCTCGCCCCTCTTCGCCCCTTCTCCGCCGCGCCCTTCCAACCGCCCCTCCGCCCCTCCGCTTCGCCTCCCCACCTGCTCCCTCGCCTCCGCCTCCGCTCAGTCAGCGGCTTTCGGACCCCGCCTCCGGCCCACCTGCCTCCGGCCCCGGTACGCCTCCGGCCCCCGCCTGCCTTGCCGGTCGGGGGTAAAGAGGGGACCACTTAGGGGGTGGACACAGGCCGTGACGGTGACCAGCCCCGTCCGACGTGAGAAGCGATCCCCCCGATCGGCGCCGGCGCACGGCGGCGGGTGGCGGGGGTGGGGCTGTGCCGTAAAGAATCATGATTCTGTTACATATAGAGTTACCGAGATGAACAGTCTTCTTATCGGACGCTCAGCTGAGCTGAGGAGACTAGTTCGCGTGCTCGAAACCGCCGGCGACGGCACCGCCGGCGTGGCGCTCGTAGGCGGCGACGCGGGCATCGGCAAGACCCGCCTGACCTGCGAACTCGTGGCCCAGGCCCGCCAGCGCGGCTTCAACGTCATGATCGGCCAGTGCGCCGAACTGGGCGACGCCCTCCCATACCTCCCGCTAGCCGACGCCCTGCGCGGCGCCGACCCCACGCTGCGTGCCGCCATCGCCGAGCGCCCCGTCCTGGAGCAACTGCTGCCGGGCGGCGAGACCGCGCCGTCGTCGGGCCTCACCCAGCAGCGGCTGTTCGGCTCGCTGCTGGGTCTGCTGGCCGCGGTGCAACCGGTCCTGTTCGTGATCGAGGACCTGCATTGGGCCGACCGTTCGACCCGCGACCTGCTTGTGTTCCTGAGCCGCATGCTCCAGAGCGAGCGCGTCTGCCTCGTCGGCACTTACCGCACCGACGACCTGCACCGCCGCCACCCCCTGCGCACCGTCCTGGCCGAGCTCAAGCGCCTGCCCTCGGTGACCGCGGTGGACGTGGGCCCCATGGCCTCAGCCGAAATCTCCGACTATGTCGCCACATTCGGTGACATGGACAGTCGCGAACTCGGCGAGATCGTCAGCCGTGCAGACGGCAACCCCTTCTACGCCGAAGAGCTCTACGCCGCCCTCTCCGAAGGCGAGACCCTCCCCGACGGCCTGGCCAGCCTGCTGATGTCCCGCGTCGAGGTCCTCTCCGAGCCCGGCCAGCGCGTCCTGCGCGCCGCCGCCGTCGCGGGCCGCCGCGTCGAGGACGTGCTCCTGCGCGAGGTCTCCGGCCTCCCTCTCGCCGACTTCGAGGAGGCCGTGCGCGAGATCGTCTCGCGCGGACTGCTCAGAGTCGACGGGTACGGCTACGCCTTCCGCCACGCCCTCCTCCAGGAAGCCGTCTACACCGACCTCCTGCCGGGCGAGCGCACCAGGCTGCACGCCACGTTCGCCACCCTGCTCACCGCACCCGCCGAGCTGGCCCACCACCACCTGGCGGGCCACGACCTGTCCGGCGCCCTGACCGCCTCCGCCGAAGCCGGTCGCCAGGCCGAACGCCTCGGCGCGCCCGCCGAAGCCCACCGCCACTACGACCAGGCGCTCAGCCTCTGGGACCGCGTTGCCGACGCCGAGTCCCTGGCCGGCGAGGGCCGCGCCGACCTGGCCCTGCGCAGCGCCATCATGGCCGCCGACAGCGGTGACAACCACCGCGCCGTCACCCAGCTCCGCGCCCTCCCGCAGACCTCGCAGGTCAACGAACGCCTCGCCTACTACCTGGCCGAACTGGGCCAGGACGAAGCCGCGGTCCAAGCCGGCGAGACCGCAGTGGAAACCGCCCGAACCCCGGCAGAACTCGCCCGCGCCCTGGCCACCAGCGCCCGCGCCCTGGCCTGGACCGACCGCCACGCCGAAGTCGCCCCACGCGCCCGCCGCGCCCTGGAGGTCGCCCGCTCCGCCGGCGTCCCCGACGCGGAAAAAGGCGCCCTGATCAGCCTCGCCCTGCTGTCGGAGCTGGACGGCGACTTCTCCACCGCCGCCGCCCGCTACGAACAGGCCACCTCCCGCACCTCCGGCATCCTCGCCATGGACCTGCGCGCCGAGTTCGCCCGCGCCCGCCTCCTGTACGAGCAGGGCCACCTCGTCGAGGCCGCCTCCGCCACCGACAGCGGCATCCGGCTGGCGGAGGAGAATGGGCTGAACTGGAGTACGTACGGCACCGACCTGCGCTTTCTTCGTTTCCTCATCCATTACGTGGCCGGCGAATGGGACGACGCCGAACGTGTGGCCGCAACCTTCGGCGCCCGCGTCGGAACGGTGCCCGAGGCGATCCTGTCGTCGTTCGCCCTGTTCGTGGAGGTAGGCCGCGGACTACCCGCCGTGGGCCCCCGCATCGACTGGCTGCGCCCCTTCTGGTCCAACGACCTCGTCACCTACATGGCGCGCGGCCTCGCCGCCGAGGACGCCCTGTGGAAGGGCGACCCGACCGCCGCGTGGGAACACGTACGGGCCTGCCTGTCGCAGCTCATCCCCGCCGACCCGGCCAACCTGCGGATCTGCGCCACGGGGTTGTGGGCGTTGGCGGAGCTGGGCCGTACCGACGAAGCCGACGACCTGCGCGAACGCGCCCGCACCGCGGTCGCGGGCCCGGACGGCAAACGCGGACCCATGGGCCTGGAGGGCCGCGCGTGGGCACTGCGCGTAGAAGCCGAGTGGGTACGCGTGCAGGGCCGCCACGACGTAGCCCTATGGAAAAGGGTCGTGGAAGCATTCGACTACGGCTTCGTATACGAAACCGCCCGAGTCCGCTGGCGCCTGGCCGAAGCCCAGCTCGCCACCGGCGACCGTGAATCCGCGCAATCCACCTGGCTGCTCGCCCGGGACGCCGCCGACAACCTGAAGGCCGTCCCGCTGGCATCGGCACTGGAGGAGTTCGCCCGCCGGGCCCGATTCACCACCGCCTCGACCGACGGCTCCCTGACCGCCCGCGAACTCGAAGTCCTCCGCCTGGTCGCCGACGGCCTCACCAACCGCGAGATAGCCGAGCGCCTCTACATCGCCCAGAAGACGGTGAGCGTCCACGTCTCCAACATCCTGGGCAAACTAGACGCCTCCACCCGCACCCAGGCCGCCGCCACCGCCCGCTCCCGAGGCCTGCTCTCCGACCAACCCGCCTAGCCCGATCCTCAGCTACGAGCCCGAGCAGCCAGATCGCGAACCACCTGAATGAGCTCAGCCGGATCGAACGGCTTGGTCAGATAGGCGTCCACCCCGATCCCCAGCCCCCGGCGCCGATCATCATCCTGCGCCCGAGCCGTGATCAGCACCACCTTGATATGACTCGTAGCCTCATCAGTGCGCAACCGATGCGCCGTAACCCACCCGTCCAGACACGGCATCATCACATCCAGAGTGACCACGTCGGGCATGACATCAAGCACACGATCCAGACAGTCCGCACCATCGGTGGCGGTCTCCACCTCGAACCCCTCCAGGGTCAGGTTGACCGCGATGAGCTGCCTGATGACCTCGTCATCATCGACAACCAGAACTCTGCCCAGTACCTCGCCCACGGCCACGAAGCTAACCCGTGACGGGGTGGTCACGTGCGGTTTTCGATGGATGTGTGCCCGGAGCTTTATCGTGTGCGGAGTGGTGGCAGGATGCTGATAGCCTTAGGGCTCGTTGGAGCCCCCTTAGCTCAGGGGATAGAGCACCGGCCTCCGGAGCCGGGTGCGAAGGTTCGAATCCTTCAGGGGGCACCCATTACCAGCCAGGCCAGACATCGTCTGGCCTGGCTTTTTGTTTGTTTTCATGATCAAGTAGTCTTGCCATTTGGAGACGCCAGAAGACATGCTGAGACGGGTTTCGCGATCCATTCGCGATCCAATGATCATCAGAGTTCCTTCCTTGCTCGGTCCATCTTCTTGATCCACACGTCGTCGTAACCCGACATGCACAGGTGGTAGACCCGCTGCAGGACCTCGACGCTGTTCCCGGCCCAGTCGGCTACCTGACCCACGGGCACACCCGCTGCGAGTCGCCACGTGATGCCCGCGTGCCGCAGGTCGTACGGCTGGCCCATGAGCGGAGAAGCATGCTGGGCGGCTGAACGGCTCTGGCCCGTAATCGGTGGTGGCGCCGAGTGATCTTCACTTCAGCAGGATGCGGTGGCGAAGAAGGTCGAACCCGGCACGGCCGTGC